>NZ_JAPIVJ010000008.1:0-189591 GCF_054182245.1 Komagataeibacter sp. NFXK3
CAAGATGGCCACCGGTGGTGGACACGGTATCGATCGTCTCCGACCGCAGTTCCTCCGCAAGCTGCTTGAGCTGCTCGACCGAGAGGTTGCGCATGTCGTGCGGCCACTGCACCCGGTCAAGCTGGGCGTAGCGCCCAAGGGTCGGAATCGCGGGTTTGGTCTGATCCATGATGTTCGCGTCCATTGTTCTGTGTCGGCCCTTGCCCATATGGGAGGAACCGACCCGGTTTTCGGTTAGGCCCCACGCCCCGGCAAGGGGCCGGGCGGGGCTGCCCCGGCGGCGATGAATGGCGGCTCATGGCAAACAGACCATGGCGACCTTAGCGTAATCGCGATGTGTTACTCCGGTTAGGCGTGCAAATACAGTCTCTAATTCCCTGACTGTTGTTAATTGGCAACACTGAAGGCAATAGCAATTGAATACAGGATGGTTTCTGTCCTATACCCTCGCGAAAGGCTTCATGTGTCGTACAAGTTCGCATTCTCGGCATGCTCTGTGTGCACGGCTGAGTGATGTTGGGCTTGTTTTCTTGTAGGTGGATGTGTCCATAGTCCGACCTACCAGACTTGAAATATGAGACCGGCGGTTGGGCCGGTGCAGGAGCAGAGGTTTCATGGCCGTTCCTATTATGCAGGCAGTCCGCGTCGGCGCCTATGTTGTCAAGCAGCATGTCACGCGGCGTAAACGTTATCCGCTCGTGCTTATGCTCGAGCCCTTGTTCCGCTGTAACCTGGCATGCGCCGGTTGCGGCAAGATCGACTACCCCGCGCAGATCCTGAACCAGCGCCTGAGCGTGCAGGAATGCCTTGATGCGGATACCGAGGCCGGTGCGCCCGTTATTGCCGTGGCTGGCGGCGAGCCCCTGCTGCACAAGGAAATGCCCGAGATCATCCGCGGGCTGATCGCGCGCAAGAAGTACGTATATCTGTGCACGAACGCCCTCCTTCTTGAAAAGAAGATGGACGATTACGAGCCGAATCCGTTCTTCTCGTGGGATGTGCACCTTGATGGCGACCCGCAGATGCACGATGCCTCCGTCTGCCAGGACGGGGTGTACGAGCGCGCCGTGGCCGCGATCAAGAAGGCGAAGGCGCGCGGCTTCCGCGTGTCGATCAACTGCACCCTGTTCGATGGGGCCGACCCCAAGCGCATCGCCACCTTCTTTGATGAAGTGATGGCCATGGGCGTGGACGGCATCATGACCGCGCCGGGTTATGCCTATGAGCGTGCGCCCGATCAGGAGCACTTCCTCAACCGGCAGAAGACCAAGCAGCTGTTCCGCGACATCTTCCGCCTGGGCAAGGGCAAGAAGTGGCGCTTCACGCAGTCGCCGCTGTTCCTCAACTTCCTGGCGGGCAACGAGCAGTATCACTGCACGCCGTGGGGCAAGCCGCTGCGCAACCCGTTTGGCTGGCAGCGCCCGTGCTACCTGCTGGGTGAAGGTTACGCCAAGAGCTTCAACGAGCTCATGACCGATACCGACTGGGATGCCTACGGCACCGGCAATTACGAAAAATGCGCCGACTGCATGGTCCATTCGGGCTACGAGTCGACTGCTGTGATGGATGCGGTGCGCCGCCCGTGGCACATCGCCAAGGTTGCGCTGTTCGGTCCCGAGACGGAAAAGCCGATGGCGCCGGAAATCTCGCTCGACCACCAGCGCCCGGCTGAATACGTGTTTACCCAGCACGTCGATGCCAAGATGGCCGAGCTTGCCGCCCGCAAGAAGCCTGCGGCCCCGCCGCGCGTGAAGAAGGTCGCGACCCCGGCCGAGACGGCGGACGCAGCCGACTGATTACGCATTCCGGCATCACATCGACCGGATGGTTAAGGGAAGGCGGGGCATATGCTCCGCCTTTTCTTTTGCGCGCGGGTTGGGGGCAAAATATGCCCGCCGGGCTGAATATGCTGTAAGAGCGTGGGATCATGCTTGTTTCCCTGATTGTCATATTGTGCCTCGTTCTGCTCAACGGGCTTTTTGCCATGGGCGAACTGGCGCTGATTTCCGCCCGCCGGGCGCGGCTTGCCATTCTTGCGCGTGATGGCACCAAGGGGGCGGACCGCGCACTGAAACTGGCGGGCGACCCGCAGAGCTTTCTGCCCACCGTCCAGATCGGCATGACGCTGGTCTCGATTCTCGAGGGCACGTTTGGCGGCAACAGCATCGAGGCCGGTGTCAGCCGGTGGCTTTCGCACATAGCGGCCCTGCGCTCGATTGCCGATGAACTGGCCATGTTCCTCGTGGTCAGCGCCATTACGGCGGTCATGCTGGTGCTGGGCGAACTGGTGCCCAAGCAGATCGCGCTGCGCCAGCCTGAACTCATTGCCGCCCGCCTGTCGCTGCTGCTGGAGTGGATGGCCTGGTTCACGCGCCCCATCGTGTGGCTGCTTGGCCGCTCATCGGAGCTGGTGCTCAGGCTGATGGGCATTGGCAATGCGATTCGCCAGTCGGTCTCGGTGGAGGAACTGCGCGCCTATATTGCCGAGGGTGCCCAGGCGGGCGTGCTGGAGCAGGAGGAGCGCGACATGATCGAGCGCCTGCTGCGCCTGGCCGAGCGCCCGGTCCGCGCCATCATGACGCCACGCACCGAACTGTGCTGGGTGGAACGCCATGTGCCGCGTGCGCAACTGCTGCAGGTGCTGCGCTCGACTACCTATTCGCGCATCGTGGTGTGCGAAGGCGGGGTGGACAATCCCGTGGGCGTGATCCTAGCCAAGGACATGCTTGATCGGTTCCTTGATGGCAAGAGCCCCTCGGTCGAGATCGGGCTGCGCCACCCCATCTCGGTGCCTGACACGCTCTCCGCCTTTGACATGCTCGAGCGCATGCGGGCCTCACCGCTGGGCATGGCGCTGGTGCTTGATGAATATGGTTCGTTCGAGGGGATCGTGACCTCATCCGACCTGTTTGGCGCGATCGTGGGCGAGCAGCACGAACCGGGCAATACCCCGCCACAGCGCCTGGCGCATGACGATGTGCTCGTGCTCGATGGCGCCATGCCCGCTGATGAGGTCAAGGACCGCCTCGGCCTGTCCGACCTGCCAGCCGAGGGCAGCTACCACACGCTGGCGGGGCTTGTGCTGGCCCTGCTGCGCCGCGTGCCCGCGAAGGGGGACAAGGTCGTATTCTCGGGCTGGCTGTTCGAGGTGCTGGAAATGGAAGGCCGCCGCGTGGTGCGCGTGCAGGCCAGCCGCCAGCTTCTGGCCGAGAACTGAAGCGGCCAGCCGGAACGTAAGGAAGTTTTTGGTAAGGCTTTAGGCTTCAAAAAGAACGCCGCCTTTTAAAAAAGGCGGCGCCCAAAATTCTCATCTTAATGGATTGTATGGCCCGCATGGCCGGCCATGGCCATCTCGGCCCCGAAGCCGGGCCATTCATTGCGGCCCATCGCCTCGAGCGAGGGGGCGGCAACACCGAGCCTGTCGGCATAGATCCACAGATAGGTAAAGGCCCGGCGCACATAGTCGCGCGTCTCGCCATTGGGCAGGCTCTCGATATAGAGCAGCGGGTCTTCATCCTCGTCCATCGTCGCACTCCGGCGCGAGATGGCCGAGGGACCGGCGTTATAGCTGGCCAGCATGCGGATCATGTCGCCGCCCGCGGGCACATGCGTGCTCCCCGCCTGGGTGGAAAGCTGGGCAAGGTAGAGCACGTAGCGCTGCCCTATGTCGAGGTTGGTGGCGGGGTCGTGCAGGTCGGCGGGGCGGCGGGTGAAGCGGTCCTTGTCATGCACCACAAAACCGGCGGTAACCGGCATGACCTGCATCAGCCCATGCGCCCCGGAGCCGGAAACGGCATTGCTGTCGAAATTGGATTCCAGCCGGGTCAGCGCATAGACGAGTGCCGGGTCCATGCGGAAGCCATGCTCGGGCTGGAGCGGCGGCAGCGGGAAGCGGGCGGCGTGGGTACTGTGCTCGCTCTCGTTCGTGTCGATCAGCATGAGCATCTGCGATGCCAGGTCCTTAAGCCCCATGGCATCAGCCACCATCTGGGTGGAATGGCACAGGGCGGCGTCGTTCTGGATGTCGGGCCACAGCCGTCGCAGCGCGGCCTCCGCCCGCTCGCGCTCGCCCACCTGCATCAGGGCAAACGCCCTGCGCCCGGCAGGGGTCGCGGCGACCGCCTCGATATCGATTTCACCCAGGACCGGGCTGCCCGCATGGATGGTCTGCTGGGCTGCCGCAAGCGTCATGTCGGCATCGGTGCTGATGGTATCGGGCGTGTGGGCCGACCGGTTGGCCGGTGAGGCCCGCAGGCCCAGAATCTGTGAGGCCAGCAGGCCATAGAAAGTATGTGGCGCCGCCGCCGCCCGGTGCAGCCAAGGGCGATAGGCTGCCACATCGCCTGTCGCCTGGTGCGCGCGGGCCGCCCAGTAGGCCGCCCCCGCGCGGATGCTGCCTGGCGTCAGGCTGGCGCGCGATGCGGCCTCGAACAGGGGCTCGGCAATGTCGGCGCGGCCCTGCCGCCAGGCGGCCAGGCCGGCCACGTAGCCCGCAAGCCCGAGCCGTTGGCCGGATTTTTCAAACGCAGCGCGTGCAATTGACATGGCAAGCCGGTTTGCGCCGCTGCTGAACAGCGTCATGGCAATTTCGGCATGCAGATGGGCGGCATACAGGTCGTTCATGCCCGGTGTGATGGCAATCAGGTGCAGGGCGCTGCGCGCGCCCTTTACGCCCTGGGCCGCGCGCTCGCGCACGGTGCGGTCGAGCATGCTGTTGCGCGTGAACACCCGCAGCGAGGGGTCATCCTCCTCCGGCAGGTGGATGTGCTGCGGCGGGCGGCTGCTGTCCAGCATGTCATGCGCGGGGGCGGGGGGGAGTGGGCCTCCACGCACTGTCGCGGGCATGGCGGCCAGCATGGAATAGATGGCCGGTGAATCCGCAAGGCCCGAGAACGTGCGCAGCCACAGCCGGAGCTGCCCCGCATTGGGGTGATAGGCCGGGTTGAGGTAGCGGGCTGCCAGGATGTCGCCCAGCAGGGTGTCATCATGGATGGAAGCGGTCTCGCGGATGGCGGCATCGAATTTGCCATCGGCCTGCAGGCGGAACACCCGGCGGATGTGGCTGACATCCTCGGGCGAGAGCGGGCGTGGCATCCCGGCGTTACCATGCGCGTGCAGGCGTGGAAGGGCGAGCGCCGTTTCCTCGTTATGGTCGCCATGGCTGGCTGGATCATCGTCCAGCCGGCCGGGCGCCACTGTTTGGGCACGCAACGGCGCGAACGCCGCTCCTGCCAGAAATGCGGCGCCAGCCAGAAAGGCTGCCACCGCGTGATGGGGGGTATTGATTGTCCCTCGCATGGCGAAGCGGATGTAAGCCGTGCGCGCGGGGAAAGCAATAGCTAACGCATTTCGTGGCGGTAAATAAGTTTTCAGAACAGAATGGGGGAACTTATGTAAACGCCGTAAAACTTATGCGCAAACAGCAATGAATAGCTAATTTCCGCAGGCTAATATGCCGGAATGATTATGTTAATACCCTTTATGATTTCAAGGGCATGTTTCCGATTGTTTCGCGTATGAGCAGCATGTCCTTCCACGCATCGCGCCGTGCCGTGGCGCTGGCGCGCAACTGGAAGGGATGGCGCATGCAAAGGGCTGGCAGCGTGGTGGCGGGGGTGCCATCTGGGCCGGTGGGCAGGGTGATGTCGCGCCACCGCCCGCGCATGCGCGCGGCCGTGGTGTCCTGCCCCGTGATGAGGGAGACGGCGAGGTTGCCAAGCAGCACCACCCGCCCCGGCCGCGCGAGCACGATGGCGCGCTGGATAAAGGGCAGGCAGATCCGCGCCTCCGCCACCGAAGGCGGCCTGCCGCCGGGCGGCCGCCACGGAATGATGGGGGCGGCGAGCAGGTCGGCGCGGTCAATGCCGATGCTGGCGAACATGGTCGCGACCAGCGCGCCGCCTTCCCCCGCGAAGGGATGGCCGCTGCGGTCCTCATCCGCGTCCGGCGCCTCGCCAATCAGCATCAGCGGGGCCTGTTCGGGGCCTTCCACGCACACGCTATGGGTGGCGGTGGCCCGCAGCCCGCAGGGCTCGAAGCCGTTTATGGCCGCGCGCAGCGCGGGCAGCGTATCGGCCGCCGCCGCCGCCGCGTGGGCGGCTGCGACCGCCTCGTCAATCAGCGTGGCGCGCGAGGGCGGCGGGGGCGGGCGGGGCCTGCGGGCGGGTTTTGGGTGTCCATTCCCCGCATCTGGCTGTATGGGGAGGGGCTGTGCAGAAGGGGCAGGGTTGTGCTGCGGCGTGGGAAGCGCGAGCCTGTCATGCGGGGCGGGGTCCAGCGCGTCATCCGCGCCCCACTCTACATAAAGGCGTAACAGGGACAGGGAATCAGTCATCGGATGGATATATCCCGCACGGGCACGGGCCATGCAGCCGCGCGCCGTCCTGCCTCCCCGCTCAGGGTTTGGCAGCGGACGCCGCACGCGATAGATTCTGGCGTCATGCTCTTACCTCGTCTGTCACGCATGGTCGTGGCCTCCCTTGTTGTACCGCTCCTTGCCGGGATTCCCAACCGTGAAATGCGGGCCGCCCCGCCGGTTGACCCCATCATCGAGGCGGGCAGGCAGGATCTGGCCACCAACCTGCTCGTGGGCAACGTGGCCGCGGCCGAGGGCGACAATGCCGAGGCTGCGCGGGCCTATGGCGTGGCGGCAGGGCTTGCGCCCACCTTCCGGCTGTTTGGCGAGCGGGCGTTTTTCTACAGCATCCTTGCAGGCAGCCCGCAGGCGGCAGCCCTTGCCCATGCGCAGCCCCCCGGCGTGATGCCCGAACTGATCATGGGCAATGCTGCAGCCCTTGCGGGGCAGTGGGATGAGGCGGTGACGCATTACCAGAACGCGCCGGCCGACCAGATCATGGGCCTGCTGCGCCCACTGCTGCGCGCCTGGGCGCTGCAGGGCGCGGGCAAGACGGACGAGGCCCTCGCCGCCCTTGCGCCAGCCGAGGTCGATGCCCGGCTGGGCGGCTACTATACCCTGCACTCGGCCCTGATCGCCCAGCTTGGCGGCATGCAGATGCGTGCCGATACGCTGTTCCGGCAGGCGGCGGAAAAGGGCAGTGGCGACCTGTTCACCACAATCGTCATGGCGCGCTGGCTCGTCACCCAGGGGCAGGAGGCGGCGGCGCGCGACCTGATCAACCAGCGCATCGCGGCCATGCCGGTGCTGGAAACGGCGCGCGGCAACATCATGGCCATGCTCCAGCACCCGGTGGTGAGCCACGCGACTCAGGGCCTGGCGCAGGCTTACGGGCTGGTGGCGCTGCTGATCGACCAGCAGCTTTATGCCCATGAGGGTGCGGATGAAGACCGCGCGGCGGGCGATGCCGCGATGGAAATCGGCACCCTGCGCGGCACCGAGCAGATGATGCTGCGCATGGCGCTTACCCTTGACCCCGCGGATTCGGAGGCACGGCTGCTGCTCTCCTCCATGCTGCATGCCCGCAAGCAGGACCGCCAGGCGCGCGCCGCCTTTGATGGCGCCCCGGCCAGTGACCCGCTGCTGCCCGTCTACCGCGCCGAGCAGGCCGATCTTGACGTGGTGCTGGGCCACAAGGAGCAGGCGGCGCAGGAACTGCGCGACCTGCTGCGCCAGTCCCCCGATAACCGCACGTTGTGGAGCAGCCTTGGCGATGCCCTGCTCGACCAGCAGAAATGGCCCGAAGCCCTTGATGCCTACCAGCATGCCACCGCACTCACCCCCCACCGGCTGGAAGGCGATGACTGGCGGCTGCTGTTTGGCCAGGCCATAGCGCAGGAGCGCCAGAACCACTGGCCGCAGGCGCGGGTGCTGTTGCAGCATGCCCTCCAGCTTGCGCCCAACGAGGCGGAACTGCTGAACTACCTTGGCTATTCCATGGTCGAGCACGGCGAGAACCCGGCTCTGGCCGAATCTTACCTGCGCCGCGCGCTCGCACTTGCCCCGTCTGATAACCAGATCCGCGACAGCGTGGGCTGGGTGCTCATGCGGCTGGGCCACGTAGCGGAGGGCCTGCCGCTGCTCGAGCAGTCGGTGGAGCAGATGCCGCAGGACCCGGCCATCAACTACCACCTTGGCGTGGCCTACTGGATGGCGGGCCGCAGGCTGGAGGCGGTCAATGAATGGCAGAACGCCATCCAGTTCCAGCCCGACCCGATGGATCGCCGCAAGATCACGGCGGCGCTGGACTATGCCCATGCCTGGCAGGCCCACAGGCCCATGGCCCTGCCCGCCGACCTCAAGCCGGTGGCAATGCCGCCTTCCTCTCCTTCCCAGCCAAATGGAACCCGTCACTGATGTCGTCGCTGCACGAACTGGCTCATGCCAAGATCAACCTGTACCTGCATGTCACGGGGCGACGGCAGGCGGATGGCTATCACCTGCTTGACAGCCTTGCCGTATTCGCAGGCGCTGCGGATCGGCTGGACCTGACAACGGGCAGCGGGCGCGGCGGCCATGTGGCGCTTGACATCAAGGGCCGGTTTTCCGCCGGGCTGGGCGGCGAGGACTGTGCCGATAACCTGATCGTGCGCGCAGGGGCGATCCTGCGCGAACAGATTGGCGCGGATGCCGCGCGTGCCCTGCCGGATGTCGCGATCACGCTGCACAAGGAACTGCCCGTGGCCTCGGGCATTGGCGGTGGCTCGGCTGATGCGGCTGCGGCCCTGCGGCTGCTGCTGCGGGTGTGGAATCTTGACCTGCCACGCGCAACACTCATGGCGCTGGCCACGCGGCTTGGCGCGGATGTGCCGGTCTGCCTCGATCAGTGTGCGGCGCGCATGGAGGGAATCGGTGAGGAACTCTCACCCGCGCCCCATCTCCCGCCCTGTGGCATGATGCTGGTCAATTGCGGGCAGAGCGTCTCCACCCCGCAGGTGTTCAGGGCCCGCGCGCCGGTCTTTACCCCCCGCGCCACGCTGCCGCCCGCCTGGGCCACGCTGGCCGATATGGTGCGCGACCTTGATGCCCAGACCAATGACCTGCAGGAGGCCGCCTGCGCCATCTGCCCGGAAATCGTGACCGTGCTCGATGCCCTGCGGGCCGCACCCGGCTGCCGCCTTGCACGCATGAGTGGCTCGGGCGCCACGTGCTTTGCCCTGTTCGACAGCCCCGAGGTCGCCCGTGCGGCGCAGGCCGTCGTGCAGCAGGCTGGTGCGCACTGGTGGGTGTGGGCGGGTGATCTGTGCCGCAGCACGACTGAGGCACGCACGTCCATTCCCGCCTGAGCGGGAAGGGCGTTTTACAGATAAAAGTTTTTGGGTGCCGCCTTTTTGCAAAAAGGCGGCGTTCCTTGAAGCTTTTTGAAAAAAGCTTCACCAGAAACTTTTGTCTTGTTTCAGTTTTTCTTGTGGCGCAGGGCCAGCAGCACGATGCCCATCAGCCCCGTTACGGTGGCAAACTGGGCGTGGCGGCTGGTCAGCAGGAACGGCATGGCCTTGCGCGTGACCATGTCAAACCGGCCATGGGCGGCATAGGCGCCGGGCACGGTTTCATACAGGTCATCGGGCTCATTGCCAGCCACCGGGGTTTTTTCCAGCTGCTTCGCGTAGCCCTTGCCCGACAGCCAGCGGTCCGACAGGCCGGGCAGGAAGGTGGACAGCGCCCAGTTGTACACGCCCGACAGGCCAACCCAGATATCACGCTCGCGCCCGAAGGCGGCGCGGCAGATGGCCTCGGCGGCGATTTCAGGCTCATAGACCGGCCCCATCGGCTTGAGGCGCTTGCCGGTGTGGTTGCGTGTCCATGAAAAGCGCGGCGTGTTGATGGCGGGCAGGTGCACCAGCGCGATATGGATGCGGTCGCCATCATGCAGGATTTCAGGCCGGATGCTCTCGGAGAAGGCGCGCACGGCGGCACGCGCCCCGTTTTCCACCGCCTGCAGCGGCGGCGGCCGCAGGCTGGCCAGCCGGTCGAGGTTGACGATGGTGCCATGCCCACGACGGCGCATGCGCGTCAGGGCCGCGCGCGTGCCGTTGACGGTGCCAAGATAGGTGACCTCGGTCGCGCGGCGGATCTCATCGGCCTCAAGGGCTGCGACCTGCCCGGTTACGGTCGCACCCGCGCAGTTGATCCACAGCGTGATGGGGCCGAGCTTTTCCTCTATTTCCTCGGCTGCCTGTTCCACTGCCGCCGCATCGGCCACGTCGGCGCAGACGATATGGGTGCGCACGGTGAGTTCGCGCAGTTCGGCGGCGGCGTCATTGAGCCGGTCGCGGTTGCGGCCCAGCAGGGCGACATCGCACCCGGCCCGGGCCAGTGTGCGGGCCGTGGCGCGGCCGATTCCCGCGCCCGCTCCGGTAATGACGGCAACCTGCTGCGGCATGAATGATGCTCCCACCCGTTGGTAACAAGAACCGCGCGGGCAACGCCGCGCGGGCTGAAAATCACGATCGGCACCCTATCACGGCCTGCGGCGGGCGAACACCATCACGCGGGCAGGGGTGCCCCTCAGATGTATTTCAGCGCCACGATGCCACCCACCAGCACGACGGCAAACAGCCCGGCCACCAGCGGCAGGCGCTGCTCGATAAAGCCCTGGATCGGCGCGCCATAGCGGCGCAGCAGGGCTGCAAGCAGGAAGAAGCGCGCGCCGCGTGTTGCCGCGCAGGCCAGCAGGAACGGCACCAGCGACAGATGCGCGGCCCCACTGGCAATGGTGACGAATTTGAACGGGATGGGCGTCAGCCCCTTGATGAGGATGATCCACACCCCCCATTCGCGGAAGCGGTCCTGCAGGGTCTGCAATGTGTGTTCGGCATGATAGAAATGCACGATTGGCATGGCCGCGTATTCCAGCAGGAACGAGCCGATGCACCAGCCCAGCACCGCCCCCGCCACGGAGGCCGCGGTGCAGATGGCGGCCAGCCGGAAGGCCCGCTCGCGCTGTGTCAGCACCATGGGCAGCAGCATGATGTCGGGCGGCAGCGGAAAGACGCTGGCCTCGGCAAAAGCGAGCACTGCCAGCCAGATAACGGCATGCCGGCTGGCGGCGAGGGCAGTGACGCGGGCATACAGACGATCAAGCATTATCGGGCAATGCCATCAACCGCCTGCTTGCGGCAAGAAATTATTGCGCGCTGGTCACGCGTGGCTCGCACGTCACGGGAAAGCGTACCGAGCGCGCGATGCAGCTGCGCATGGCGGCATCATGGTGCAGGTCGATCACCTGCTGCACGTCATGCGCGGTGGAAAGCGCGGCGTGGGGCCGCAGGATCACCTGCGTGAAGGAAAATGACCCGTCCTCGAACTCCTCCAGAATGCCCTCGGCATGGTCGGCATAGGACAGGATGCCGATTCCCATCGCCGTGCACAGGTGGATGAACCAGAGCTGGTGATCCGCGCACAGCGCGCCGAGCAGAAGCTTTTCGGGGTTCCATTTCTGGGAGTCGCCGCGAAAGGCGGGGGAGGCCGAGCCGTCAATGACCGGCCGGCCCGTGCAGTGCAGCTCGTAGCTGCGTTGATGATGGGCCTGCCGGGAAGCCCCGTCATGTTCGCCGTTTCCGGTCCAGAGAAGGGAGACCTGATAACGGTGTGTTCTGTCCGGCATCGAGCGCTATATCCTGAATTGTCCGTACTGGAATCGGACCTTAGCAGACAAGTGTGACCGTCACACGTAATCCATGCGGGTGTCGGTTGCCTAGCCGGATATCGCCACCAAGCCCCCAGATAATATTGCGCGAGATGGACAGGCCCAGCCCCGTGCCGCCGGTTTCGCGGTTGCGGCTCTGCTCGGCGCGCACGAAGGGGTCGAACATGCGCTCGAGATCCTCGCTGGGCAGGCCGGGGCCGTCATCCTCGATCAGGATGGTCACGGTCGATTCAGCGTCGTCCTCGCCCGTGCCCTTGTGGGGCGGCAGCAGCACGATCCGCACGCCATCGCCATATTTTATCGCGTTGGTCACGAGGTTGCTCAGCGCGCGCTTGAGCGCCATGGGGCGCGCGCGCACCAGCACGTCGGGCATTTCCGATGAAAATGCGATGTTGTCCGCCGCATCGAGATAGGTCTCGGCGGCTTCATCGGCAATGGTCTGCAGCAGGGCGGTCAGGTTGACCTGCCCCATCGGCTCGCGCTGCGAGGCATCGCGGCCAAAGGCCAGGGTGGCGGCCACCATGGCCTCGAGTTCATCAAGATCGGCCAGCATCTTGGTCCGCATCTCGTCATCCTCGATGAACTCGGCGCGCAGCTTCAGGCGCGTGATCGGCGTACGCAGGTCGTGGCCGATGGCGGTCAGCATCAGTGTGCGGTCGGTCAGGTAGCGGCGGATGCGGTGCGCCATGGTGTTGAAGGCATGGGCGGCGCGCGCCACCTCGCTGGGCCCGTCCTCGGGCATGGGGGGCGCGTTGACGTTGCGGCCAAGCTCCTCGGCGGCGGCGCCGAGCGTGCTGACCGGCGCGATCAGCCTGCGCACGCCCCACAGGATCAGGATGCCACCTGCGAAGGTCATGATGAGGAAGGCGATGGGAAAGGTGGGCGAGCGGAACGGGCTGGGCCGGGGCAGGATGTAATGGATCGTGACCCACCGCCGCTCATCGGGCAGGAGGAAGGCCACCGCCCGCCTGCGCCCCGATGCGGGCGAGATCAGCACCTGCTCGGGGCGCATCGATTGCGGCAGCGGCCCCATGCCGGGGTCATTTTCCGGGCCGAATCCATGCGGGCCGCCGGGGCTGTCGGGGCCAAAGGGGCCACCCGGCCCGTGCGGGCCACCGTGGCTGAAGGGCACCGGCCCCATGTCATCGGGCATGTGGCCGCCGTTCCACTCACCCGGCGGCATGTGGTGCTGGGGGCGGGGCGGCAGCGCCATGGCGTTGATCATGTCCGGCTCGGGGCCGGGGGTCAGCGTGATGTGCACGCTATCAGGCAGGGGCAGGGCCGCAAGCTCGCGGTCACGGTCCGAGGGCGCGGTCTCCACGATGGCGCGGTAATAGGTGAACATCTTGCTGCGCGCGCGCTCATAGATCATGCGCTGGTCAAAATCGAACCGGTCCAGCGCGTGGATGGTCAGCCCGATGATCTGGATGATGCCCAGGCCCCCGATCAGCAGCAGCGTGGTGCGCGCGGCAAGCGACTGCGGCAGGAGGCGCCGCCACAGGCGCGGCCACGCACCCGGCGGCTTTTCCTCAGGTGGTGGCGCGGACAGGAAGGAGGAACCGGAGAGCGGCTGCATGGGGCGGGTCAGCTGCGCTCGACCTCTGCTGCGAGCACGTAGCCCCCGCCGCGCACCGTCTTGATCAGCTGCGCGTTGCGGCCGTTATCTTCAAGCTTGCGGCGCAGGCGGCTGATGGCCACGTCAATGGCGCGATCGAACGGACCGGCCTGCCGCCCGCGCAGCAGGTCGAACAGCATGTCGCGCGTCATGACCCGGTTGGCGCGTTCGAGCAGGGCAAGCAGCAGGTCGTATTCGCCGCCGGTCAGGGGCACTTCCACCCCTTCGGGGTTGTGCAGCCGCCGGCGCCCGGTATCGAGCGACCAGCCCGCAAAGCGCAGCGTGTGCAGCACCGGCACGCTGCGCGGGTCGGGCGTGTCGCTGGCCCGGCGCAGCACGGCGCGGATGCGCGCCAGCAGCTCGCGCGGGTTGAAGGGCTTGGGCACGTAGTCATCCGCGCCGAGTTCAAGGCCGATGATGCGGTCGGTATCATCGCCCATGGCGGTGAGCATCACGATGGGCACGTTGGCCTGCGTGCGCAGCCAGCGCGAGATGTCCAGCCCGCTCTCGCCCGGCAGCATGAGATCGAGGATGACCAGCTGGTAATGCCCTTCCCCCCACCGGCGGCGGGCCTCCTGCCCGTCACGCGCGGTGGTGACGCGCAGTTCGTTGCGTTCGAGGAAGCGTGCCAGCAGGTCACGGATCTCACGGTCATCATCAATGATGAGGATATGCGGCAGCGGGTTCATGCGCTTATCCTACACCATGGCGCAGCGGCCCGCACCCGGTGTTTCACTCCGTTTCAATGCCTGTGACCGCAGCCTTTTCAGGCCAGCCAGGATGGCACGGGCAGGTTTTTGCCGCGCAGGAATTCCGGGTTGAACAGCTTGGACTGGTAGCGCGCCCCCCCATCGCACAGGATGGTGACGATGCGGTGCCCCGGCCCCATGGCGCGGGCCACGCGGATGGCGGCGGCGATGTTGATGCCCGCCGACCCGCCAACCGAAAGCCCTTCATGGATCAGCAGGCTGTAGATCTGCTCCAGCGCCTCGGGGTCGGGGATGCGCACGGCATCATCGAAATGCAGCCCCTCGAGGTTGCCCGTCACGCGGGACTGGCCGATGCCCTCGGTCACGGAAGACCCGCTGACCGAAAGGTCGCCCGACTTCACCCAGCCATACAGGCCCGAGCCTTCGGGGTCGGCCAGCACGATGCGCGGGCGGGCCACGCCGGCCTTGCGGGCTTCATCCTCCAGCCCCAGCGTCACCCCCGCCAGCGTGCCGCCGGTGCCGCATGAACAGGTGAAGGCATCGAGCCTGCCGCCCATCTGCTGCCAGATCTCGGGCGCCGTGGTGTGGCGGTGGCCTTCGCGGTTGGCGGTGTTGTCGAACTGGTTGGCCCACACGCCGCCGGTCTCTTCCGCCAGGCGGCGCGAGACATGCACGTAGTTGCCCGGATCGCGGAAGGGCTTGGCGGGCACGAGGCGCAGGTCGGCGCCGATCATGCGCAGGAAGTCGATCTTCTCGCGGCTCTGGGTCTCGGGCATGACGATGATGGAGCGGTAGCCGCGCGCATTGGCCACGAGGGTGAGGCCAATGCCGGTATTGCCGGCCGTGCCCTCGACAATCGTGCCGCCGGGCCTGAGCGTGCCGCGGCGCTCGGCATCATCGATGATGGCCAGCGCCGCGCGGTCCTTGACCGAGCCGCCGGGGTTCATGAACTCCGCCTTGCCGTAGATCTCGCACCCCGTGATGTCTGACGCATGGCGCAGACGGATCAGCGGCGTATGGCCGATGGCTGCGGGCATATCAGCACTGGGGGAGGAGACGGGATTTGCACTTTCGGCCATAAGGCAGCACCTTCGCTTGATCTGGGTCGTACCATGCGGCACCGCAGGCCGGGGTGGTGGCCATGCAGTGCCTGTTGCATCCTTACTATCAGGAATGGGGCAGGGCTGGCATATCCCCGCTGCACAGGTTTTTCCAGCCGAAAGGAAACATGATGATTGACGATATCTCGCCCGCCGCCGCGTGGGCTGCGGTCAGTGGCCGCCCCAACGCCCATCTGGTGGATGTGCGTACCCCCATGGAATGGGAACATATTGGCGTGCCCGACCTTTCCGGCGCGGGGCGCGAACTGGTGCGCGACAGCTGGCAGCTGCCGCCTGCGGGCCAGGTCAACCCGGACTTCCTGACCACGCTGGAAAAGGCCGGGATTGGCAAGACCGACGAGATCTATTTCATCTGCCGCTCCGGCGCGCGCAGCATGGCTGCTGCCCATGCGGCGTATGACGCGGGCTATCACAATGTTTTTAACGTGGCCGACGGCTTCGAGGGGCCGGAAGATGCGACGGGCAGCCGAGGCCGCCTTGCGGGCTGGCAGGCATCCGAACTGCCATGGACGCGTGGCTGAGTGGCCTTGCGGAATTGAAGTAAAAGTTTCTGGGCGCCGCCTTTTTGCAAAAAGGCGGCGTTCTTTTTGACGCTTGCAGTTGAAAACCTGCCTTACTGATCGGCCTGCGGCTCGCGGTCCGCATCGTAGTGCACCTGCAGCACCACGCACCACGGATAGCGGGGATCGAGGCTTTTGCCATTCCTGTCGGTCAGGCGGCCATTGGGGCCTACGGGCACGTGGGTCAGGGCCACGGCATCGTCGATATTGCCGCCAATGATGCTGATCTCGTGGCCAAAGGGCGCATCATCATGCGGCCCGGCCACCACGATGCCGCAATGGGCGGGAAAGCCCTGCGGCGTGGGCAGGTCACGAAAGCGCACCGACTTGCTCGCCCCGCGCCCCACGCAGATCAGGTCGCCCGGCTTTGGCGCGTAACGGGCGGGGTTGCGGGCTTTTACGCCCTTTTCCTGCCCGGAGGCGGCGGCGTTGATATAGGTGGCGTGGTTGGGCGAATAGGCGAAGCGGTCATTCGCACCCGCCACCCGCATCACGTACGAGATGAACGCCGCCGACCAAGCATAATAGCCATCATGCACGAAATCGGTGATGTGGCCGTTTGCATCATGCTTGCCATCCCATGAGGATTCGGTCTCGGCGGGGTCCTGTCCAATCCACCAGTATTCGCCCACGCGCTGCCACAGCCCGGCCGTGCGCTCGGGCTTGACCACCGGCGTGGTGGGTTCGGGGCGCAGCAGCGGGTCGTCATCGCTGACCGGCTGGCCGAACAGCCGCCATTCGCGCAGCGCGATGGCTATCACGTCCTGCCGGTTGAAGGGCTCGTAGTTACGGGTGGCGAAATCGGGCACGTGGGTGTTGACCGCCAGCGGCCCGGCCCCGTTGGCATATTGCGCGACCGGTGTGGTGGCCCGGTGGGCCTGGTTGGCCGGAGTATGCGCGCACGCAGCCAGCACGAGCAGGGGGGCGAGCAGGACTGTCTTGCGCAAGGGGCACTCCGTAACAGGTAATGTGCCTCTACCCATACGGCGCGGACCGGCCTTGCGGAAGGGGTGCGCCCCCTCCCGGCCGCAAAAAGAACGCAACGCCGCCACGCGCTTCGTGTTGTGGGGGGCAGGAGCGGGTGAGGGGCGCGCATGCCTCCGCTCCATCGGGGTGGGTAACGCCGCGTACCGTGCCGTGGCACAGTATGGCGGGCGGTCGCCCCATCGCCACGACCGTTTTACCACAAGGGAGAGCATTTCATGACGCAGGCGCCTGTTACGGAAACCATCCAGATCCGGGGGCTCAAGAATCCCGTCTCGCGCATCGCGCTGGGCACGTGGGCCATTGGCGGGTGGATGTGGGGGGGCCCGGATGACCGCAATGCCATCGCCACCATCCATGAAGCCCTCGATGTAGGCATAACGCTGGTTGATACCGCGCCCGTGTATGGTTTTGGCCATTCGGAGGAAATCGTGGGCCAGGCCCTGGCCGGACGGCGCGACAAGGTGGCCATCGCCACCAAGGTGGGCCTGGACTGGAAGGATGACCACAAGCCCTTCCGCAATTCGTCACCCGCGCGCATCCGCAAGGAAATCGAGGATTCGCTGCGCCGCCTGCGCACCGATTACATCGATCTCTACCAGGTGCACTGGCCCGATTCCTCGGTGCCGATGGAAGAGACTGCCCGCACGCTCGAGGCCCTGGTGCGCGAAGGCAAGGTGCTGGCGCTGGGGGTGAGCAATTTCTCCATTGCCCAGATGGATGCCTTCCGGCAGTTCGCCCCGCTCTGTGCCGTGCAGCCGCCCTACAACCTGTTCGAGCGCGCGATGGAGCATGACATCCTGCCCTATGCCCGCCAGCATGACCTGGCCATTCTGGCCTATGGTCCGCTGTGCCGTGGCCTGCTGTCGGGCAAGATGACGGCGGAGACGAAATTCGGCGCCGATGACCTGCGCAGCGCCGACCCCAAATTCCAGCCGCCCCGCTTCGCGCATTACCTGCAGGCGGTGCGTGAGTTGCAGGACTTCGCCCGCGAAAGGCATGGCAAGTCGCTGCTCGCCCTGGCCATACGCTGGGTGCTCGACCAGGGGCCGACCATTGCGCTGTGGGGCGCGCGCCGCCCCGACCAGATCGCCGCCGTGGCCGATGCGATGGGCTGGCACCTGAGCGCTGATGACCGGCGCGAGATCGATGCGATCCTGGCGCGCTGCATCCCCGACCCGGTCGGCCCCGGCTTCATGGCCCCTCCGGGTAGCTGAGGCGTGCGGCCCCGTGCCCTGCGCCCTGCGCAGGGCTCAGGGGTCGACCGAGTCACCCACGCTGGTGTTGTAGCGGGGGGCCCATGCCCCGGTCTCGACCATGCATTCGGCGTAAAAGCTGGTGTGCCCGGACCCGACCCATGTCTGGGCGCTGCCGCTGTTTCCGCCCCCCATCGCACCAACGCCAGCCTTGCTCTGGCACCGCTGTGAGGCCGCGACGTAGCGGGGGTCCTTTTCGCTGATGGCGGGCACGAAGCCGCTGATGTCGCCATAGGGCGAGTTGCCGTGCGGGTGATGTTCACGCACGTTGAAGTGATGTGAGCGGGCCTGTGCCCCCGCGGCCCCGACGGTGCCAAGGCACAGGCAGGCCAGCAGGATACGGATGCGCGGCATGGGGTGGTTCCTCTTGCGGTTGCGGTCTGCCGGTGGCGCGGGGCGGTGCTCCTTGTATCAGTCTGTCAGGGCGGGTGCCATGCAGCCCGTTTCAGGCAGGGCTGCGCCATCATGGGTACTGGCATGCGGCAGGCCATCGGGCCGGGGCAGGGAGCGGGCCTCGATCTGGAGTTCCTGCTCGATGAAATCAAGCTCCTGGTTGATGGTCAGTTCCGTCTCGTCATTGATGAGTTTCTGCACCACCCGCATGTGCAGCCGCTCGCGCATGTGGCGGATGAGGCGGAAGCGCAGCGCGAGCTCGGTCCGCTTTTCACGGATGGCGGTGGCGCGGATGCTGGCTTCCGCCGCGCGGGAATTGTCCAGCCTGCGCAGCGTGTCCTGGTATTCGTGCAGCAGGCGGCCAATGGCTTCCTGCTTGAGGTCCACGCTTTCCGAGCCATCGGGCATGGTGTCGAGTTCCTGCTGTGCCAGCACCGCCTGCTCGGCATGCAGGGCCTCGATGGCGGTCTGCGCCAGTTCGATGCGCATCATGTCCAGCTCGTGCAGGCTGGGGTCGTCCTCATCGGTGCTCATGCCGTGCAGCAGTGGCGGAATGGCCACGCTCGCCAGCACCAGCGAGCAGATGATCACGCCCGCCGCAAGGGTTACCAGCAGGTCGCGACCAGGAAAGCCGGGGCCTGCCAGCGTTGCCACCGGCAGCGACAGCACGGCCGCCAGCGTAATGGCCCCGCGCGTGCCCGCCACGGTCATGAGCAGCACGTTGCGCGCGGACGGGATGACCGCGTTGCGGTGGCGCAGATGGGCGAACAGCCGCCGGGCGGAAATGGAGATCCAGATCCACGCGAAGCGGATCAGGCTCATCATGAGCTGGATGCCCACGATGGCCAGGATCAGGAACCACGGCGAAATGCCGCCCGCGCGCGCGATCGCGGCCCCCCCGGTCACCAGATCGGGCAGCTGCAGCCCCAGCAGCAGGAAGATCACGGCATTGAACGTGAAGTTCACCATGTCCCACACCGTGGTGGCCTTGAGGCGGGTTTCGGTGCGGGCCTCGTTCATCACGCCGGTGAACTTGACCGTCATGCCGCCCGCCACGGCGGCGAGGATGCCCGAGCACTGCACCGCATCGGCCAGCAGGTAGATGCCAAAGGGCAGCATCATGGCCAGCGTGATGTGGGTGGGCGGGTCGTCATAGCCGCGTACCAGCAGCATGTGCTCCGCCCGGCACGCCGCCCACGCCACGACAATGCCGATCACGATGCCGCCCGCCGCCATGAAGATGAAGCTGCCCAGCGCCTGCTGGAACGAGAACAGCCCCGTCATGGCCGCCGCCACCGCAAACTTGAAGCACACCAGCCCCGAGGCATCGTTGAGCAGCGCCTCGCCATGCAGGATGTGCACCACGCGCGCGGGTGCCCGCCCGCCCTCGATCATGCTGCCCACCGAGACCGCATCGGTGGGCGACATGACGGCGGCAAGCGCGAAGGCTGCGGGCAGCATGATGGGGGGGATGAGCCAGTGGATGAAGTAGCCGCAGGCCAGCGTGGTGAACACCACCAGCCCCAGCGCCATCATGATGATGATGTTGCGCAGTTCGCCAAACTCGCGCATCGGCATGCGGTAGGCATCGGCATAGAGCAGCGGCGGAATGAACAGCAGCAGGAACATGTCGGGGTCGAAGCCGATATTCAGCCCTGCAAGGGCCGCGATGGCCCCAACCGCGATCTGGATCAGTGGCAGGGGCACGGGAATGCGCCCCACGCGCGAAATCAGGCTGCTGATCCCGGTAACGGTCAGTAATGCAAGGGTGATGAAAACGGCATGCATCTGGCGTGGTCTTTTTTATAGTTCTATTGCACTGCGGAAATACTTCATTTTTGCATGAATTAAAAATACAAAAGATGTTATTTTGAAGTTCCTGTCGTGTTATTTTCTTCTGCCAGCCATGCGCGGATCGAAGATTTCCCCACCCTTCATTGACCCTGCTCTTCTCACTTCCCATTATCAAAGCATGAAAGGCCGCAAGGCTGTATTGATGGTGTTCAGGGGGCACGGGCGTGGCGCATGGCCGGGCCGGCCCATTCCTGATGGAGGGATGATTTTTAAGTGAGCAAGGATCCATACGAAGTACTCGGCCTGACGCGCTCGGCCAGCCAGGATGATATCCGCAAGGCCTACCGCAAGCTGGCCAAGAAGTACCACCCCGATCTCAACCCCGGCGACAAGGCGGCCGAGGAGCGCTTCAAGGCCATAGGTGCCGCCAACGCCCTGCTGTCCGATGAGGCGAAGCGCGCGCGCTACGACCGGGGCGAGATTGATGAGGCCGGGCAGGAAAAAGGTTTTGGTGGCGGTGGCGGCTACCGCGACTATGCCGAAGGAGCGCAGGGCTTCCATTACGGTGGCGGCCAGTTCTCGGAAGATGATCTGGGCGACATCTTCGGCATGTTCGGCGGTGGCGGCGGCGGGTTCCGCCGCAGGCCTCAGGGGCCGATGAAGGGGGCGGACCGGCAGTATGCCCTGACCGTGAGCTTCCTTGTTTCCGTCAATGGCGGCACGGAACGCATCACGCTGCCCGGCGGCACGCAGCTTGACGTGAAGATCCCCCCCGGCATTGCCGATGGCCAGGTCATGCGCCTGCGCGGCAAGGGTGATCCGGGGCAGCAGGGTGGCCCCGCGGGCGATGCGCTGATCACCATCACCGTGGCGCCTGACAGCACCTACACGCGCGATGGCAACGACATCCGCATGTCGCTGCCGGTGGACCTGAAAACGGCGGTGCTTGGCGGCAGCATCACCATCCCCACGCCTGCGGGGTCGGTGAAGATGAACGTGCCCGCCCATTCCGACAGTGGCAGCGTGCTGCGCCTGCGCGGGCGCGGGGTCAAGGCGCATGGCAAGACCGAGGCGGGCAACCTGTATGTCAAGCTGGTCGTGACGCTGGGCAAGGTTGACCCGGCGCTGGAGGAATTCCTGCGCAATGGTGCGACAGGCGAGAAGCCGGAGCCTGCGGAGGGTCAGGCATGATTACGATCGAGACCCTGTGCCTGCGCATCGGCAACGTGCCCGAGCGGGACGTGCAGGCATGGATTGATAGCGACTGGCTGCGGCCCGAGGGCGCGCGCGGGCACTACCTGTTTCGCGATATAGACGAGGCGCGGGCCCGGCTGATCGTCGAGCTGCGCGATGACATGGGCATCAATGACGAGGGCATGCCGGTGGTGCTGTCGCTGCTCGACCAGCTTTATGCCGCCCGCCGCCAGATGCTGCGCCTGCGCGAGGTGATCAGCACCCCGCGCGAGAGCGACCTGCGCGCCCGCCTGCGCGCCCTGCTCACCAGCGCGCAGGACTGAAAACAGCCTGACCCCCGTGCCCGCATCCGGCCACGGGGGTTTTTCATGGCTCAGTCCGCGCGGCTGAGCGGCAGGTCCAGCTTCTGGCCCGGCTTGGCGCCCTGCATCTGCAGGTCGGCGGCATTGGGCGAGGTCAGGCGGAAGACGGTGCGCGGGTCGTCATTGACCGAGCGCAGCGAGGTCTCATCCTGCACCTTCAGTTCGATGGTGCGGCCTGTCAGCCCCGTGATCTTGCCCAGCGAATCCGGCAGCTTCAGGTAAAGCCGTGCTGCCGGGCCAACGGCCTTGTTGGCGGTGATGGTAACGGGCTGGAGGCCAAGCGCCGTCCAGTCACCGGTATAGGCGCCGGGGCCGTAGGGGGGCTTGGGGTCGGGCTGGTCGGCATGGGCCACGCTGGCGCCCGCGATCACGCCGGTCAGGCCGAGGGCTGCGATCGCCATGTGGAGGGGTTTCATCATCGGGTCATCCTGCCTGTTCATTGACCGTTCACAATGCAGGCGGCGCGCGGACAGGGCAAGCGGCAAGCCCCGTGTGGCCGCCCTGCGGCCCGCGCCAGTCCATATATTTTATATATGGAAATAGCCTTGAATATATATTGGACGTACTGAACAACCTGCCTCACCATCATCGTGCCATCTACACATGATCGGGAAGCAGGCCGTGCCACGCTGCGCCGCCGCCCCGTTGCAGGAGACCCAGGTCTTGAAGCTGAAATGCTACTCGGTAGGCGATATCGATACCCGCTCCAGCGCTGCTGACGCGACGGGTGTGCGTCCACGCATGAACCGCCTGTACCAGACCTCCACCATGGCCGCACTGCTCGATGCCGTCTATGATGGGGAAACCACGCTGGACGAACTGCTGCTGCACGGCAATTTCGGCCTGGGCACGTTCAATGCGCTCGATGGCGAGATGATCGTCAATGACAGCGTCATCCACCAGTTCCGTGCCGACGGGCAGGCCGGCCGCGTGCCGGGTGACCTCAAGACCCCGTTCGCCTGCGTGACCTTCTTCAACCCGGAGAAGGAGTACATGATCGACACCGCCCAGGACAAGGAAGGCTTCGAGGCGATTGTCGACCGCCTGGTCAACAACCCCAACCTGTTCGCCGCCGTGCGCTTTACCGGCCTGTTCGAGCGGGTCGAGACCCGCACCGTGTTCTGCCAGTGCCAGCCCTACCCGCCCATGCTCGAGGTCGTGGCGCGCCAGCCCACCATGCAGCTCGGTGCCTCCACCGGCACCATGCTCGGCTTCCGCACGCCGGGCTACATGCAGGGCGTGAACGTGGCGGGCTACCACCTGCACTTCCTGACCGAAGACAGCCGCCGTGGCGGTCACCTGACCGATTACGCCGTGCTCAAGGGCAAGCTCGAGGTGGGCATCATCTCCGATGTCGAGATCCAGCTGCCCCGCACCGAGCAGTTCGCGAAGGCCAATCTTTCACCCGAGAACATTCACGAGGCCATTCGCGTGGCCGAGGGCGGTTGAGGGGGCGACCCCTCCCGCCACTTCCCTGCCCGGCAGCCAAGGCTGCGGCGCATAATCTTTCAGGATAGCTGGAACAATGACTGACAAGACCCAATCGGCCGCGCCTGAGTGCGGGGCGGACATGATCGTGCGCAACCTCGTGGCGCACGGCACGACCCATGTATTCGGCATTCCGGGTGCGAAGGTGGACCGCCTGTTCGACGCGCTGGTCGACAGCCCGATCGAGACGGTGGTGACCCGCCATGAGCAGAATGCCGCCTTCATCGCCGGTGGCATTGGCCGCCTGACCGGCAAGGCGGGCGTTGCCATTGCAACATCCGGCCCCGGTGCCTCGAACTTCGTGACCGGCCTTGCCACCGCCAACTCCGAAGGCGACCCGGTGCTGGCCATTGGTGGCGCGGTGAAGCTGGCCGACCGCCTGAAGCTGACCCACCAGAGCATGGACACGGTGGCCCTGTTCCAGCCCATTACCAAATACAGCGCGGAAATCACGTCGCCTGCCGCCGTGTCCGAATCCATCGCCAACGCGCTGCGCTTTGCCGAGAGCGGTCGCCCCGGTGCCGCCTTCGTCAGCACGCCGATGGACATCCTGTCCATGCCGGCGGAAGGCAAGGTGCTGGCCGGGCGCGAGCTGCCCAAAAATGGCGCGGCCCCGGTCGAGGCCATCAACGAGGCGCTGGGCCTGATCCGCAAGGCGCAGCGCCCGGTCATCCTGCTGGGCCTGCTGGCCAGCCGCCCCGACGTGTCCGATGCGGTGCGTGCGCTGGTGGCGACCACGGGCGTGCCGGTCATCGGCACCTACCAGGCCGCGGGTGCGGTGTCGCAGGAACTGTCCGACCGCTTTGGCGGCCGCGTGGGCCTGTTCCGCAACCAGCCGGGCGACCAGCTGCTGCATGAGGCCGACCTCGTGATCTCGATCGGCTACAACCCGATCGAATATGATCCGTGGCTGTGGAATGTCGATAACGGCCGCAAGATCGTGCATGTCGATGTGGTTCCCGCCGAGCTCGACACGCATTATGACCCGGCGGTGGAGCTGGTGGGTGATATCGCGGCTTCGGTCAAGGCGCTGGCGGCGCAGGCAGGCAAGCTTGCGCGTGCCCCGCAGCTTGAAGAGATCCTGAGCCAGTATCACGCCACCCGCCTTGCCGCCCTGTCGGGCGCGCGCAGCACGTCGAACACGGCAGTCCACCCGCTGCAGATCGTGCGCGAGCTCGAGCAGTTCGTGACCCCTGACGTGACGATGTGCCTCGACATGGGCACCTTCCATATCTGGCTGGCGCGTTACCTCCTCTCCTTCCGCGCGCGCCAGATGCTGATCAGCAATGGCCAGCAGACCATGGGCGTGGGCCTGCCGTGGGGCATTGCCGCAAGCCTGGTCAACCCGGGGCAGAAGGTCATCTCGATCTCGGGCGATGGCGGGTTCATGATGTCGTGCATGGAGCTGGAAACGGCGGTGCGGCTGAAGTGCAACCTCATCCACATGGTCTGGGTCGATCAGGCCTACAACATGGTTGAGATGCAGGAGAAGAAGAAGTATGGCCGTGGCTCGGGCGTGGATTTCGGGCCGATCGACTTCGCCATGTTCGCCCGCTCGTGCGGTGCGCACGGCATTGCCGTCCATTCCGCTGATGGCGTGGCGGGTGCGCTGCGCGAGGCCATGGACATTGAAGGCCCGGTGGTGATCTCGGTGCCGGTGGATTATTCGCAGAACCACCTGCTCATGAAGCCGCTGGCAACCCTGGGCGAGACCTCGGCCGCGGCGTAAAACCCCGCCCGGCGCACTTCAAACCGGCCCGCCACGCCCTTACAGGCGGGCGGGCCGTTCTGTTTGGGCATGCGACCTCAGCATTTTATGCGCACGTCGCCCGATGCGGAACATGCCAGACTACAAAACATCATTTCATGAATGCCCCAGGCCGTGACAGGCATGCGGGCGTGAGGAAATGGCATCGAGGGAAAGTAAAAATGCTGCAAACAGCACAGGACACGGCATCCACCACGGGCGCGCAACTGGTTACGGAACTCCAGCAGATCGTGGGCAACCACCATGTGCTGACCGAGGATGGCGCGACCCTTCCTTACCGGCGGGGGTTCCGTTTTGGTGAGGGGCGTGCCCTTGCGGTCGTCATGCCCGGCTCGCTGGTGGAGCAGTGGCGCGTGCTGCAGGTCTGCGTCAAGGCGGGGGTGATCGTGATCATGCAGGCGGCCAATACCGGGCTGACCGGCGGCTCCACGCCCGATGGCAATACCTATGACCGTGATATCGTGATCGTGCACAGCATGCGCATGCGCACGATCCACCTCATTGGCGGCGGCAAGCAGGTGGTGTGCCTGCCGGGTGCCACGCTCGACCAGCTCGAGACCATGCTCAAGCCCATCGGGCGCGAGCCGCATTCGGTCATTGGCTCATCGTGCATCGGGGCTTCGGTGTTCGGCGGGGTCAGCAACAATTCGGGTGGCGCGCTGGTGCGCCGTGGCCCGGCCTATACCGACATGGCGCTGTTCGCCCAGGTCTCGCCGCAGGGTGAGCTGCAGCTCGTCAACCACCTTGGCATCGAGCTCGGCGCCGACCCCGAGGAGATCCTCAGGCGCGCGGAGGAAGGCAACTTCCCCGATGCCAGCATCAACTGGCAGGCTGGTCGCGGGCATGATGATGGCTACGCCACCCATGTGCGCGACGTGAACGCCGATACTCCCGCGCGCTACAATGCCGACCTGCAGCGCCTGCACGAAGGGTCGGGCTGCGCGGGCAAGCTCGGCCTGTTTGCCGTGCGCCTTGATACGTTCGAGGCGGAAAAGGACCCGGTCGTCTTCTACATGGGCACCAACCAGACCGATGTGCTTGAAGATGTGCGCCGCCATATCCTGTCGGAATTCAAGGAACTGCCGATAGCAGGCGAATACCTGCACCGCGATGCGTTCAACATTGCCGAGAAATACGGCAAGGACACCTTCGTCATCATCCGCATGATCGGCACCAGCCGCCTGCCTGCCATGTTCGCCATGAAAAATGCGTTTGACCGCATTGCGGACAGGATCGGCTTCCTGCCCAAGCATTTCAGCGACCGGTTCATGCAGTTCATGAGCCATTTCTTTCCGCAGCACCTGCCCGCGCGCATGCGCGATTACCGTGACCGCTTCGAGCATCACCTCATGCTCAAGGTCAGCGCCTCGGGCGCGCAGGAGGCGCGTGACTTCCTCAAAAGCCATTTCGCCACGCATGAGGGCGAATTCTTCGAATGCACGCCCGATGAAGGGGCCAAGGCCTTCCTGCACCGTTTTGCCGCTGCCGGTGCGGCCGTGCGGTACCGCAATGTCCATACCGACACCACCGAGAACATCGTGGCGCTTGACGTGGCGCTGCGCCGCAATGACCGCGAGTGGTTCGAGGTGCTGCCCAAGGACATTGATGACGAGATCATCGTCAAGCTGTACTATGGCCATTTCCTGTGCCACGTGATGCATCAGGATTACGTGGTGCGTAAGGGTTATGACTGTATCGCGCTCGAGCACCGCATGCTGCCTGGCCTGGACAGGCGCGGCGCGCGCTACCCGGCGGAGCATAATTTCGGTCATCTCTATCAGGCACCCGAGGACGTGCTGGCCCATTACCGCCAGCTTGACCCGTGCAACTGCTTCAATCCCGGCATTGGTCAGGCGACCAAGCGCCGGAACTGGGTTGCCGAAAGCGTAGGGTAAGGCGCGAACGGCCTTACTGTGCTTTTGGCATGATGGTCCGGCCACGGGCCAGTCATGTGGATCTTCCCCCCGTTGGGGGAGGGGCGCGGCCTGCCGCGCCCGCCACGCAAGGGAAGGAAAGTCGTCATAATGACATATACAGTTGGCCATTACCTTGGTGAGCGCCTGGCGCAGATCGGGCTCAAGGATCATTTCGCGGTGGCGGGTGACTACAACCTCGTCCTGCTCGACCAGCTTCTCGAAATCGAGGGCCTGCGCCAGGTCTATTGCTGCAATGAACTGAACTGCGGCTTCAGCGCCGAGGGCTACGCCCGCGCCAACGGGGCGGGCGCTGCGGTTGTCACCTTCAGCGTGGGTGCGCTGTCAGCACTCAACGCCATTGGCGGTGCCTATGCCGAGAACCTGCCGGTCATCCTGATTTCAGGCGCGCCCAATTCCAACGACCACGGCAGCGGGCACATCCTGCACCATACCACCGGCACGCCGGATTATGGCTATCAGCTTGAAATTGCCAAACGCCTGACCTGTGCGGCGGTGTCCATCACCGCGGCCGAGCATGCGCCGGTGCAGATCGACCATGCCATCCGCACGGCGCTGCGCGAGAAGAAGCCCGCCTATATCGAGATTGCGTGCAATGTTGCCTCCCAGCCCTGTTCGCGCCCCGGCCCGGTCAGCGCCATCCTGGCCGATGTACCGTCCGACCCCGCCACGCTGAAAGTGGCAGTTGACGCGCTGGCCCGTTTCCTTGATGCCCGCAAGAAGCCCATCATTCTGGTTGGCAGCCGCCTGCGGGCCGCGGGCTGCGAGGAAGCGGCCATTCGCCTGGCCGATGCGCTGGGCTGCGCCGTGGTGAGCATGGCGGCGGCCAAGAGCTTCTTCCCCGAGGACCATCCGGCCTATGTCGGCACCTATTGGGGTGATGTGAGCAGCCCCGGCGCGCAGCAGATCTTTGACTGGGCGGATGGCGTGCTGTGCCTGACCCCGGTGTTCAATGATTACTCCACCGTTGGCTGGACCGCGTGGCCCAGGGGCGACAACGTGGCGCTGCTCGAGGCGCGGCATATCGAGGCGGCTGGCACCACCTATGATGGCGTGCACCTGCGCGATGTGATCGAGGCGCTGATTGCCCGCATCAAGGGCCAGCCCAAAAAGGATGCGACGCTGGTTGAATACAACCGCATCAAGGCGCCCGTAGCCCCGGTCGCCCCTGCCGCCCCCGATGCCCCGCTGGTGCGCGCCGAGATGGCGCGCCAGATCCAGGCGCTGCTGACATCAAACACCTCGGTCATCGCCGAGACGGGCGATTCCTGGTTCAACGCCATGCAGATGAAGCTGCCGCGTGGCGCGCGCGTGGAACTGGAAATGCAGTGGGGCCATATCGGCTGGTCCGTGCCCGCCACCTTCGGTTACGCCGTGGCCGAGCCGGAGCGGCGCATCATTGCCATGATCGGCGACGGCTCCTTCCAGCTGACCGCGCAGGAAGTGGCCCAGATGGTGCGGCTCAGGCTGCCGGTCATCATCTTCCTGGTCAATAACCGGGGCTACACCATCGAAGTCCAGATTCATGATGGCCCGTACAACAACGTCAAGAACTGGGATTATGCCGGGCTGATGAAGGTGTTCAACGCCGAGGACGGCCATGGCCTGGGCTTCCGTGCCACCACGGGTGCGGAGATGGAAAAGGCCATTGCAGCCGCCCTTGCCAACAAGGAAGGTCCGACCCTGATCGAATGCCAGATCGACCGTGATGACTGCACGAGCGACCTGATCTCGTGGGGGCGGCGGGTTGCTTCCGCCAACGCCCGGCCGCCTGCCGCGCGCTGAACCATTTACGCCTTTACGGCAGTAAAACGGGGGTGCCTGCGGGTGCCCCTTGCTGTATGGGCCACGCATCAACCGCAAGAGGATGGCTGACATGACCGGACAGACCGGCCCGCGCGTGGGCTGTGGCGCTGCCATTATTGATGGGGAAGGGCGAATTCTGCTGCTCAAACGCCTGCGCCAGCCACAGGCGGGGTGCTGGGGCCTGCCCGGTGGCAAGGTGGATGCAAACGAGACGACCTGCCAGGCAATGGCGCGGGAAATTGCGGAAGAAGTGGGGCTGATTGTACAGGCCCCTGAATTCCTGTGCCTGGTGGAGGAACGCGACACCACGGCGGGGCATTTCTGGGTTTCCCCGGTTTATCTGGTCACGTCATGGCAGGGCGAGCCGCGGCTGATGGAGCCGGACAAGCATGAGGGGCCGCGCTGGTTCGCGTGCGATGCCCTGCCGGAAAACCTGACAACCCCCACCCGTTACGCGGTGGAAGAACTGGCGCTTCGGGCAACCCTGAATTGTAAAAAATGACAAAGTTTGATTTTTGTCGTGGTTGCCGGGCGCGGTTCGGGCTCAGATAGGCGAAGGGTCAGGACGGATCGGTTGCCGTGTCGAGCGTGCGGGCATAATCGAGCAGGGCACGGCGGTGACGGGCATGGATCATCCGCGTGGTCAGGGACCGGGTCGGGATTTCATCCGTAACTAACGGAAGGGCACCGGCTGCGATGGGCGAAGCTGCGGCAGACGGGGCGATCGTATCAACTGCAGGGGTCATTGCTGTTTTTCCGTTATGTGCCAAGGACAGGACAAGCTCCGGTGAGTCGGAATTATTAACCGAACGACACATTACCTAATGTTCATACATGTCAGAATTGAGGCATAAAAGACATACTGATCCGAAAAGCTCGTTTTTTCGTTCACATTTAATTTATCATATGAAACTCAGGAATAGGACCACGTTCCTCCCTGAACCTTTCCGAAAAGTAATCTGGGCGCTTTATCGACCCACAGGAATTAAAAAATTATCTAAATTGTGTCCGCTGGCTAAAAAAACGGGCGGCGCGCATTCGCCCTCAGCCGACATGGCGCAGGAACTGCCCGTCCTTCCATGCTTGGCACAGGGCGAATGTGCGCGCGGTCCAGTCCTGGCCCAGGCTGCGTACCTGCTGGGTCTGGGCGTGGGTACCTGTCCACGCCAGAAGCTGGATACGGCGCTGGATGATGAGGGCGGGCAGGATATCAAGGTCAGCCTGCGTCAGGTCGCCCGTGGCGCCGTAGCCGCTCAGCCAGTGCTCAACCCAGCGCGGGGCCTGCGGATGGTCTTCATAAAAACTCAGCGCGGCCGCCAGGTCGTGCATGAACCAGCTGATGCCGCAGTCATCAAAATCGATCAGGCGCGTATGCGTGCCGCTGACCAGCAGGTTGGCCAGCCGCAGGTCGGCATGGATCAGCCCGAATCGTGCAGGGCTGGTGCCGTAATCGGCCAGTTGCGCCGCAACCGTGCGCAGGCAGCCTGCAGTCAGGTCGCGGCCGGCAGCGGTCATGCCCGGCGCATCGGGCCACCGGCCCCACAGGGCATCGGGGCCGGTCATGGTGGCGGGGGTCCAGACCTTGCGGGTAAAGCCGGGCGGGCGCTGCCAGTGGCGGCTCTGGGCATGCAGGCGGGCCGTCACGCGGCCCAGCCGGGCGAAGGCGGCAGGGTCGATATCGGTGGTGGGCTCGGTGCCCTCCATCCAGTCAAACAGCACGGCATGGCGGGGCACGCCATCGGCGCCCGAAAGGGTGCGGATACGCCCGCCATCAAGGCCGGGCCGGGGCCGGGGCACGTCCAGCCCTGTTGCGTGCAGGGCATCGAGCCAGGCCAGTTCGCTGCCAATCTCGGCGGCGGTATGATAGCCGGGCCGGTGCAGGCGCAGCACATGGCGCGGGCCGGATGGCGTATCGATGCGAAAGACGACGTTTTCTGAAATGGAAAGCAGGCTGGGCTGCGCGTCACGCAGCGGGTACTGGGCCAGCGCTGCGTGGGCCAGCCGGTAAAGGGAGGCGGGATCGGTCATGATCCCTCTTCCATACCGCCTGGACGCGTATCGATGAAGGGTGGGCTAGAGGATGCAGTTGAACTGCAGGCCCATCACCGCCGCATCATGATAGGTGGTGGTGCCGCCGGGGCGGTTGATATACTGGAAATCCGGCTGGAAGCTCATGCCGCGCGCGGTATGGATGTTGTAGAAGACTTCGTACACATCCTCATGCGTCTGGATGCCCCAGACCTTGCCCCACTGGTTGTTCAGGAAGGGCGTGCCCGCCAGCACCGAGGATTCCTGCTGCAGCACCGAGGCGCGGCTCATCTCGAAATAATGGAACATGGCGCCCACCGTATCAAGCGGGCGGCCCCATGCGGCGCCCGTTTCCACCATGCCGGCCCAGGCGTGGTATTTCATCGCCGAGACCTTGCCCGATGTATACATGAAGCCTGAAAGCGCGATCAGGCCGTTGGTCGGGCCCTTGCCGTTGCGGATGAACATCTGGTCGGCCTGGAACCACGCGGTGCTGACACCGGACTGCTTGCGGAAGGGCTGGCCCGTCAGCACGGCGGAGTTGCCGTTGATGTCGGAATACAGGTCGCTGTACTGCGAGTTGTCATAGCCATAACCCGCCTTGTAGTGACCGGCGAGGTGGTTTTTGCCGAATTCCGGCAGCCAGCCGAATTCCACCGGGGTGGAGAACTTGCCCAGTCCGCTCTGCGCCCAGGCCCAGCCAGAGATGCCACCGTTATAGGAATGCGGGGATACGGCAAACATCGAGGCCATGATGTAGGTATCGACCGTGGGCATGACGCGCATCACCACGCCAAGGTTGCCCGAGGGCCAGTCACGCCCGCCCGGCACGTATTTGCCCGGCGCGGGATTGCCGCAGATCGACACGTTCATGAAGTCACAGAACAGGGGGGAGGCGGCAAAGAAGCTGCCCACCGGAATCCAGCCCGCGCTGATGTCGAGCCGGTTATGGAACAGCGACTGCTCGGCATACATGTACACAAGGTGGGCGACCACGTTGCCACGCGCACCGTAGATCTGCTGCACGCCGCCAAGCGAATCGTGGATGTTGTCCGTGCTTTCATTCCGGCCATGACCGTTCACGATCATGGTATGGGTCCAGAAATTCTTGGGCGCGCCAGCCAGCTTGTGCCAGTCGATATCGATTTCCACACCGACCTGGCCTGCATCGGTCACGCCTTTCTGCGCGCCACCGTGGAAGTTGCCTGCCAATTCCTCATGCACGTCGGCCTCGATATGCACGCCGTGCTTCTGCAGATAGGGCTGGATACCCGCCCAGTCGCCAAAAAAGTGCTGGTTGCCGTAGGGTGCGCTGTAAAACAGCCCGGGATCCTGCACCGTAACATTACGGCGCGAGTTGATGTTGAGGCTGGGCTGCGCGCCGACAACGCCCTGGCCTTCCCCCGGGATGGCCTGTGCCCGTGCGCCTTCGCCACAGGTGAAAAAGGCAAGAAGAAACAGGGGGAACAGCGCAAAAGAGCGGATAAATCTTCGGGTCATTCGCATATCGGTAGCATATTTCATGCCGAATATAAACCTTGGCAGGGGAATTGTGTAAAAACTAATATTTTGCAAAATATTGGTAAAGATGTTTTTTTTGTTATATCAATAGATTGATGTAAAATGTCACTATTCCTCGGGGCATTTTTTTGTGCAATGCACAAATACATCAGAAGTTCGTGTTTGTTCTCACATATTACTCATTTGCGCTGTCCGGCCCCATGATGGCGTACCCCGCCCAGCCTCTTGTTGACGCAACCCCGCGGGAATGCTGAACATGGCCCCCATGTCACGCCTTGATATGAAAAAACCCTTCCTGCCCGTCCGCATCGCCGTGCTCACGGTATCCGATACCCGCACGCCGGAAACCGACAGGTCGGGCGATATACTGGCCGCGCGCATCACCACGGCGGGCCATGAAGTGGCCGCACGCGCCATCGTGCCTGATGATGCGGCGCAGCTCGCGGCCACGCTGTCGGGCTGGATTGCCGACCCGCAGGTCGATGTGGTCATTTCCACCGGGGGCACGGGTGTGACCGGCCGTGATGTCACACCGGAAGCCTTCGACCGGGTGATCGAGAAGCGCATCGAAGGGTTTGGCGAGCTGTTCCGCATGCTGTCGTACCAGAAGATCGGCACCTCCACCATCCAGTCCCGCGCACTCGCAGGCGTTGCGGGCGGCACCTACCTGTTCGCCCTGCCCGGATCGACCGGCGCGGTGAAGGACGGGTGGGATGACATTCTGGTCTGGCAACTCGATAGCCGTCATGTGCCCTGCAATTTTGTTGAGCTCATGCCCCGCCTGCGTGAGCATCTGCCTCCCGGCCAGCATGACTGATGCGGAAGGCGCAGGGAAAAGGATAACGGTTTGTGGGTGCCGCTTTTGTTCAAAAAGGCGGCATCGGGGTGAAACGGGCTGAGGAGAACCGGTATGACGGGCACGAAAAAACTGCTGTTGCTGGCGGGTGACTATGTCGAGGATTACGAGATCATGGTGCCCTACCAGGCCCTGACCATGCTCGGTTACGCGGTTGAGACGGTCTGCCCCGGCAAGAAAAAGGGCGACTACGTGCTGACCGCCATCCATGATTTCGAGGGTGCGCAGACCTATAGCGAGAAGCCGGGCCACCGCTTCGTGCTCAATGCCGATTTTGATGCGGTCAACCACGCGGATTACGCCGGCCTGATCCTGCCCGGCGGGCGCGCGCCGGAATATCTGCGACTCGATGCGCGGGTGATCGAACTCGTCCGCGCCTTTGCCGATCGTCCGCTGGCCGCGATCTGCCATGCCGCCCAGTTGCTGGCTGCGGCCCGCATCATTTCAGGCAGGCGGGTTTCCGCCTATCCCGCCTGCCGCCCGGATGTAGAACTGGCGGGCGGCGTCTATGCCGATATTGCCATAGAGGCTGCCGTGACCGATGGCATGCTGGTTACGGCACCCGCCTGGCCCGCGCACCCGGCATGGCTTGCGCAGTTCATTGCCGTGCTGGGGGCGAAGGTTACGCTTGGCTAAAAACGGATAAAAGTTTCTGGGTGCCGCCTTTTTTTTAAAAGGCGGCGTTATTTTCAAAGCTTTTTGAAAAAAGCTTCACCAAAAAACTTCTGATTGTGTTCAGATTCCCGCGCTGCTCATGGCCGGGCGGTTGAGAATGGACAGGAATTCCCGCCGCGTGTCGGAGTTGGTGCGGAACGTGCCAAGCATGCGGCTGGTCACCATCGACACGCCGGGCCGGTGCACGCCGCGCGTGGTCATGCACTGGTGCGCCGCCTCGATCACCACGCCCACGCCATAGGGCTGCAGTTCCTCGTTTATCGTGTTGGCGATCTGCGCCGTCAGCCGTTCCTGGATCTGGAAGCGGCGGGCATAGGCATCGACCACGCGGGCCAGCTTGGAAATGCCCACCACCCGCTTGCGCGGCAGGTAGGCCACGTGTGCCACGCCAATGATGGGTACCATGTGGTGCTCGCAATGGCTCTCCACGCGGATATCGCGCAGCAGCACCATCTCGTCATAATCATCCACCTCGGAGAAGGTGCGGCGCAGCATGTCCACCGGGTCTTCGGCATAGCCTGCGAAGAATTCACCATAGGATTTGATTACGCGGGTTGGCGTGTCGCGCAGGCCTTCGCGGTCGGGGTCTTCGCCCGCCCAGCGCAGCAGGGTGCGTACGGCTTCTTCTGCTTCCGTGCGGGTGGGGCGGGAATCGATGGGGGTCATGCTGTGGGTTCTTGTTGCAGGGGCCCGCCCGGCAGGGACAGGCCACGGAAGGAAAACTTAATGCAGGATGGTCGGGTGGTGCGGGCTGTCGAGGCTGAAGACCGGGATGCTGATATCGAAATGCTCCCGACTGGCCGGGCGGACCATGTGGTACTGCCCGCCCATGAAGCCGGTTGGCGTTTCAAGGGCCGCGCCTGACATGTATTCAAAACTGGCGGCGGCATCGATCAGGGGCTGCTCGCCCACAACACCTTCGCCTTCCACGCGCTCGATCCGGCCCTGCCCGTCCACGATGCGCCAGCTACGGCGCAGGAGCTGCACCGCCGTATCGCCGTGGTTCTCGATGCGCACCCGGTAAGCCCACACATAGCGGTGCTCATCGGGTTCGGACTGGTCATCGAGCCAGAAGGTCTGGACCACCACGCGCACCCTGTCGGTCGTCGCCTCGAAACACGGCGTGTTATCCAGTGTCTCGCCCAGTGCGGCGTCAGCACCTTCCCCGCCGGGGGGAAGGAAAGGCCGGTTCTTGCTCATGGTGGCGACGCTCCTGCGTTTAGCGGTTGGCCAGCGCCGCGAGGCCGCGCTTGAGGTCATCGATCAGGTCATCGGCATCTTCCAGCCCGACCGAGAAGCGGATCGCGCCATCGGTAATGCCAAGGCGGGCGCGTTCTTCAGGCGCCAGCTTCATGTGGGTGGTCGTGGCCGGATGCGTGACCAGCGAGCGCGCATCGCCAAGGTTGTTCGAGATCGAGATCAGCCGCAGCGCGTTCATGAAGGCAAACGCCCCCGCCTTGCCGCCCTCGACCTCGAAGGCCACCAGCGTGGAGCCCGCCGCCATCTGCTTTTTGGCCAGTTCGTATTGCGGATGGTCCTTGCGGCCGGGGTAGAACACGCGGGCAATGCCGGGGGCCTCGGCCAGGAAGTCGGCCACTCTGGCGGCGTTCTGCGTCATGGCGTTCACGCGCAGGGCCAGGGTCTCGATGCTCTTGAGCATGACCCACGCATTGAACGGCGAGAGGCTGTTGCCGGTATTGCGCTGGAAGGGGCGCAGCACCTCGTTGATCCATTTTTCCGTGCCCAGCACGGCGCCGCCCAGCACGCGGCCCTGGCCATCGATGTGCTTGGTGCATGAATACACCACCACGTCGGCCCCGAGTTCGAGCGGCTTCTGGTACAGTGGGGTGGCGAACACGTTATCGACCACCACGGTCGCCCCCGCCTTGTGCGCAAGGTCGCAGATCATGCGGATGTCGAGCACGTCGAGCATGGGGTTCGACGGGCTTTCGAGCAGCACGGCGCGGGTGGGCTTGCCGAGTGCTTCCTTCCATGCCGCCATGTCACCGCCATCGACAAACACCGTCTCCACGCCGTAGCGCGGCAGCAGTTCGGAGACGATCCAGTGGCACGAGCCGAACAGCGCGCGCGAGGCCACCACGCGGTCGCCCGCGCGCACCTGGGCCAGTAGCGCGGAGGAGACGGCCCCCATGCCGGTGGAGGTCAGGGCGCAGGCTTCCGCGCCCTCAAGGTCGCACAGGCGGCGCTCGAGATTGGCCACGGTGGGGTTGCCGAAGCGGGTGTACTGGTAGTGCGAGACATCGCCGGTAAAGGTACCTTCGGCCTGCTCGGCGCTGTCATAGACAAAGCCGGAGGTCAGGAACATCGCCTCGCTGGTCTCGCCATAGGGGGTGCGCTCGAGGCCCGCGTTGATCAGGCGCGTTGCGGGGCGGAAGGATTTGGGGTCGGGCTGGTCAGTCATGGTGGGTGGCAGTTCCTGCAAACAGGGTGGTGTGAAGGCAGGCCAGTTGCCGGTTGATGCCCGGCAGCCTGGCCCGAAACGCGGTGCGCGACCGTGGAAACCATGATGCCCGCGCCCTGTCACCGGCGGGATCAGGCCTCTTTAGCGCGTATGTTTTACCTCGCCGCAAGCCGGCCGTATCAAATCACGAGGGTCCGGGCGCAACATTGCCCGGGCATGCATGCTTATTGCGGATCAGGACCGGGTGCGTCAACTGCTGGCCTGACCCTTAAAGGGGTGATTGCATCTGCCATGCTTGTGCAGTATAGAGGGCGGGCCTGCGGGTGTAGTTCAATGGTAGAACGGCAGCTTCCCAAGCTGCATACGAGGGTTCGATTCCCTTCACCCGCTCCAGCTTCCCTTGCAAATCGTTATTTTGATTGCGGCCATAACGCTCCGGCTGTGCCTGTGCTGCGGGCATGGCGGCCCGGGTGCGGGCCAGTGTGATCGGGGTTAAGGGTTTCCTTTGTAATTTCACCGGCTTTGCGACTTCAGAAGCATAGTCTGGCCTGAGTTTTTCAATGCCGCAGTGGAACAGGGCGCATTCACTCGAAGCTCCCTTCGCACATATCCCAGCATGTCAGGGTCGCCCTGGTCGTTTTCAAGAATGATGGCTGGCCGGTAACGGCAGTCTTCAATAATGGTGCCGGGCAGGAAGCGTTTTATGGCGTGAAGTTGCACGTAATGGCGTCTCGGGTCGCGTATCCGCAGGGGAATGTTCCAGGCGATGTGCTGATAAGACCAGTTTGCCACCCGTTCACGAAAACTGCCGTTGCGCGCTGACATTGTCTGTAGCCTTACTTATTAATATCGTGCTCATATTTGATACGATAGCAGGTATTTGGGTAGGTATTGATAAATGGTAAAAATAGGGGATGTATTTTACATCAAGACAAAGAAGGGCAGGTCTTACCTTCAATATATTAGGAAAATACCGAAATTTTCATACATGATCAGGGTGTTTTCCGGCTTTTACCCTGATGAAGGCGAGCAGGATGTGACGGAAATCGTGAAATCGCCTGTCTCCTTCATCATATTTTTTCCAGTGGGTGCGGCGGACCGGCGCAGGGTCGTTCATAAATGTGGCTATGTGCCACTTGATGAAAAAGCCAGGGAAATGCCGGTGTTTCGTTATGGAATACCGGACTTCAGCACCAGAAAAGTACCGGTATGGTGTTTCTGGGATGGAGAAAAAGAGTGGCCTGTTGAAAATATTACTGATGAGCAGAGAAAATTGCCGATGAAAATAATCGTTAATGGTATAGCGCTGATCGACAAAATAGAAAATGGATGGACCCCTGAAAACGATCCATGGTGAAATCGACTATAATTTAAAATAACAAAAGTTTTGGGTGCTGCCTTTTTTTAAAAGGCGGCGTCTTTCAAAGCTTTTTGAAAAAATCTTTACCAAGAACTTTGGTCTTTATTATTGGGTCGGGGCCGGTTCGGTCGTGGCCTGCGTGTCGGTATAGGTCGTGCCGTTCCAGATCCATCGATCCGTGCCATCGACCAGCAGGTCGTGCATGCCCTCATGCATCTCGGGTATGATGGTGATCGGGCCGCTGACGGAATCCAGAACCTGTATCCATTTACGCCCGTCCGGCAGGTAAACGGAGGTGGAACACCCCGCCGAGCCGCACAGGCTGGCCGATTGCAACTGCACGAACAGCGCCGTGCGCGGCGGATCATCCGACAGGCGGCCCGAGCCGGTCAGCAGCACCGGGCGTTCATTCTGCATGGCGGCATCATGCAGGTCGGGCGAGACCAGCAGCCGGGCCTGCCGGTCGAGCTCGGTGCCGGGATGCTGCGCCAGAATCACCGGCCCGCCTTCCGCCCACGCCACATTCACGCCCGTCACCCCCATGATCGCGACAGGGAGCACGAGGGCGCGCAGCAGGTAACGGATACACGGCATGAAGGGCATACTCCCGCAAGGACAGAACCATTGCGAACCTAATGCGTGGCATCCTTCAAGGTTCCGTGCCGTCTTCCTGCCCGTGGCAAAAGCCGCGTTTTCAAACGGTCAGCGTTTCCTGAAGTGTTTTGAAAAAAGCTTCACCAAAAACGTTTTGATATTACTGATGAGCTGAGAAAGTTACCGCTAACGGCCATCGTCAATACTACGGCTCTGAGCACCAGAATGGACGCCCGGAAACGATTCACGGTGAACTGAATTAAAACAGGTAAAAGTTTTTGGGTGCCGCCTTTTTTCAAAAAGGCGGCGTTTCTTAAAGCCTGCTGAAAACAGGCTTTACCCAAAACAGGCCTCAGTTCCGTCCATGATGGCCAGTGCCGGCAGCAGGTTGCGCTGCCGTCGTGGGCCAGCTTGCCTCGATGCGGTCGCTGAGCTGGTTCAGCAGGCCCTCGGTCACCTTGGCAATGTTGTCATTGCTGCCAGTGGCCCCGCTGCCCAGGATGATGGTGCGGTTGCGCTGGATGGGCTGGCGTGAATCCTGCGGAATGATGGCCCAGTCGGCATTCAGCGCGGAGGAGCCATCGCGGCTCACATCAAGGCGGCTGATATTGAGCTGCAGCCGCCAGGTGGGGCGGTCGGGCTGGGGCTGGTCGGTTACGAACAGGTTCGGCCACTTCTGCGCCAGTCGCGCGGTGATGAGGTCGGTCGCGCCTACGGAAAGGCGGCTGGCCCAGCGGCCCAGCCCGCTGCGCTCGATCTCGTGGCCGTTGCGCACCATGATGTCCTGGCTGTCCAGGTAATCAGGCAGGCGGGTCCGCTCGACCTCGATGACCGGCGTGCTGTCGGTAATCGGGGTGGTCGAGGTGGTTTCCGCACCCGTGGCGATGGCAGGCGCGCCCAGCGTGTAAAAGCGCACGGGGGCCGAGGAACAGGCCGACAGCACCATGGCTGACAGCAGCAGGCCACCACCCGCCCGCAGGGCCGGATACAGGCGCGAAAGGGAGAGAGCGGGCTGGCGCGTTTTCATTGATTGCGTCCCATCAGCAGAAGTTGCGGATTACTTTCGACTTCATTGGCGAATCCGCGCAGCCCGTAGCCGGCTTCCATTACGTCACGCATCGTATCATTCAGGTTGAGCATGTCACGGGACTGCGGGTTGAGCAGTGCGCGCAGCCCTGCAAGGGTTTCACGCGATTGCACCATGGTTTGCCTCGTGTTGGCGATGAGCGCCAGCAGTTCGGCCCGGCGGCCCTCGAACTGGTGGGTGTTGGTGGCAATCAGCTGGTCCAGCTTGTTTATGGTCACGCTGGCCCGGTTTTCCGCATCGATCACGGTGGCGCGGATCTGGCGCACCGCCATCTCGCTGCGTGCCGAGGTGTCATGAATGCTGGTCATCATGCCCGGCATGGTGGCGTTCACGTCGGCCACGAGTTTATGCACGCTGGTCAGGGCGGTGGCCAGGTCATGGCGTAGCCCCTCCATGGAGGTGGAAACCATCATCGCTTCAAGCTGCTGCAGCGCCGTCTGGCCCATCGGTATTTCCGGCAGGTCGGTCAGGTTCGGGTGCAGGCGCACGGGTGTTTCGGGGTCGAGGTCAAGGTCAAGTTCGGTCTGGCCCGTGACCAGGCTGTGCAGCGTCATGTCGGCGCGCAGCCCGTTGGCCACGAGTTGCGGCAGCGGCGGCAGGTCGCCCCGGCCCGGCGCATGGGCCGGGTCGAACAGGATGTAGACCGGCATGTAGGTATGGTGATCGACCGGGTCCACCTTGACCGTGATCCGCTCGACCGCACCCACCGGCACCCCGCGGAAATTGACCGGCGAGCCGATATCCAGCCCGTTCGTGGGGCTTTCAAACACCACTACCGCCTCGCTGCTGCGGCCGGGCAGGGGCAGGTCGCCCTTGAACCCCAGCACGCCAAGCCCCACGGCCGCCACCCCGAGCACGACCGCGCCGATCAGTGTCTGCCTGCCGGGCATCCGCCTTACCCGTTTCCATGGGAGCTGGAACTGTCCAGCTGTTCACGGTGCATGAAGGCATGCACCGTGGGGTCGGTGCAGTGGTCGCGCAGCCAGGTGGGCGAGCCATGGGCAATGGCGGTTTTCTGGTCGGCATCAAGGAAGATGCCGTCATCGGCAATATGGAACAGGCTCGAAAGCTCGTGGCTGACGATGATGATCGTCGCCCCCAGCCCGTCGCGCAGGTTCAGGATCAGCTCATCCAGCCTTGCCGATGTAATGGGGTCGAGACCGGCAGAAGGTTCATCGAAAAACAGGATATCGGGGTCGAGCGACATGGCGCGCGCCAGCCCCGCGCGCTTGCGCATGCCGCCACTGAGTTCGGATGGATACTGGTCAATGGCGTGCAGCATGCCCACGAGCCCCAGCTTGAGCTCAACAAGCTGGCGGATGACATGCGGTTCAAGCTTGGTGAACATCTGCATGGGCAGGGCCACGTTCTCGCCCACGGTCATCGAGCTCCACAGCGCCCCGCTCTGGAACAGCACGCCAAAGCGCCGCCCGATCCGCACGCGGCTTTCATCATCGCCGGACCAGTAATTGTCCTTCTGCACCATGTAGGTGCCGTGGGTGGGGCGCAGCAGGCCGATCATGCTCTTGAGTAGCGTGCTCTTGCCACAGCCCGAGCCACCCATCACGGCAAAGATGCTGCCGCGCCGCACCTGGAAGGAGACATCATGCTGGATCACGCGCGAGCCGAAGGCCAGCGTCACGTCGTTGACGTCGATCATGACGGGGCGGTCATCGGTGGAGGGCATCTGGTTATTCATGGCGATCAGATCCCGATAACATTGGCAATAACCGCGAATACCGCATCAAGCGCGATCACGCCCACAATGCCCACCACCACGGCCTTGGTGGCCGCGATGCCCACATCGGCCGCACTCCGCCCGGCCTTGAGGCCAATGCGGCAGCTTGTCAGCCCGATGAAGGTGCCGAACACGAGGCTCTTGATGAAGCCGAAGGTGAACTGGTCAAGCGGCAGGGCCTGCAGGGTTTCATGAAAATAGCCCAGCGGCGAGACGTCGAGCATGATGTAGGAGACGAAGAACCCGCCCAGCATGCCGATCAGGCAGCCATAGAGGTAAAGCAGCGGCATGGTGAAGGCGAGCGCCAGCACCGAGGGCAGGATCAGGTAGCTCGAAACCGGAATGCCGAACACCTGCAGCGCGTCGATTTCCTCATTGGCCTGCATGGTGGAGATGCGCGCGGCATAGGCGCCACCCGTGCGGCCCGCCATGATGATGGCCGTCATCACCGCCGACATCTCGCGCACCATGGCAATGGCCACGAGGCTCGCCACATAGATATCGGCCGCGAATTTGTGCAACTCCACCGACCCCACGAAGGCCAGGATCGCACCGACAAGGAAGTTGACCACGCCCACGATCAGCAGCGCCGCAGGCCCCGCCGCACTCAGGTCGGACATGAGGTCGACGGTGCGCATCATGCCGCGCCCCACCAGGGCGGCAAGCCCCCCCTTTGCGGCGGCGGCCCCCATTTCGCTCACGCAGCCGACCTCGTTGAGCGTATCGAGCGTCAACTGGCCCACGGCGGTAACGGGCTGGAATTTATGCGGCGGCAGCGGCGCGGGCGTGGGCGGGATCTCGGGTAGCAGGTCGAGCAGCTTGCGCGCGGATTCCGGCAGGGTGTCGATGCGCAGCTGCACGTTGTCTTCACGGGCGGTGCGCTTGAGCTCCCACAGGAAGCTGATCAGCGAGGTATCCCATTTGCCAAGCTGGTCGGTGCTGAATTCAACCGGTTCGCCATGCGGCACATCCCTGAACCCGGACTCCGGAAAGTCGGGAAGATGGCCCTGCTGTGCAATCCAGTCCCCGGACAATGTGACAAGGGTCCGGTTCGCCTCGGGCTGCAGATGCCATTGCGGCGCACCATTGACGGACGTTTTCACCAGCCTCTCCAACCTCAGTGCCGCAACCTCGCCCACCCGGTTGCGGGGCGGCATGCACAAAACGATCCCCGTTGTCGTCATCCGCCTGTTGTGAGCAGGCAGGTGGCGGGTCTCTCACGGTGTTCTGTTTTCCATACCAGATGACCCGCCCGGCACAAGCCCCGCTGCCGTGAAGGCTCCGCGATGGCAGCGCATGGCTTTGGCGCGGCCGTGCTCAGGGCGGCGCGGGGGCGGGGGGCATCACTACCGCCGGGTCGTCCACGTGGCCGGTCGTGATGGCGGCGGTGATATCGGCCATGATGCGCCGGGCCACGGGCTGGCGGTAATGCAGCGGATCCCAGAAATTATCCCGGTCTGCGGTCAGGGTGGTGTCGTGGTTGAAGTCGAGCACGAGCGTGTCGTGGCGGGGGGCCGTGACCTGGCTTACGCCCAGTCGGCAGGCCTCCAGCCGCGCATCGGCCACGCTGCCCGGCGCGCCGTGCAGGAAGGTGGAGGCAGGCGGAAACCACACGACACGCCGCGTGATGGCAGGCATGCGCGCCAGCATGTCGGCCAGCAGGTCCATGCCCGCAGGCGGGGTCATGGCCATGCCGGGCGGGGCGGGGGTGTTGTCCGCCGGTGCCCAGCGGCTGAAGATGGCCTGCACGCGGGCAGGGTCGTACTGGCTGTCAGGTGGCACGAAGCTTGTATAGCCATCCGCGCCAAAGCGCTGGGCCTTGCGCCCGGCCAGCCACAGGAATTCATTGGCCGCCTCCTGCAGGGCATACAGGCTGGCCATGTGCAGGTAACCCGTCCATGCGGGGTGGCCGTACATCCATTCCGGCCAGGGGCGGTTGGGTCCGCTCAAGCTGCCGGGCCGGGGGTGGCACCAGGCGGCATCGATGCCGATCAGGACAATGCGCGGGGCCGGGTGCGCGCGCAGGAAAGCGTCGAGTTCGCGCGACTGCTCCCACGGGCTGGCGCTGTTCATGGCCATGTTGAGAAAATGCGCCCCCAGCGGCGGCCCCAGCACGGCAGGCTGCATGAGGCGGCTGGTCGAGGTGCCGATGATGACGGAGTCAAACTGCGGTGCGCGCGCCAGCGCGGGCATGGTGTAGCGGGCATTCGAGGTAACGGGTATGCGCCCAAGAGGCGGCGAGAAGGGCAGGATGTTCCACGGGTCAACGGTTACGATGAACAGGTAGAGCCCACCTCCCGCCACCGCCATCGCCAGCCCGGCCAGCAGGGCAAAGCGCCGCCAGGGGGCTGCTGGCGCCTCCCGCATGGCCTGCTTCATTGATGGCGGAATGTCACGACCAGAACATCCCGGTAGGCCGGGCGGGTGGGGTCGAGCGGGCGCACCGCCGTCACGCCATGATAGACGCGGTTGTCATTGACCACTGCCGTATCAAGCGGCTGGTCGAGCATGAACCCGCCCAGCAGGGTGCGTTGCAGGTCATGGATGGAGGTCTCGCCCGACATGACGTTCTCGCGCCGCACCATGATCACCATCACCCAGTCCACGCCATCGCGGTGCAGGCCCTCGGGCGTGGGCTGGCCGGGGCTGTTCTCCAGCGCCTCGATGCGGAACTGGTGCACCTCGGTGTGCCACACATCGGGCTGGTGCGCGGGCTCGCTCAGGTCGGTCACGATGCGGTGCATGAGCTGCAGGATGGCCAGGAGCACGGGATGGCTACCCATCTCGGGTTCAATGGCGCGGAACCAGCGCTCGATGCCGCCATTGAGCTCGTTGTAGTCGCGGCTCTGGTAGTGGGGCTGGTGCTTCTTGCGCCTTATGCCCTCGGCGCTGATGGCGAAGGTGGCATGGCGGCGGCGGCGGTAGCGGCCGCCATCGGCCATGTAGCGGTCCAGCCCCAGCCGGTTCCAGCTTGCGGCAAAGCTGGCCCAGTCCGCCACGGCCTGCTGGCCCAGCAGGGCGCGCATGGCCCCCGCGGGTACGAAGGCAAAGCCATCCGTGCGCAGGGGGGCCTCAAGGTTGGCCAGTACGTCCGCTGTATCCTCAGCCATGGGTGGGGTCATTTCCCTTTGGGGCGGGGTCGGCCTTGGGGGCCGCGTCCTTTGCGCCTTCAGTCTTGGGCGCATCGGGTGCGCCATCCCCGGCTTCAGGCTGCGCGGGCTTCGCGAGGGCGGCCCTGGGGAAGTTCTCCTCCATGTTCATGCGCAGCGTGCCGGTGGGGCCATTGGCCAGCAGGTTGAGCGAGGTGGGGGTGGGGAACTTGACCTGTTCCTTCACCATGCGCGCGCTCAGGCGGCTGTAATACTCGCGGTAGACCTTCCACTTCGACCCCGGCGAGGTGCGGATGGAGCCAAGGAACTTGGAGCCATTGCCATCGGCCTGCTCCAGCCCAAGGAAGGAGAAGTCCGACTTGATGAGCGGGCCATACACATGGTCCTTGCGCAGGATCGCCAGTTCATCCTGCAGGATGGCGGCCACCCGGTGCGGGTCTTCCGACAGGTCGAGCATGAAGCTGACCACCACGAGGTTGTAGTCGCGCGAGGTATTGGCAATCGAGGTGACCGACGAGAACGGGATGATGTGCAGGTCGCCATTGACCGCGCGCAGCCGCAGCGTGCGGATGGACAGGTGCTCCACCGTGCCCGACACGGCGCCCGCCGTGACCCAGTCACCCACCTGCATGGCGTTTTCAACCAGCATGAAGAAGCCGGTGATGAAGTCCTTGACCAGGCTCTGGGAACCGAACGCGATGGCCGCACCCATGATGCCCGCACCCGTGAGCAGGGGCGCTACGTTGATGCCGATCTGCGAAAGGGTGGTCACGGTGACGATGATGATGATGAAGGTGAGCAGCACCGTGCGGATGATGGGCAGCACCGTGCGCAGCCGCGTCGCGCGGGAGGCCTGGTCCGATGTCTCGAAACGGGTGATCTGGTTCTGCAGGGTGGCGTTGGCCACTTCCCACACCACGATGGCGATGGTGTAGGCGATCATGATCGTCAGCATCGCGCCCACGATCTTGGTGCCCAGCGAGCCATGCACGAAGAAGCGGATGGCCGGCAGCCCCCAGGACTGGAGCAGCAGCACGACGGTGAAGAACACCAGCAGCACCGACAGCGTGCGCCGCGCCATGGGGTAGTAGTAGTCCACGCGGGCCTGCAGGCCGGGATAGCGCTTTTCGGTCGCCTCGGGCACGTGGAAGAGCTTGTTCTGCACGCTGAACGCCAGCACCGACAGCAGGCGCGCGCCCAGGATGACCACGATGGTCAGCGACAGCGTGCGCAGGATCCAGGCATAGCCGCCCTGGATCTGGGTGGCCCAGACCAGCCACAGCGCGAAGTCGAAGAACATGGCCGGGATCCACCAGAAGCGGACCATCTTGCCCACGAACATCCAGAACGGCTTCTCGCGCAGGCGGCCCGAAGGCTGCAGCGCAGCACCCACATGGTGGCGGATGCGCCAGATGAAGATGGCGATGAGCATGTGCTCGATCAGCACCACGGCACGGATGATGGCTTCCGTGCCACGGGCCGGCATGTCGAACACGCCGCCCAGCGTGGACAGGCAGACCACGATGGACGGTGCCGCCACCAGGAAGTTCCACCACCTCGTGACCATGCGCGCCGTGGCATCCGATGCGCTGCACAGGCGGATGGTGGGCGAGTGCGGCACGAACACGGTCTCGAGCAGCAGGTAGATCACGCGTGCGATGACATAGGCATTGGTGAGCGTGATGGTGACCATCGCCGCCTGGTGGGTTGTGGCGAACAGGGCGGAGGCGCCATAGCCCAGCCCGAAGAACAGGGCGACCGGCAGCAGCTTGATGAGGAAATGCAGCAGGGAAAAGGGAATGCGCGTGATGATGCGCAGCGTTTCATGCTGCTGGCGGTCATCCTGCTCGCGGGTCTGTTCGGTCTGCTGCTCGGCCTGGGCATCGGCGGCGGTGGCGGGCGGCGGGCTGGGCTGGTCGGCATCGGCCGCGTCCTCACGCGCGAGGCGCTGGTTCAGGCGCTGCTCGGTGGCCACTGCGCGCGCGGTCACGCTGGCCAGCGGCTTGCGCAGCACGATGGACAGGCCACGCTCGGCCACGAGGCCAAGGATGAAGATGATGCCCGCGCGCCCCATCGCATCAAGCAGGATCTGGCGCGAATCCGCATTGGACAGGATGGAGTGCACCCACCGCCCCACGAACGCCAGATCGGCAAACAGCGCCATGAAGTTCTGGCCCTGCTTGAGTGCTACATCGCGGATATGGCCCAGCTCGTTCATGGTTTCGCTGCTGATGCTGCCGGGCTCGACTTCCACGTCGGACTTGGCGGCGGCAGCCTTCTTGGCCGGGGCTGGCGCAGGAGCGGGAGCAGGGGTGGTCGGCGCGGGCAGGCCCTTGGCAATGGCATCAAGGGTGTGGGTGAATTCCTCGCGCTTCTGCGGGTCGTTCATCACCGCGAGCACCTGCTGGGCCTGCTGGGCGGTGATGGTCTGCCCCGTGGCCTGGGCGGCAGCCGTGCCGGGATCGGCGGCATGGGCGTGGGGAATGCAGGGCAGGAGGGCGAGCAGGAAAGCCGCCAGCACTGTCAGGATGCCGCCCCGTCGGGACTGTCTGGATACGGGATGGGCGCGCGTCGTGAAATGGGCTGACATGCCGATTGTTCACCTCCTTGAAAATATAAACCCCGCCGGAGCGGGTTCAGGCTCCCCTGTCGAATGGCATAGCACCCCCGCCCATCGCTGTGCGGGGGGTGCCACCTTAACGCCTGAAAGCATGCAATATCAGGACAAAAGATTGCCAAAGCCTGCATGGTTGCATTCTTGGCATGCCTTTTTTGCGTTTTTCAGCCCCATTGCGGGGGCTGGGGAGCCAGGGCGCGGGCTTCGCGCCGGATCACGCAGGTGCCGGCCAGAATGTCGTGCAGCGCCTGCTTGCGCTGCGTCCACATGACCATGAGGAAGCCGATGCCCAGCAGCAGCGCCGAGAGATATTTGCCAAAATACCGCCCCGCAGCCCGCAGTGGCGTGATCCGGTTGCCATAAAGGTCGGTCACGCGCATCTGGCAGGCCAGCTTGCCGGGCGTGGCCTGCAGGCGCGAGGATTCAAACACGATGAAATAGAGCGCGGGCAGCACGATGGACAGCAGCTCGAACAGGCCGTTCCCGCTCCAGTGCAGGTGCGGCATGGTCGAGACGATGGTGTAGTCAGCCTGCGTGTAGCCTGCAGGCTCGATGTAGGAGATGCGGTAGTCACCGCCGCTGCCGCCACTTGCCTGCGGGTCAAAGATCGAGACCGAGAGGCTCGGCGGCACAAGCAGCAGGCCCATGAGCCCCAGCACCGCCCACAGCACGATGCCATCGATCACATGGGCGACCACGCGCATCCAGAACCCGGCATAGGTCCAGATCTCGGTGGGGGAGGCAGGGCGGGAAAACGGGTTCGTCATGCAGGGCATTCCTGTCTGGCTGCCAAGGGGTTCACCCGTACAGCAATGCCATTGCTCGGTGCGCAGCGGAAGCAGGAAAAAACACGCCATCCACCAGCCAGGCCCGGTGACTGTATGAAAACAGCAAAAAGTTCCTGGTGAAGCTTTTTTAAAAAATTTCGAAAGGAACGCCGCCTTTAAAAAAAGGCGGCACCCAAAAGCTCTATATTATTATCAGCGCCGGTCAGCTGCGATAGGAGCCGTTGATGTCGATATAGCCATGCGTAAGGTCACAGCCCCACGCCTGCGCCGTGCCGTTGGCCAGGCCAAGGTCGATCGTGATCTCGATTTCCCTGCCCTTCATGTGGGCCACGACCGGGGCTTCATCGTAGTCGGGCACCACGGTGCCCCCTTCGGCGATCCACGTGCCGCCAATGCCGACGGAGAGCGTATCGCGGTTGGCGGGCTCGCCGCATTTGCCCACCGCCATGACCACGCGGCCCCAGTTGGCGTCCTCACCCGCCACGGCGGTCTTGACCAGCGGCGAGTTGGCCACGGCCATGGCAACCTTGTGGGCCGATTCATCGGAGGTCGCGCCCGTTACGACAATATGCATCACCTTCGTCACCCCCTCGCCATCGCGGATGACGAGCAGGGCCAGTTCCAGCAGCAGCGAATCAAGGGCCGCGCGGAAATGGGCCAGTTCGGGCGAGGCCGGATCGGTGATCTCGGCATTGCCGGCCTGGCCTGTGGCAAACAGCAGCACCATGTCGGAGGTGGAGGTGTCCGAATCCACCGTGATGCAGTTGAAGCTGCGGTTCACGCCCTCGGTCAGGAAGGACTGCAGCACGCTCGCGGGCAGCTTCGCGTCGGTTGCAACAAAGGAGAGCATGGTGGCCATGTCGGGGGCGACCATGCCGCTGCCCTTGGCAATGCCCTGGATGCGCACCGTGGTCCCGCCGATCTTCGCCGTGCGGGTGGCGGCCTTGGGGAAGGTGTCGGTGGTCATGATGCCACGCGCGGCATCGGCCCAGCCATCAGCCGAGAGGGTGGCGTAAAGGCCGGGCAGGGCGGCCGAAATCTTCTGGTAGGGCAGCACCTCGCCAATCACGCCGGTGGAGGCGAGGAACACCTCGCTGGCAGCACAGTTGACCAGGCGCGCGGCATCGGCCGCGTTGGCCTGCGTCGCTTCAAACCCGGCCCGGCCGGTAAAGACATTGGCATTGCCCGCATTGACCACCAGCGCGCGGGCCCGGCCATCGGCCATGGCGGCGCGGCACCAGTCCACCGGCGCACCGGGGCATTTGCTTTTGGTATAGACGCCCGCCACCGTCGTGCCTGGTGCGAACTCAGCCATGACCAGATCGGTGCGCCCCGTATAGCGTATGCCGGCCTCGGCCGCGCCAAAACGCACGCCAGCCAGCGGCGGCAGTTCGGGCAAAGGCTGGGCAAGGGGGGAGACGGGCAGGGCTTTGGCCATGGTCGGTCGGCTTCCGGTGCAGGGGCGGGGAGACAAAGAACTCAGGTGGCGCGGCGGGGCATGGACGGGGCCCCGCCGCGCGGCAGGCCGCTTTTAGTGGGCGGGCTGGTTTTCAGGCAGGGGCTTGCCGTCAGGGCCGTAGCGCACGACCTTGACCTGTGCCAGCGCATTGGCAACCGCCTTCTGCACGCCGTCCTGGATCAGCTTCTGGCGGATCTGGTCGCGCGTTGCGTCAAGTGTGGGGGTGGGCGCGGTGCGCTTGCCCAGCACCTGGATCACGTGCCAGCCATACTGGGTGTGCACCGGGGTCTGGCTGTAGCTGTTGGGCTGCATGGCGGAGGCTGCATCCCAGAAGGTCGGCAGCATGTCGCCCTTCTTGAACCAGCCCAGGTCGCCGCCATTCTGCTTGGCCGAGCCGGGATCCTTCGACAGCTTGGTGGCCAGCTGCCCGAAATCGGCGCCGCCCTTGAGCTGCTTGATCACGTCGTTGGCCTCGGCCTCGGTCTGGACCAGGATGTGGCGGGCATGGATTTCTTCAGCGCCCGGCTTGTTGGCGTAGTTCTTGTCGTAATACGCCTTGACCGCATCATCGGTCAGGGTCGGGGCGACCTGGGCCGACAGGTAGGCATTCTGCAGCGCGCCCTGCGAGGCCTGCTGCATCTGCTGCTGCACGTCGGGCTGCTTGTCCAGCCCGGACTTGGTGGCGGCAAGCTGGATGGCGCGCTGGTCAACGAGCTGGTTGAGCAGGATCGGCACGATGATGTTGTCGGGCAGCTTGCGCAGCTGCTCGGGCATCGTGGCCATGGCCTGCCGCACGTCATTGAGGCGGATGTCCTGCCCGTTCACGCTGGCGAGCAGCGGATTCTGGTCCGCCGTGGCCGGCGCGGCGGGCGCCGCCGGCGCGGGGGAGGCCGCCATTGCAGGAGGAATGATGAAAGAGGAAGCAAGCAGGGCCATCGTTGCGACAGCCTTTGCCGGACTGATAGTCCGCATGTGCAAAAAACCCTAGTTATGAACGCGTTCGGCAGGCATCATGGCGAAGGGCGGCCCTGCCTGCAAGGGCCGTATGGCGGATGGCCGTTTTCCCCCGCTTTTTCCATGGCGCTGCGGTCCATCGGTTGACCCGTGGCGGCGTGGGTCCTATCTCATGTCTCCGCGCGAGAATTTTATCCGCACGCCTGCCCCGCCCCCGCCAGTTCTTGTGTTGCGGGCGTGCGGGAATGTCATTCCGGGAAGGTCTTCATGTTCGCCAGTATTGCCCGCGCCCTGTTCGGAACCGCCAATGACCGGGCGCTGAAATCGTATCAGCGGCGCGTGCCCGCAATCAACGCGCTCGAGCCGCAGGTCCAGGCGCTCGATGACGCCGCCCTTGCCGCCAAGACACCGGAATTCCGCGCCCGCATCGCCAAGGGCGAAAGCCTTGACGCCCTGCTGCCCGAAGCCTTTGCCGTGTGCCGCGAGGCGGCAAAGCGCGTGCTGGGCATGCGCCACTTCGATGTGCAGCTCATTGGCGGTATGGTGCTGCATGATGGCAAGATTGCGGAAATGCGCACCGGCGAGGGCAAGACCCTTGTCGCCACCCTTGCCGTCTATCTCAGCGCGCTTGCGGGGCAGGGCGTGCATGTCGTGACCGTGAACGACTACCTCGCCAGCCGCGATGCCGAGCAGATGGGCAAGCTGTACGGCTTTCTTGGCCTGAGCGTGGGCGTGGTTGTGCCCAACATGCCCGAGGATGAGCGCCGCGCCGCCTACCGCGCCGACATCACCTACGGCACCAACAACGAATTCGGCTTCGACTACCTGCGCGACAACATGAAATACCGCGTGGAAGACATGGTTCAGCGGCCCTTCCACCATGCCATCGTCGATGAAGTCGATTCGATCCTGATCGACGAGGCCCGCACCCCGCTCATCATCTCCGGCCCCGCAGAGGACAGTTCCGGCCTTTACCGCTCGGTCGATGAAGTGATGGTCGCCCTCGTGACCGACCCCGAAGCCTACGAGAAGGACGAGAAGTTCCGCTCCGTCATCCTGACCGAAAAGGGTGCCGAGCAGGTGGAGGACCTGCTGCGCGGCGCAGGCGTGCTGCATGAGGGCGGGCTGTATGACAGCCAGAACGTGGCGGTCATCCACCACGTGCAGCAGTCGCTGCGCGCGCATACGCTGTTCACGCGCGATGTGGATTACATCGTCAGCGGCGGCAAGGTGGTCATCATCGATGAGTTCACCGGCCGCATGATGGAAGGCCGCCGCTACTCCGATGGCCTGCACCAGGCGCTCGAGGCCAAGGAACACGTGGAGGTGCAACAGGAGAACCAGACGCTCGCCTCCATCACCTTCCAGAACTACTTCCGCATGTATCCGCGCCTGTCGGGCATGACCGGCACCGCCATGACGGAAGCGGATGAATTCGCCGATATCTACAAGCTCGACGTCATCGAGATCCCCACCAACCTGCCCGTCGCCCGCAAGGACGATGATGACGAGGTCTATCTCACCGCGCGCGAGAAGTATGAGGCGGTTGCCGCCCTGATCAAGGAAATCAGCGCGACCTCGGGCCAGCCGGTGCTCGTCGGCACCACCTCGATCGAGAAGAGCGAGCATCTCTCCTCGCTGCTGCGCAAGAACGGCATCAAGCACAACGTGCTCAATGCCCGCTTCCATGAGCTTGAGGCCGAGATCGTGGCGCAGGCTGGCGCGCCGGGGGCGATCACCATCGCCACCAACATGGCCGGGCGCGGCACCGACATCAAGCTCGGCGGCAATGTGGACATGCTGATAAGCCAGAAGCTTGGCGGCATCGAGGACCCCGAGGAGCGTGCCCGGCAGGAAGAGGCCCTGCGCGCGACCGTGGCACGGGATCACGACATCGTGCGCAAGGCGGGCGGCCTGTACGTGATCGGCACCGAGCGTCATGAAAGCCGCCGCATCGACAACCAGCTGCGCGGCCGCGCCGGGCGGCAGGGTGATCCGGGCAATTCACGCTTCTTCATCTCGCTTGAAGATGACCTCATGCGCATCTTCGGCACCGACCGCATGGGCAACATCCTGCAGAAGCTGGGCCTGAAGGAAGGGGAGGCGATCGTTCACCCCTGGATCAACAAGGCCCTTGAGCGCGCGCAGAAAAAGGTCGAGGCCCGCAACTTCGACATGCGCAAGAACACGCTCAAATATGACGACGTGATGAACGACCAGCGCAAGGAAGTGTACGCCCAGCGCCGTGAATACATGGCGGCGGAAGACCTTTCGCCCATCATCACCGAAATGCGCGAGGACGTGATCCACGAGATCGTGGCCCGCCGCATCCCCGAGAAATCCTTCCCCGAGCAGTGGCTCAAGGAGGAACTGGCCCATGATGTGCAGACCGCGCTCAACCTGACCCTGCCCATTGCCGAATGGGCACAGGAAGATGGGGTGGATGCCGCGGTGGTGACCGAGCGCATCGAGCAGGCGGCCGCCCAGGCGCAGGCCAGCCGGGCCGCCAATTTTGGTCCGTCCGTCATGCGGTTTGTGGAAAAGCAGGTGCTGCTGACCACGTTCGATGCGGTGTGGAAGGAGCATCTGCTCGCCCTTGACCAGCTGCGCCAGGGCATTGGCCTGCGCGCCTACGGGCAGAAAGATCCGCTCAACGAGTTCAAGCACGAGGCGTTCGAGCTGTTCCACGCCATGCTCGACCACCTGCGCGCGCGCGTCACCTCCTCCATGGCGCGGGTGGAAATCGCACCGCCGCCCATCGACAACCCCTTCGCAGGCGTTGCCGAAATCCATTCCGACCCCGAAGTGCCGGGGCTGGAGAACGAGCCGGGTCCCGGCCTCATGCCCGATGCGGCGGGCAACCTGCCCGACCCCGCAATGGGCAGGCCGATCGGGGCCGCGGCCATCATGCCCGATGACCCCTCAAGCTGGGGCGAGGTCTCGCGCAATGCGGCCTGCCCGTGCGGGTCGGGCAAGAAATACAAGCATTGCCACGGGCGGCTGGTCTGAACGGCCAGCCCTACCCGGGCCGATACACAAGACAGTAACAAGAACAGCACGATCAGGGACGAACGATGGCAGGTCATTCCCAATTCAAGAACATCATGCACCGCAAGGGCGCGCAGGACGCCAAGCGGGCCAAGCAGTTTGCCAAGGTCATCCGTGAAATTACCGTGGCCACGCGCGAGGGTATGCCCGACCCGGCCATGAACCCGCGCCTGCGTGCAGCCATCTCGGCCGCGCGTGAAGTCAACATGCCCAAGGACACGGTCGAGCGTGCGATCAAGAAGGCCAGCGGCGCAGGCGGCGGCGATGACTACACCGAGGTCCGCTACGAGGGTTACGGCCCGGCAGGCGTTGCCGTGATCGTGGAAGGGCTGACCGACAACCGCAACCGCACGGCATCCGACGTGCGGGCCGCGTTTTCCAAGCATGGCGGCTCGCTGGGCGAGACGAATTCGGTCTCCTTCATGTTCACCCGTCTGGGCGTGATCAGTTATCCGCTCGATGCCGCGAGCGAGGATGACCTGATCGAGGCGGGGCTTGAAGCCGGGGCCGAGAATGTCGAGACCGTGGACGGCATGCATGAAGTGACCTGCCCGGTCGAATCCTTCTTTGCCGTGCGTGATGCGCTGGAAACCCGCTTTGGCGAGCCTGCCTCCGCCAAGCTGGACTGGCGGCCGTCGAACACCGTCGAACTCGATGAGGACAAGGCGCGCAGCGTGTTCAAGCTGATCGATACGCTTGAAGACCATGACGACGTGCAGGCCGTTTACGCCAATTTCGACGTGCCGGACGACGTGGCCGAAAAGCTCTCGGCCTGACCCGGGCTGTGGTCCGCATCCTGGGCATCGACCCCGGCCTGCGCTTTACGGGTTGGGGGGTGATCACGGCGCAGGGCAACCGGCTGAGCCATGTGGCCGATGGCGTGATCGCGACCGATTCGGCGCTGTCCGTGCCCGAGCGGCTGCGGCACCTGCATGATGCGTTGCTGGAGCTGGCCCGCAACTTCGCCCCCGATGAAGCGGCGGTGGAGGAAACCTACGTCAACCGCAATGGCGCTGCCACGCTCAAGCTGGGCTATGCCCGTGGCGTGGGGCTGCTGGTGCCCATGCTGCTCGACATTCCCGTAGCCGAATACGGCGCCAAGACGGTCAAGCGCGCGGTTGTGGGCACGGGGGCCGCCACCAAGGAGCAGGTCAGCATGATGGTCCGCCGTATTCTGCCCACCGCCCTGCTCAAGCGTGCTGATGCGGCGGATGCGCTGGCGGTGGCCATCTGCCACGCGCATCATCGCGCCTCTGCCGCCCACATTGCCAATGCCACGAGGATGGCATGATCGCGCAGCTGCGCGGCCTGCTGGCACAGGTCGAGGCCGATCGCTGCGTGATTGATGTCAGCGGCGTGGGTTATCTTGTGCAGGCCTCGAGCCGCACGCTCGCCGCCCTGCCGCAGCCGCCGGAACTCGCCCTCGTGCTGGTCGAGACCGTGGTGCGCGAGGACGCCATCCTGCTCTACGGTTTTGCCGAGGCATCGGAGCGCTCATGGTTCCGCCTGCTCACCACGGTGCAGGGCGTGGGCGCCAAGGTGGCGCTGGCCATCCTGTCGGTGCTGCCGCCTGCCGAGCTGATGATGGCCATAGGCGGGGGCGACAAGGCCATGCTCACCCGCGCGGGTGGCGTGGGCGCGCGACTGGCCCAGCGCATCGTGACCGAACTGCGTGACAAATGTGAGGGCATGCCCACGGGCGCACCGGCGGGCGGGGGCGTGCCGGGCGTGAGCATTACGCTGCCCACGCCGCGCAGCATTGCGGCGGATGCCGTGCTGGCGCTGTCGGGCCTTGGCTTCAGGCGCGCGGAGGCGCAGCCTGTGGTCGAGCGCGTGATCGACCGCTTTGAGGGGGATGTGAACCTCGATGTCGTGATCCGTGACGCGCTGAAGGAACTGGCCCGATGAGTGAGCACCCCGAGCGCGAGATCGACGCCCGCCGGGCGGAGGAAGACACGGGCGAAGGCAGCCTGCGGCCGCAGACGCTTGATGACTTCACCGGGCAGAAGGCCAGCCGCGAGAACCTGGCCATCTTCATCGCCGCCGCCCGCCAGCGTGGCGATGCGCTGGACCATGTGCTGCTGCACGGCCCTCCCGGTCTGGGCAAGACCACGCTGGCGCAGATCGTGGCGCGGGAACTGGGCGTGGGCTTCAGGGCCACGTCGGGGCCGGTCATCCAGCGCGCGGGCGACCTGGCCGCCATCCTGACCAACCTCCAGCCGAGAGACGTGCTGTTCATTGATGAAATCCACCGCCTGCATCCCTCCATCGAGGAAGTGCTGTACCCGGCAATGGAGGATTTCCAGCTTGACCTGATCATAGGCGAGGGGCCGGCCGCGCGCTCGGTGCGTATCGACCTCTCGCCATTCACGCTGGTCGCCGCCACCACGCGGGCGGGCCTGCTGGCAACGCCGCTGCGCGACCGCTTCGGCATTCCGCTGCGGCTGGTGTTCTACACGCCCGAGGAGCTGTGCCAGATTGTGGTGCGCGGGGCGCGCAAGCTGGAATTCGACCTGACACCGGAAGGGGCGGGGGAAATCGCCCGTCGCTCGCGCGGTACGCCGCGCATCGCGGGCCGCCTGCTGCGCCGGGTACGCGACTTCGCCGCCGTGGCGCGGGCGGGCAGGGGGCCGGTTGACCGCGCGCTGGCCGATGCGGCGCTCTCCCGCCTCGAGGTCGATTCGATGGGGCTGGATGGCATGGACCGGCGTTACCTGCGCCGCATTGCCGAATACCATCATGGCGGCCCGGTGGGGGTCGAGACACTGGCCGCCGCCCTGGCCGAGGCACGTGACACGCTCGAAGACGTGATCGAGCCCTACCTCATTCAGGAGGGGCTCGTGCTACGCACCAGTCGTGGCCGCATGCTGGGCGAGCGGGGCTGGCGGCATCTGGGCCTGCAACCCCCCGCCCGCGTGCCCGGCCAGGGCGACCTGCTCGGAGAAGGGACTGATGGTTCAGCATAGTATCGATTTTCGCATCTATTACGAGGATACGGATGCGGGCGGCGTGGTCTATCACGCCCGCTACCTCGCCTTTGGCGAGCGCGCCCGCACCGAGGCCATCCGCGCGCAGGGGCACTCTGCCGCCGACCTGCTGGACGATTTCGGGCTGGCCTTCGTGGTGCGCCATGCCGCCATGGACTACCGTGCCCCCCTGCGGCTCGATGACATCGTGCGCGTGACGACTCGCCTGACCGAGCTGGGAGCTGCGAGCTGCAGGCTGCTCCAGACCTTCCATCGGGCGGGGACGGCTGAAAAACTTGATTGTGGCACGCTGGATGTGCGGCTGGCCTGCGTGCGGGCAGCCGATGGGCGCGCGGCCCGATTTCCGCCGTTATGGCGTGATCTGTTGCGCGGGCTGGTCGGCTGAGTGCCACTGAGCCATGCACGGCGTGTGTTCTTTTTGTGTCATGGGTTGACCACGATGCAGGGCTGTGCGGAAAGCAGGTTGGCCGTAGCTTGCCAAACGGGCAATCTTCGTGTTTGAGCGAACGGCCAAGGTGGGCAGGAGGCGTATTTGGACCAAGCGGTTAATGCAGCGAATCTGGGTGCTGCAGCGGGTGATCTTTCAATGTGGGCGCTGTTCATGCACGCCTCGATTGTGGTCAAGCTCGTCATGATCGGGCTGGTGACCAGCAGCATCATTGTCTGGGCCATCATTTTTGATAAATTCACCACCATTCGTCGGGTCAACCGGCAGGCCAACGATTTCGAGGAGCGCTTCTGGGCCGGTGGCAGCCTTGAGGATCTGTACGAATCCGATGGCGCCAAGCCCGTGCACCCGATGGCCGCCGTCTTTGGCGCGGCCATGGGCGAATGGCGGCGTTCCTCGCGCATCTCGGGCATCGATCTGGTGCATGGCGGCGTGCAGGACCGCGTCAACCGGGCCATGGCCATCACGATTACGCGCGAGATGGACCGGCTGAACCGCTGGATCATCTTCCTCGCCACCATCGGGCCGGTGGCGCCCTTCATCGGCCTGTTCGGCACGGTGTGGGGCATCATGCATGCATTCGGCTCGATCGCGGCCATGCACAACACCAACCTTTCGGTTGTGGCGCCGGGCATTTCCGAGGCGCTGTTTGCCACCGCCATCGGCCTGGTCACGGCCATTCCCGCCGTGATCGCCTATAACGTGGTCAGCAACAGCATGGGCGTGTTCGAGGATCGGCTGGATGCGTTCGGCACCGAGTTCGCCGCCATCCTGTCGCGCCAGTCGGAAGAAAGGGGCGCGTAACATGGGGGCAAGCCTGGGCGACCTGCGGGGGCGGCGGCGCAAGCGGCGCCCCATGGCCGAGATCAACGTCACGCCCCTGGTGGACGTGATGCTGGTGCTGCTCATCATCTTCATGGTGACAGCCCCCATGATGACCAGCGGCGTGAACGTGGACCTGCCCAAGACGGATGCGGCCCCGGTCAATACCGACACCAAGCCCATCACGGTGTCGATCCGCTCCAATGGCGACCTGTACCTGGGTGATGAACCCGTATCGCAGGACCAGCTGGTGGACCAGCTCAGGGCGGCCGCGCAAAATGACAGCGAGCACCGTATTTTCGTGCGCGGCGACCAGCATATCGATTATGGCCGTGTCATGCAGATCATGGGGCAGATCACCGCGGGCGGCTTTACGCATGTGGCCCTGCTGGCCCAGCAGCCACCCGGTCACTAAACAGAATCTGATGCCAGGAGCCGTCTGATCGTGGTCCCACCGCGTCGTTCCGAACGCATCCTCATGCGGCGTTCCATCCTGGTTTCGGGCGGGCTGCATTTTGCCCTGCTGGTGGCCGTGCTGCTCAAGCTGCCCGTGCCGGTGCCCAGGGAGCCGCCGCCCCCGCCAACCATCGAGATGGAATTCGCAGCCGATACAGGCACGTCAACACCCCACAAGGGCGACAGGCCGGCCCCCAAGCCCGCGCCTGCGCCCGCGCCGGTAAAGCAGGAGGCGCCGCCTTCGCCCACGCCGCCTGAAAAGGAACCCAACGAGGAGGCAGCGCCCCCCCCGCCACCACCGCCGCCCATGCCGCCGCCGCAGCAGGTGTCGAAACCCGTGCCGGACGCGCCAACCCCACCGCGCGAGCAGACGCCCTCGCCCGATGCGGTCAAGCTGCCGCCCACGCCGCCCAAGGCAGCCCCTGCGCAGGCGCATGCACCCGTGCCGCCCTCGGCCCAGCCGGACCCCACGGCAGCGCCCAAGGTGCAGGAGCCCTCGCGCACCACGCAGCCCAACGAGGCCAAGAAGCATGTGCCCGATACGCACTCGCTGCTGGCAACGCTTGATGCCTTCCGCGCGGACCAGAAGCAGACCCACCCGCCCAAGGCCCGGCCCAACCCGCAGCAGGGTGGTGCGCCTGATGGCGGTGGCACGCCTGATGGCGACATAACGAGTTCCATGACCGCCACCGAGCAGAAGGCGATCGGCAATTCCGTGCGGCGCTGCTACTCGGAAGATACGGCGGCCCGTAATTATGCCCAGTTCGTGGCGCATCTGGTCGTGACCGTGGATGGCACCGGCACGGCGCGGCTTGTGGAGTTCGCGCCGCAGACACAGGCGCAGATGGCGGCTGATCCGTCGTACCGCGCGCTGGCCGAACGCGCGCGTGATGCAGTGCTCAGCCCGACCTGTGCCAAGCTGCCCATTCCGCAGAACCTGCTGGGCCAGACCCGGCAACTGAAATTCGTATTCCGTCCCTGATACAAAGCGGACGAAGGCGAGGAGAGGAAAATGATGTCAAGCGTAAAGCCATTGATCCCGGATGATGATGCCGCACGGCTGGCATCGGCCTTCAGCCGGCGTGGTTTCATGGGCGCGGGTGTTGCGGGCGGGCTCATGGCCACGCCGCTGTTCGCCGCGGGTGCCGCCCACGCACAGGATGCGGGGGCTGCCGAGATTACGGTCGATCAGGCGCGGACCGCCCCCATTCCCATCGTCCTGCCCGCGCTTGGCAGTGGCGTGGCCCAGCAGATCACGGATGTGATCTCGGCCGACCTGGGCAATTGCGGCCTGTTTCGCCCCATCAGCGCCAGCATGCCGCAGGGCACGCCCCCGTTCGCCACCTACAAGTCAATGGGCGCGCGCGCGGTCATGACCGGCAAGGTGGTCGAGCAGGGCAGCAGCCTGCGCGTCGAGTTCCGCCTGTGGGATGTGCTGACCGGCAAACAGTTGCAGGGCACGGCCTATACCGCCGCCAGCCAGGACTGGCGCCGCATCGCGCATGTGATTGCCGATGTGATCTACAGCCGCCTGCTGGGCGAGCAGGGCTATTTCAATTCCCGCATCGCCTATATTGCCCGTTCCGGCCCGCGCGCGCGCCAGGTCACGCGGCTCGCCATCATGGATCAGGACGGAGCGGACAGCCGCTACCTGACCAACGGGCAGTGGCTGACGCTCACGCCGCGCTTCAACCCGGCCAATAGTGAGCTGGCATTCATGTCATATGCCAACTACAGGCCGCGTGTTTACCTGTTCAACCTCAATACCGGGCAGCAGCGCCTGCTGGGTGACTTTACGGGTATTTCATTTGCGCCGCGCTTTGCGCCCAACGGGCAGTCGGTCATCCTGTCGGTCACGCGCGGCAGCGGGTCTGACATCTTCGTGGTCGACCTTGCCACCATGGCGCGCCGGCAGATCACCTCTTCCGGGGCGATCGACACCAGTCCGTCCTACAGCCCCGACGGGTCGCAGATCGTGTTCAACTCCGACCGTGGCGGCTCGCAGCAGCTCTATATCATGAGTGCATCGGGCGGCGAGGCGAAGCGGATCTCCTATGGGCACGGGCGCTATGGCTCGCCCGTGTGGTCGCCGCGCGGGGACCTGATCGCATTCTCGCGCATTGCCAATGGCAGCTTCTCGCTTGGCGTGATGGCGCCCGATGGCACGGGCGAGCGAATCCTGACCCAGGGCTTTACGGTGGAAAGCCCGACTTTCTGCCCCAATGGGCGGGTGCTGGCGTTCTGCCGCCAGAGTTCGGCCGGGGCGAATGGTGCCGGATTTGCAACAGGTATCAGCACAATTGACATCACCGGCTTCCATGAACGTGCCCTGCCTGCGGGCAGCGCCTCTGACCCGGCATGGTCTGGCCTGAATAAGTAATTGTTTTCAATGCGTTGGGCAAACACGCCGCCTGAACCCACTCATTTGGCAAATGGCGGGTATGTGTTTGTTCCGCGTTGACTGAAACCGGATTTGACAGCTATGCTTGTGGCGGTTTCCAGCGATCGCGAGTTTCTGTTTTACAATTTGTTTGGCAGGGCGCAACGAGACTCGGGACCGTTCTATATTTAAATCCGGAAATTCAACAAATGGTTTCGAAACAAGAAACCGATCCAGGATCCAAAGTAATGAAACTGAAGCTTTTTGGTGCGGCCGGTCTGGCTCTCTTCCTCGCGGCCTGTTCTGACCACGCGAACAAGAACGCGAACACCGGCGCTGCAACGCAGCAGCAGGTTGGCCCTGTTCCCGGCAGCGAGGCCGATCTGGTCGCGACTGCAGGTGACCGCGTGCTGTTCGCGCTGAACCAGAACACGCTGTCCAGCGATGCGAAGGCAACGCTCGACAAGCAGGCCGCATGGCTGGCCAAGTACCCGCAGGTGCATGTGCAGATTGCCGGTAACTGCGATGACCGCGGCACCGAGGAATACAACATCGCGCTGGGCGAGCGTCGTGCCAATGCGGCGCATGACTACCTGGTGGCCAAGGGTGTCGATGCTTCGCGCATCACCACCATCTCCTATGGCAAGGACCGCCCCACCGCCGTTGGCGATGATGAGGCTTCCTGGGCCCAGAACCGTAACGCCATCACGGCGGTGCAGTAAGTTTCTGCCAGCACTTCTACGGAATGTGGCAGTATGGAACCGGCCGGGCGCTTATCGCCCGGCCGGTTTTGTTTTAGATAGACGTGCGTCGTGTTGCTTGAAGGGTATGGTCCATGCGTTCTGTTATGTCGTGTTTCCTTTCGGTTCCTGGCCGGCTTTCACGGTGGGGGCGGGCTGGCATGCTGGCAGGTGGCGTATCGCTGGCCTGTCTGGGTAGCGCGCACGCGAATGACAGCGGCAACCTGACCCTGCAACTGCTTGACCGGGTCAATACGCTCGAGGAACAGACGCGCGAGATGCGCGGCCAGATCGATCAGCTGACCAATCAGGTGCAGCAGCAGAATGCCGCCATGAGCAAGCAGATCGATGACATGAATTTCGCCATGCAGCAGCGCGGCCATGCTGCGGCGGGGGGGGCGGCTCCGGTGGCCGCGGCAGGTGGCGTGACGCCCGCAGCCCCAGCCTCAGTCCCAGCCCCCGCCACGGCCAAGCGCAGCCTCGATGATGTGCTCAAGGCGGGCAATGATGCGCTGTTGCAGCATGATTACGCCACGGCGCAGGCTGATGCGCAGCAGGTGCTCTCCGGCCCCAAATCCCCCAGACAGATTGATGCGCAGTACCTGATGGCTCAGTCCCTGGCGGGGCAGAAGCAGTATCGTCAGTCCGCCCTTGCCTATTACGATACCTATAACCGCGCACCGCATGGCCAGCGCGCGCCGAGCGCCCTGCTGGGTGTTGCCGCAACACTGATGGCACTGAACGACAAGGCATCCGCCTGCCAGGCGCTGGACAAGCTTTCGAGTGAATTCCCTACGCCTGCGCCGCGCATCAAATCCGCCGAGCTGGTCTACCGCAAGCGCGCCAAATGTAGCTGATCGCCTGCGGGGGCATAGGGCGCATGCAGCTTTCACAGCCAGTCAGCCCGGCCCGTTTTGCTGCCCGTATGGCTGCACTGGGCCCGTGGCCGGGGCCGGGCGCGCCTGTCTGTGTTGCGGTATCGGGCGGGGCGGACAGCATGGCGCTGGCCATTCTGGCGCGGGGGTGGCGGCCTGATGTGACGGGGCTGGTGGTAGACCATGGGTTGCGTGCCGAGTCGCGGGTTGAGGCCGAGCAGACGGTGGCGCGCCTTGCCCAGCTTGGCATGCCGGCGCGGCTGCTGGTGCTTGAAGGGCTGGCGCGTGGCCCCCGCATGGCCGAACGCGCCCGGCGCATGCGCTACCAGGCCCTGTTTGCTGCCTGCCGCGACCTTGGCGCGCTTGACCTGCTGGTGGCCCACCATGCGGGCGACCAGGCGGAAACCGTGCTCATGCGCCAGCAGGCGGCAAGCGGGCATGACGGGCTGGCTGCCATGGCGGTGGCGACGGACATGGCGGATGTGCGCCTTGTCCGCCCGCTGCTGGGTGTAGGCAAGGAGGCCCTTTACGCCACGGTGCGGGCGGCGGGGGTGGACTGGGTGGAAGATCCCTCCAATTCCGACCTGCGCACCGCCCGCGCCCGGGCGCGTCATGCGCTGGCAGCGGATTCTGCCCTGACAGGCACGCTTCTGGCCGATGCCGGGCAGGCCGGGCAGGCCCGCAAGGCGCGCGATATGCAGGATGCACGCTGGCTGGCCGCCCATGCCCGCTTTCACTCCGGTGGCTGGGTGGTGCTGCCCCCTGATCTTGCGCCGCCACGGCTGCTATCAGCCCTGATGCGCGTGGTGGGGGGGCGGGATTATGCCCCGGCGCGCGAGGCGGTGGCAGCGCTTGTGGCCCGGCCCCGGGCGGCAACCCTGGCCGGGGTGGCTCTCATGCCGTGGCGTGATGGGCAATGGCTCGTGGCCCGTGAGGAAGCAGGCCTCGCGCCCTCCATGGAAGCCGCACCCGGGGCCATATGGGACCGGCGTTTCATCCTGCGCACGCCCGCCCTGCCGCCGGGCTGGCGCGTGGGGGGCGCGGGGCCGGTGGCGGCGTGGTGGCCGCAGGGTGGGCGGCGCTCCTGCTGGCCTGCGCGATTGTTGCGCACGCTGCCCGCGCTATGGCATGATGGGCAGGTCAAGGCCGTGCCCCATATGGGCCTGCGCGCGCGGGAACCTTTTGCTGCCCATGCGGTTTTCATGAACCAGCCCCCCCATCCCGTGCTCGACTGCGCCGTATTTGGCGGCTCCGGGCACTACCACCCGGGCGGGCGGGCATAAAAGGTTGGCGGGTGGGGGTGTGAATATCCCCTGATCGTCCTATGTATGTTAGGACGTAGTGAACGTGGCATCCGTTCGCCTGCCCGCTGTGGGGCAGGGGCGAGGGGGCCAGCGGATGGAACAGTGGACAAGATGAACAATTTCGGCCGGAACTTGCTCCTGTGGGTTATCATCATCGTCCTGCTGCTGTTGCTGTTTAATGTCTTCCAGCCGGGAAGCACGCAGCATGCATCGCAGCAGTTGGCGTATTCCGATTTCATCGGAGACGTGAACAGCGGGCATGTTCGCTCTGTCGTGGTGCAGGAGCACAACATCACCGGCACGCTGACGGATGGCACGTCGTTCGATACCTATACCCCGCAGGATCCCACCCTGATTTCCCGCCTGACGGAAAAGGGCGTGGAAGTCGTGGCCAAGCCGCTCGAGGCGGATACCAACCCCATCCTGCGCTACCTCATCAACTATGCGCCGCTTCTGCTCATGGTGGGGGCGTGGATCTTCATCATGCGCCAGATGCAGTCTGGTGGTGGCCGGGCCATGGGCTTTGGCAAGTCACGCGCCCGCATGCTGACCGAAAAGCAGGGCCGCGTGACGTTTGATGATGTGGCCGGCATTGATGAAGCCAAGGGCGAGCTGCAGGAAATCGTCGACTTCCTGCGCGACCCGCAGAAGTTTACCCGCCTTGGCGGCAAGATCCCCAAGGGCGTGCTGCTCGTGGGCCCGCCGGGCACCGGCAAGACGCTCCTCGCCCGCGCCATCGCGGGTGAGGCGAACGTGCCGTTCTTCACCATCTCGGGTTCCGACTTTGTCGAGATGTTCGTGGGTGTGGGCGCATCGCGCGTGCGTGACATGTTCGAGCAGGGCAAGAAGGCCGCACCCTGCATCATCTTCATTGACGAGATCGACGCTGTCGGCCGCCATCGTGGCGCGGGCCTTGGCGGCGGCAATGACGAGCGTGAGCAGACACTCAACCAGATGCTGGTCGAGATGGATGGCTTTGACAGCAATGAGGGCGTGATCCTGATTGCTGCGACCAACCGCCCCGACGTGCTCGACCCCGCGTTGCTGCGCCCCGGCCGTTTCGACCGCCAGGTGGTGGTGCCCAACCCCGATGTGGCGGGCCGCGAGAAGATCCTGCGCGTGCACATGCGCAAGGTGCCGCTGGCCTCCGATGTGGACCCCAAGGTCATTGCCCGTGGCACGCCCGGCTTCTCGGGTGCGGACCTGGCCAACCTGGTCAATGAGGCAGCGCTGATGGCCGCCCGCCTGGGCAAGCGCACGGTGGCGATGCTCGAGTTCGAGAACGCCAAGGACAAGGTGATGATGGGCGCCGAGCGCCGCTCCCTTGTCATGAGCGAGGATGAGAAGAAGATGACCGCCTACCACGAAGGCGGGCATGCTCTGGTGGGCATTCTCACGCCGGGGTCCGACCCGGTGCACAAGGCCACCATCATTCCCCGTGGCCGGGCTTTGGGCATGGTGATGAGCCTGCCGGAGAAGGACCGCTACTCCGAAAGCCGCTCGTGGTGCATCGGCAAGCTCACGCTGGCCATGGGTGGTCGCGCGGCGGAGGAAATCATTTTCGGGGCGGACAATGTCTCGACCGGTGCCTCGGGCGACATCAAGATGGCGACCGACGTGGCCCGCCGCATGGTGACTGAATGGGGCATGAGCGAAAAGCTGGGCATGGTGGCCTATGGCGGCAACGGGCAGGAAGTGTTCCTTGGCCATAGCGTAACCCAGAACAAGAACGTGTCGGAGGAAACGGCGCGCGAGATCGATAACGAGGTGCGCAAGCTGATCGATGCCGCCTATGAGCGCGCCCGCAGCCTGCTGCTTGAGCATATCGACCAGCTTCACCGTCTTGGCGCGGCCCTGCTGGAATATGAAACCCTGACCGGTGAGGAAATCCGCCAGGTGCTGCGGGGCGAGAAGATCGAGCGCGTGGTGGTGGATGATCCGATGCCGGAGAACCGCCGCCCGTCCGTGCCGCCTTCAGCCCCGTCCGCCCCCGTGGCGCCGCTGCCTACGCCAGAAGGTGGCGGTGGGGTGGGTGCTGCCCCGGCTGGCTAGGGATACCTTGAGAGAAAACGGTAAAAGTTCCCGGGTGCCGCCTTTTTTTACAAAAAGGCGGCATTCTTTTTAAGCTGGCGGGTTTTTAAACAGTTTCCCAATATAAACATGGCGGGGCAGCTTCAGGCTGTTCCGCCATGTTTGTATCCAGCCCTGCGCCAGCGGGCAGGGCATGATGGACGCATGAAAAACAGATAATAAAAATTTCCGGGTGCTATAATATTTTCATGATCGGGTCGGTATTTCATGGGTGATGTTTCCAGCCAGCCGCTGATTGAGCCACTGGCCCTGCTGCATGGCAAGGCGGCCCGGCAGGCGGTGGCGCTGGGTGTTGCGCACTGGTTTGCGGGTGGCCCGCAGGCCTATGCGCTCGCCCGCCTGGTCGGGCAGGGGCGCAAGGAGACGATCCTGCCGGTTACGGCCCTTCCGCCCGCGTGGGAGGAAGCGGCCCGGCGCGTCAGTGCGCCTGCGCCCGATGCGGGGCTGCCGCCGGGCCCGCAGGTCATGGGCATCATCAACGTGACCCCGGATAGTTTCAGTGATGGCGGCCAGCATGACCGCGTGGAGACGGCGCTCGCACGCATAAAGGCGCTGCATGCCGCCGGGTGCCGGGTGGTGGATATTGGTGGCGAGAGCACCCGCCCCGGCGCGCCCGCCATGTCTGCCGAGGCCGAATGGGGGCGGGTCGGCCCGGTCATCCGCGCGGTGCGGGCCTGTTCCGCGCTTGATGGGCTGCATCTCTCGATTGATACGCGGCACGCAGCGGTCATGGCTCAGGCGCTGGCGGCCGGGGCCACGCTCATCAACGATGTCTCGGCGCTGACGCATGACCCCGCAGCGCGTGCGGTCGTGGCGCGGCATGGCTGCCCCGTCATGCTCATGCACATGCGTGGCACGCCTGAAACGATGCGCGCGCACACGACTTACAGCGACGTGGCGGTGGATGTGGTGCGTGAACTCGGCCAGCGGGTGGAGGAGGCTGTGGCGGCGGGCATTGAACGCACGCGCATACTGGTTGACCCCGGCATCGGCTTTGCCAAGACGCTGGATGGCAACCTGACCCTGCTGGCCCGCCTGACCCTGCTGGCCAATCTGGGGTGCCGGGTGGTGCTGGGCACGTCGCGCAAGCGCATGATTGGCGAACTGGCCCACGAACCCGACGCGGCAGCGCGTGATCCGGGCACGATTGCGGCCAGCCTGCCCGGAATGGTCTTTCCCGGCGTGGTGCTTCGGGTTCACAATGCAACAGCCATGATCCAGGCCATGCGGGTGCAGCAGGGGCTGGATCGGCAGTAACAGGTAAGGTAGGTCGGTGTCCGACCAGAACGTATCCGGAGATCTCCAGTCATGGTAAAAACAAGAAAGCTGTTCGGCACTGATGGAATTCGGGGCATGGCCAACCGCTTTCCCATGACGGTGGAAGTGGCGCAGAAGCTGGGCCAGGCCGCGGGCCTGCGCTTCATACAGGGCACGCACCGCCACAGCGTGCTGCTGGGCAAGGATACGCGCCTGTCGGGCTACATGATCGAATGCGCGCTGGTGTCGGGCTTTCTTTCAGCCGGGATGGACGTGACGCTGGTGGGGCCGATGCCCACCCCGGCCATTGCCATGCTCACCCGCTCCCTGCGCGCCGATCTGGGTGTCATGATCTCGGCCTCGCACAATCCGTATGGCGATAATGGCATCAAGCTGTTCGGCCCCGACGGGTTCAAGCTCTCCGATGAGACGGAAGCGGGCATCGAGGCGGCCATGGGCGAGGACCTGACCCACATGCTCGCCGCCCCCGACCAGATCGGCCGGGCCTCGCGCCTCAATGATGCGGCGGGCCGGTACGTTGAAAGTGCCAAGTCCTCCTTCCCCCGCCGCCTGCGGCTTGACGGGCTGCGTATCGTGATCGACTGCGCCAATGGCGCTGCCTATCGCGTGGCGCCCACGGCGTTGTGGGAGCTGGGCGCCGAAGTGGTGCGCATTGGCTGCGACCCCGATGGCATCAACATCAATGAAGGCTGCGGCTCCACCCGGCCCGAAGCCCTGTGCGCCGCGGTGCAGCGCCACCGGGCCGATATCGGCATAGCCCTTGATGGGGATGCCGACCGCGTGCTGATCTCCGACGAGAAGGGCCGGCTGATCGATGGCGACCAGATCCTTGCGTTGATCTCGCACTCATGGGCGCGGCAGGGGCGACTGTCGGGGCGGCATATCGTGGCCACCGTCATGTCCAACATGGGGCTTGAGCGCTATCTCGAGACACAGGGGCTGGAACTGGTGCGCACGGCGGTGGGCGACCGCTACGTGGTGGAGAAGATGCGCGAGCTTGGCGCCAATATCGGCGGCGAGCAGTCGGGGCACATGGTCCTGTCCGATTTCGCCACCACGGGCGACGGGCTGGTGGCCGCCCTGCAGGTGCTGGCCGAAGTGGTGGAGTCCGGTCGCCCCGCAAGCGAGGTATGCCGCATGTTCAAGCCCTATCCGCAACTGTTGCGCAACGTGCGCTTTGCCGGTCGCAGTCCGCTGCATGACCCGCAGGTGCAGGATGCGCGCAAGGCGGCGGAAAAGCGGCTGGGTACGCGCGGGCGACTCGTGCTGCGTGAAAGTGGCACCGAACCGCTGGTGCGCGTCATGGCGGAAGCGGAGGACGAGGCGCTGGTCAATGCCGTCGTCGATGACATGTGCGAGGCGATCACCGCCATCCAGATGGCGGGCTGAGCCATGCATGGGCGCATCCTCATCATGGCGGGCAGCGATAGCGGGGGCGGGGCCGGTATCCAGGCCGATATCAAGACCGTGACCGTGCTGGGCGGCTTCGCCATGACCGCGATTACAGCCCTGACCGCGCAGAATACGCTTGGCGTGCAGGCGGTCATGCCGGTTTCCCCGGCCTTTATCGTGGCCCAGATGCGCTGCGTGATGGATGATCTGGGGGTTGATGCCTTCAAGAGTGGCATGCTGGACCGGCCGGAGGTGATCGAGGCGATTGCCGATGTGCTGCTCACCACGACCGATATTCCCTACGTGCTCGACCCGGTCATGGTGGCGAAGGGGGGAGCTGCGCTGTTGCAGGAGCGTGCGCTGGCCACGCTGAAGGCGCGGCTACTGCCGCTGGCCACCGTGCTGACCCCCAACATTCCTGAAGCCGAGGCCCTGCTCGGCCACGGCATTGCGGGGCGCGCGGACATGGTGCCCGCGGCCCGTGCCCTGCTGGCACTCGGGCCGGGTGCCGTGCTGCTCAAGGGTGGGCACATGGAAGGTGATGAACTGCTCGACGTGCTGGTGCAGGCCGATGGCACGGTACAGGAATTCGTAAGCCGGCGCATTCACACCCGGCATACGCATGGTACCGGCTGCACCCTGGCCAGCGCCATTGCCACCGGGCTGGGGCAGGGCATGAACCTGCCGGATGCCGTGACCCGGGCGCGGGCCTACGTGCTGCGCGCCATTGCGGCCGCGCCTGGCTATGGCGCGGGGGCCGGCCCGCTGAACCATGGTGCGGGCGGTATAGGATAGCGCATTAATAATTCATTAATAAAATAAATGTCATTATATTTATTATTTCTATGGAAGAATGGTAATATATAGACAACTTTAGGTTGTTTAATGCATGAGGCGCACTTATAGGTAGACGTAGTCAAAATATCTACTGGATGGTCGATATGCGGATTTTGCTTATAGAACCCAATGCCCGGAAAGCCGAAGAGACCACCCGGCATATGGAAAAAGCCGGATTTACAGTAGATCATGTTGATACAGGGCATGATGGACTGGGAATGTTAAAATCCTATAATTATGACCTTGCAGTCATGGAGATCCGGCTGAAAGATCTCGATGGGTTCGAGGTCATTCGGGTCAGCCGGGCAGCAAGGGTGCCCACGCCCGTGCTGGTCCTGTCAGAGGAGCGCGAGGCGGCCACCAAGGTGAGGGCCTTCTCCACCGGGGCGGATGATTACGTGACCCGCCCCTACGAATCGATGGAACTGACAGCGCGGATGCAGGCGGTAATCCGCCGTTCCAAGGGGTATAGCGAGCCGACCCTGCGCGCGGGGCCGCTTGAGCTGTGCCTCGATAGCCGTACGGTGAGCGTGCAGGGGCACTGCGTGCATCTGACCGGCAAGGAATACATGATCCTGGAGCTGCTCCTGCTGCGCAAGGGTATGGTCCTGACCAAGGATGCCTTTCTCAACCATCTGTATGGCGGGATGGATGAGCCGGAAATGAAGATCATCGATGTGTTTATCTGCAAGCTGCGCAAGAAATTGCAGGTTGCGGGCGCGGGGCAGCTTATTGCCACCGTGTGGGGGCAGGGCTATGTACTGCGCGACGAGACACCGACCCTGGCCCCGGCACCGTTTGGTCATCCGATGCCTCAGGTAACAGTGGCGTGATGCCTATGGGGCCTGGGGGCGTGCAACCGGAACCAGCCCGCTGTCGTTGAAATGACCGTGCAAAGAAAAATGGCAGGCTCACCCCGCAAGGTGAGCCTGCCAAAGTTTTAAAGTGATGATTCGATATGCGATGCCCCCATCGCCTGATGGTTATCGCATTGTCGTGCCGATCCCGAACATGAGATAAATCAAACTCGGCTGAAATAATTCATATGTTTTTTTCCGCGCATCTTTATTCCGGCTCGTTGATGGGACAGGATGCGCTGATTAACAGGATGGAAACAGGCGGCACGTCGATGGGAAACAAGAAAGCGCTGAGGCATCTTTACGCAGGTGGCGCGTTGCTGCTTGCCATATCCACCGGGCTGACCGCGTGTGAAAGCGTGCATGACCAGATCGTGGATAAGGAAAACAGCCTTGCCGCAGCCGGTTTCGTGGCGCGCCCCGCCAACAACCCGGAACGGCAGCTGATGCTGCAGAAACTTCCCCCCAACCGGTTCCTCCAGAAATCGTTTGGAGACCACATGCTCTACATCTATTCCGACCCCAAGGTGTGCAGCTGCCTGTATGTGGGCAACCAGGCTGCCTATGGGCGCTACATGTCCTATGTGCAGGCCCAGAATCTGGCTGATCAGCAGCAGATGACGGCGGATATGTACGAAGATGCCTCCTGGAACTGGGGCATGTGGGGCTGGGGTGGTGGCGGCTGGGGCGGCCCATGGGGCGGCGGATGGTGGTAAGGCGCTGTCTGCAGGCACCGCATTGATAAAGTAATAGAAGTTTGCGGGCGCCGCCTTTTTTTAAAAAGGCGGCGTTTCAGGTAAATTTGGGGCGGTGGTCCGCATAGACCACCATCTGCCAGGCTTCGCGCGTGCCGAGCCGGTGGGGGTGGGCATGGATGGCAGGCAGGAGCTGCCCCTCGCTTGCGGCTATTTCCACGCCGCAGCCGGCACAACGGTAAATACCGGAATGGGGGGCGACGGTGCGGGGCGGATGAAGCTTGTCGAATTCAGGATCGGTCCACGTATCTATAAACTGTGCGGACTGGTAGAGGGCCATCCCGTTCTCCATTGTTTTTCATCGGCTGGCTGAGCTGTTAAAATAACCTCTAGCATGCATCTTACACGGTGGCACATCCATCCCCACATGCCGCTTTCCATATTCCCGTGCTATGCTCTGGCCGGTGGGTATTGACCCGATGCGGCGGCAGACAGACTATTTATGAGGGCATCTGTTCCAGGCCAATATGTTTTTCAGTAAAGAATTTAATTTTTCATGCCCTGCAATGTAAAATGTAATTTATGGTCCTGTTTCACCTGCATTGAAATAATCAGGAACATAATAAATGCAAATATATAAGTTTGATAATGTATTCCATTTATCTTGAAATTATTTATTATAACAATAATAAAAATTTCTTGTCAGTCTGGGCGCTTTACGGAACGGACTGCCCATTAAATCCGCCTTTATCATGCCCGTGATCCTAATGGGTGCAGTATATAACTGGAAATAACATCTTTTAGTCTGGGGAGCGGAGGGTCAGCGACTGGTCAACTGTTTGTGTAACAATTGCATTCAGCGCGCCATGTGCCGCTGTCCATTGAAAGGGATCGGCATCGTTATTGAAGGTCGGGTCAAGCTGGTCGCCCCGTACCGTGCCATAGGCCTGAAAATACATGTCGGGGCGGGCGGGTATGGTATCCATTGTCCATGTCCAGTCATCGGACAGGAGTGCTGTCGCCCCCACCTGCGCGCAGGGGTGCGTAGGTGACAGGGTTACGGCTGCTGTCGTCATGAGGGCCGCCTGCGGGCGGTGGTAGCGGCTGTCCCCGCCAATATCTTCCATCTGCAGGTCGCGGCGGCGCGATTCCTCCGCAGGCGGGATGTTGCGCCAGCCATCGCCATCGGGGGCCGCGTGGGCGCGGTCGAGCGGGTCCGATGCGGGGCCGAAGGCATGGCCCGCGTAATTGAGCGCGGTGCCTGCGGGCACATGAACCTGGCCATGGGCCGCGGCATTCTGCACAAAGCTGTTTTCAACAGGGTGCCGGGCCAGGCAAAGTTCGATCTGCCCGCCCGCCCGGGCCGGGTGTGCGCCCAGGGCAAGGCAGAGTCCGGTCATGACCAGCAGCCAGATGCCCCGCCGTATGGGCAGCCCGCCCCCCTGCGCCGGGGGCGATGGGGGGCGGGCTGTCCTTATGTGCGGCATGGTACCGACCGGAAACAACCGGAACTCAGTTCCCGGCGGCTTTCTTGCCCGAAGGCGTGCCGACCATGTCTTCAGATACGAAGCGGATGCTGTTCTGGGCGTCGAGCAGGGCGGCGTCCGCATCCTTGGTGTTGGGTGTTGCACCCGCCAGCAGGTTGGAGGCGCGATAGACATCGCTGGCGCTGGCATCAAGCGGTGCGATGGCCAGCACGAAGTCAACATCCACCGCGGCAACCTGCAGGTTCTGAGCGGCCTGCGCGGGCTTGCCCTTGTTCAGGCTGGTATTGGCCGAAGCCACCGCCGTGCCCTGGGGGGAGGAGGGCACAAGGTCCTCGGTCACGATGTACTGGCCATCAACCGGCAGCCAGGCCACGGGCTGGGTGGAGGGGGCGGCCTTGGGTGCGGGCGCGCCAGCCGGGGCTTTCCTGGGGGGTGTCAGCTGGGCTTCGGCCTTCATGAACACCTTGTTGTCGCTCTTGGCGCGGGTCAGGGCGTTGTTGGCATCGGTCAGCAGCTTGACGGCACCAGCGGTGTCGTTGTTGGCAAGCGCCGTGCGGGCCATCTCGATATCATCAAACGCGCGGCTGCCATCAGCCGACAGCTTGGCGAAATCACGATTGACCGCACGCCCGGCCGAGGGGGTGGCATGCGCCGCGCCGACTGCCGTGCCCAGCATGAGCAGGGCTGCGGGCAGGAATGCATATTTCTTCATGGTTCATTCTCCGGTCTTGGTAGCGGTATCATTGCCCGACGCCATCTGTAACAAAAGATGTGGCAACGCAATGCGGCTGCCCTGCTGCCGCATGTCAGGCCCGCCCGGGCGCCTGCGTGCCAAAACCCCACTGGTCACGGCGCATGCATGCGCTAGTATGGGCCATGCTGCTCCCGTCTGGGGTGGCGCTGTTTATCAAGGAATGAATCATGTCTGAATGTGCAACCAAGTGCCCTTCCAAGTCTCCCTGCCTCAAGGGCATCCTGGTTTTCGGTGCGATTGTCGGCGTTATCGCGTTTTTCCTTAAGAAAAAGAAGTGCAACGACTGATCTCGCGCAGTCACGCCGTGCCGGTCATGTCCCCTGCGGGCATGGCCCTGGTGCGGTCCGGGCCGTGAGCGGGGCGGGGCACAGGCGTATCATCCATGTTGACATGGATGCCTTTTATGCCTCGGTCGAGCAGCGTGATGATCCGGCCCTGCGGGGCAGGCCACTGGCCGTAGGCGGCGCGGGCCGCCGGGGCGTTGTCGCTGCCGCAAGTTATGAGGCCCGCCGGTTCGGGGTGCGCTCGGCCATGCCTTCGGTTGTGGCGCAGCGCAAATGTCCGGACCTTGTGTTCGTGCCGCCGCGTTTTGATGTCTATCGCGCGGTTTCCGCCCAAATTCACGCCATTTTTGCCTGTTTTACCCCCATCATCCAGCCGCTTTCGCTTGATGAGGCGTATCTGGATGTAACCCGGCCCCTGCTGGATTATCCCTCCGCCACGGCAATCGCCACGGCCATCCGCGCCCGGATCCGCGATGAGACGTCACTGACCGCCTCGGCTGGCGTGTCCTACAATAAATTCCTGGCCAAGCTGGCCTCCGATTATCGCAAGCCCGATGGTCAGTTTGTCATTACACCGCGCATGGGGCCGGATTTTGTGGCGAGCCTGCCGGTCGGGCAGTTTCATGGCATTGGCCCGGCCACGGCGGCGCGGATGCACGCCCTTGGCATCCGCACGGGGCTGGACCTGCGCGCGCAGCCGCTTTCACGCCTGCTGCGGCATTTTGGCAAGGCGGCAGATTTCTATTACGGCATTGCCCGTGGGCTTGATGACCGCCCCGTGGAGGTCAACCGCCCGCGTCGCTCCATTGGCGGCGAGCAGACTTTCGATGCCGATATTCACGATTGGGCCGCCGCGCGTGACCACATGCTGGCCCTGTCGGAGCGGGTATGGGGGCGTTGCGTGGCGCGTGGCCTGACGGGCGTGACCGTGACATTGAAGGTGAAATACAATGACTTTCGCCAGATCGTGCGCGGGCGCACGGCGCCGGAGCCTGTCATGGATGGGGCCGATCTGGCCCGGCGGGCGCTGGCGCTGCTGGCCCCGTGTTTTCCGCCGCCACGGGGCATAAGGCTGCTCGGCGTGACCGTATCGGGCCTGCGCGTGCCGGGCGCTGTTCCACCCGCGCGGCAGCTTGCGCTGTTTGGCTGATGAATGAATGGAAGGGTTTCGGGTGTCGCTTTTTTTCAAAAAGGCGGCATCTTTCGAAGCTTTTTGAAAAAAGCTTCACCAAAAACTCTTTATCGATTGTAGGCAGATCGCATTGAGGCCATGGGATGGCTTCCCCCACAGCAGGCAGGATAACATGAACAACGTAGCCCCTCCCGGCTCAAAGGCCATTCTCAACGCCATTGCCGAACTCGTGCTGATCGCCGTGCCGGAAGAGGAGGAAGAAACCTGCCGCGCCATCGAGATGCACATGGCCTTTACCGGCAATGTCGAACTGGGCGACACGAATGTGTATTTCGGCTTCGATTACGAAACGCAGGAGGGAGAAAAGGTCAATTTCAGCCCCTTCGAGGACGAATCGACCGAAGGTCATATCCGCTACCTGCACGACCTGCAGCATGAACTGCTGGAACTGCGCACCGCCTTCTGGCGCGAGAACCCGGCCCGTGACCAGCCGGTCTGGACCGGGCTGACCCTGCGGGTGGAAATGGCCGAAGGGTCTTTCTCGGTCGATTTCGACTACTAAGATCCTGTCCTGAAATAATAAAAGTTTTTGGTGAAGCTTTTTTTTAAAAGCTTCAAATGACGCTGCCAGAAACTTTTTTCAGGCCCCGTAGGCCAGTCAGGCCGGGGCAAAAGGTGGCAGGGGTTCCGGCTTCAGGCTGCTGGGCAGGTAAAGCGGATGCTCGGGGCGGCCCGAACCCTTGCTCAGCCGCATGGCGCTGACCGTAATGCCGTGCTGTTGCAGCATGCGGATCACCTCCGGCCCGCGGGGCAGCAGGCTCTTGATCTGCGGCGAGCCATAGGCCGCCACCACCAGATCGGCCCGCCGCGCCATGGCCAGCAGGTGGCGGTCATTTTCGGGGCCGACCGGGTCGGGTACCTCAGTCAGGCGCTTCTGGTCGGTGCAGCGATAGGCGAAGGTGTTGCCCACCAGCAGCGTGCCGTAGCCCCAGGCGCGGGCATAGCGCTGGCACTTGGCCACCGTGCGGTCATCGCCGTCTTCCGTTGCAACCGATGGGTTCATCATCAGCCACATCACCGCGGGCCCTTGCGGGTTCCAGGTGCGGGTCAGTTCATAGCGGTAGCATTTGTCCGGGCCGCCATAAATGGCATGGCTGACCACGTCATCGGCCAGGCGGAGCGGGCGGCTGGAGCCCACATGGTGCTGGCCCTGTCTGCTGGTGTTCATGGCCCCAAACATACGCATGGCCGCGCGGAGGTCTACCCCGCGCGGCCATCACGCATTGCAGTTTGTGCGAAAGATCAGCGCGGCGTGCCAATCTTGTGCGGGGCCACCATCAGCTCATGGCCGCGCAGCATGCCATCCCAGTACAGCGCGGGCATGACCCATTCCTTGAGGAACCAGGCCAGATGCGTGGGCTTGCGGCCATTGAGCAGCCATGTGGGCAGGGTGGGGGCCAGCTTGCCGCCATAGGCGAACTCGGCCAGCACGATCTTGCCGCGCTCGACAGTCAGCGGGCAGGCGCCATAGCCGTCATAATCGGCCACGGCGGGCTTGTGGTCCAGCGTTGCCAGCACGTTCACGGCCACGACCGGGGCCTGCACGCGCACGGCGGCGGCGGTCTTGGCGTTGGAGGTGCCCGCCACGTCGCCGAGTGCGAACACATTGGCAAATTTTGTGTGGCGCAGGGTCGCGGGGTCAACCGACACCCAGCCCGCATCACCCGCAAGCGCGCTGTTGCGGATCACGTCGGGCGCGCGCTGGGGCGGCACGACATGCAGCATGTCGAATTCCACTTCCGAGGTCGTCTTGCTGCCATCCTGCGCCACGTTCTCGAAGGTGGCGATACGGCCCTTGCCGTCCACCTTCGTCAGGTTGGACTTGAGGCACAGGTCGATATGGTAGCGGTTGATGTAGTCCATCAGCGGCGGCACGAATTCCTTCACGCCAAACAGCCCCGGCGTTGCGGTGTGGAAGGACACGTTGATGTTGTCGGCCAGGCCCCGCCTGCGCCACGCGTCACACGCCAGGTACATCGCCTTCTGCGGCGCGCCCGCGCACTTGATGGGCATGGGCGGCTGGGTAAAGACGGCATTGCCGCGCCCCAGCGTCTGCACCATCTGCCAGGTATAGGGGGCAAGGTCGTAGCGGTAGTTTGAGGTGACACCATTGCGGCCAAGGGTCTCGCTCAGCCCCTCGATCGCATCCCAGTCCAGCGTCAGGCCGGTGGCCACCACCAGCACCTCGTAGCGGATGGATGAGCCGTTGGACAGGTGCACGAGATTGGCTTCCGGCTCGAAGCCCGTGGCTGCGGCCTGCACCCAGTCGGCGCCGGCCGGGATCAGCTTCTTTTCCGACCGGCGGGTCTGTGACTGCTTGAACACGCCGCCGCCCACCAGCGTCCAGCCCGGCTGGTAGAAATGCGAGCCCGACGGCTCGATGATGGCCAGCGTGATGCCGCCACGCCGCTTGAGAATGCTCGCAGCGGTGGACAGGCCGGCCGCACCCCCGCCAACCACGACGACATCATAGGTCAGGCCCCGCGCCGCGCTGGCGAGGTTCGGGGTGGATGGGGGGGTATCGGTCATGAAGGGTCTCCGTATGACTCTTTGTAGATAAGGCTGCGCTGGATGGGCGTCAGGAACGGCTGAGTGGTATCTTGATGTAGCTTACACCATTATCTTCGGGCTCGGGCAAATGGCCGCCACGCATGTTGACCTGCACTGAGGGCATGATCAGGTTGGGCAGCGACAGGGTGGCGTCGCGCGCGGTGCGCATCTGCACGAAGGCGTCCTCGTTTACGCCATCATGAACGTGAACATTGTTCTCGCGTTCCGCGCCGATGGTAGTTTCCCATGCAAAGGTGTCGCGGCCGGGGGCCTTGTAGTCGTGGCACAGGAAAACCCGCGTCTCGGCGGGCAGGGCGAGCAGGCGGCGGATGGAATGGTAGAGCATGCGGGCATCCCCGCCGGGAAAATCGGCCCGCGCCGTGCCGTAATCGGGCATGAACAGCGTATCGCCGATAAAGGCGGCCTCACCGATCACATAGGCCATGTCGGCAGGGGTGTGGCCGGGCACGTGCAGCGCGGTCACGGGCAGGGTGCCGAGCGTGAACCGTGCCCCGTCCTCGAACAGCGCGTCGAACTGCGAGCCATCGCGCGCGAATTGCGTGCCCGCGTTGAACAGCTTGCCGAAGATGTCCTGCACTTTCAGGATGGCATGGCCAATGCCGAGCCTGCCGCCAAGGCGCTCCTGCAGCCACGGCGCTGCCGAGAGGTGATCGGCATGGACATGGGTTTCAAGCAGCCATTCCACCTCCAGCTTTTCCGCCGTGACGTAGTCCACGATGTCCTGCGCCATGGCGTGGTCGGTTTTGCCTGATGCAGGGTCGTAATCCATCACGCTGTCTATGATGGCGCAGGCGCGGGTGGCGGGGTCGTGCACCACATGGGTGGCGGTGAAGGTGGGCAGGTCGAAAAAGGTCCGGACAACCGGCGCCTGGCCGGTGGCGCGGCATGTCACTACCTGGCTTGCAGCGGCTTCAAGGGCGGGGTCGGACATGAAATGTCATCCATAGTTTATGAATTACATAATAAATGTATGTTATGAGATGGCTTGCGTCAAGGCGCGGCAGATGCAAAAGGGCAGGGCATGAGCACAGAGGCGAGCATATCCGCAAACCATGGCGCGATCGGAACGCGCCCGTTGCGGATCGGGGACGTGGCACCAGACTTTCAGGCCCGGACCACGAAGGGGGAAATACGCCTGTCGGACTTCCGCGGGCGCTGGCTGCTGTTTTTCTCGCACCCGGCGGATTTCACGCCCGTGTGCACCAGCGAGTTCATGGGGCTGGCCCGCGCGGTCGATCGCTTCGAGCAGCTTGACTGCGCGCTGCTGGGCCTGTCGGTCGACAGCCTGTACGCGCATCTGGCCTGGCTCGAGACGATACAGGAGCGCTTTGGCGTCGAGATTCCGTTCCCGCTGGTGGAAGACCCCTCCATGGCGGTATGCCGCGCCTACGGCATGCTGGACCTGACCGCGCAGAACAGCGCCACCGTGCGCGCCACCTACGTGATCGACCCCGATGGCGTGATCCGCGCGCTGGTGTGGTACCCCATGTCGGTCGGGCGCTCGGTCGAGGAACTGCTGCGCCTGGTCGAGGCCCTGCGGCGCAGCGAGGGCAACGCGGTCATGACGCCGGAGGGCTGGACGCCGGGCTGCGACGTGGTGCGCCCCGTGCCCACCACGCAGGCCGCCCTGCGCAAGGTCGGGGGCAATGGCTGCTGGTTCTACAACCCCGTGCCCGATACGGGCCGCAAGCGCGGGCAGTAACGCCATGTCTGATCCTGCCCAGGGGCTGCGCCTGTCCTATGTGCTCACGCTGTCCTGTCCCAACCGGCCCGGCATCGTGGCGGCCATCAGCCAGGCCCTGTTCGAGCTTGGTGGCGACATCGCGGGTGCCCAGCAGTTCGATGAGCGTGAAAGCCGCATCTTCTTCATGCGCGTGGTGTTCAGCGTGCCCGCAGGCGGGGTGGAGCGCGGCATGCTCGAGCAGGCGCTGGCCGCGCTGGCCGCGCGGTTCGACATGCACTGGTCGCTGCGCGAGAGCCTGCGGCCCACGCGCACCGTCATCATGGTCTCGCGCTTCGATCACTGCCTGGTCGACCTGCTGTACCGCTGGCGCATTGGCGAGCTGGCCATTGCGCCGGTGGCCATCATCGCCAACCACCCGCGCGAGACCTATGCCCATATCGACCTTGACGGCATCCCCTTCCACTACCTGCCCGTAACCGCCGCCACCAAGGCTGCGCAGGAGGCCAGGATGGCCGAGATCGTGCGCGGGACAGGGGCCGAGCTGGTGGTGTTGGCGCGGTACATGCAGATCCTGTCCGATTCCATGAGCGCGTGGCTGGCGGGGCGGTGCATCAACATCCACCACTCCTTCCTGCCCGGCTTCAAGGGGGCGAAGCCCTATCACCAGGCGTTTGCGCGCGGCGTGAAGCTGATCGGTGCGACCGCCCATTTCGTGACCCCCGACCTTGATGAAGGTCCGATCATCGAGCAGGATGTCGAGCGCATTACCCATGCCGATACCCCTGATGACCTGATCCGCAAGGGGCGCGATATCGAGCGCCGGGTGCTGGCGCGCGCCGTGCGTTACTTTACCGAGTGCCGCGTCATTCCCAACGGGCGCAAGACCATCGTGTTCAATCCCTGATGCCCGGCCCCGAGCACAGGCCGGCAGCAGCCCCCATGCCCGATGCCGATACGCAGTGCGCGGGCTTCCGCCAGGCGCGGCTGGCGCGCAAGACGGCCCTGATCGAGGATTATGTCGAACTGATCGATGACCTGCTCAATGACGGGCAGGAGGCGCGCCAGGTCGATATCGCTGCCCGGCTTGGCGTATCGCAGCCCACCGTGGCCAAGATGCTGGTCCGCCTCGAGGCGGACGGGCTGGTCACGCGCAGGCCCTATCGCGGCATTTTCCTGACCGGGGCAGGCCAGGAGATGGCGCGGGCCAGCCGGGCGCGCCACCACACGGTCGAGCAGTTCCTGCGCGCCCTTGGGGTGAGCGAGGCGAGTGCCCGCATTGATGCCGAGGGCATGGAACACTATGTGGGGGCGGAAACGCTGCGCGCCTTCCGCCACGCGCTCGAGGCGGGGCTTGCCACCTTCATGGCCAAGGCAGGCAAAAGACACGACGACTGACCCACAAAGGGAAGGGAACGCCCCATGACCCGACGCGCGGGCTCCGCCGACCTGCCGCTGCATACCGGGCGCGTGCCCGCGTGGCTGGGCCAGCGCATGGCGCGGCTGGGGGCGGTCATCACGCAGGCGGTCGTGCATCATTACGGGCGGGACGAATTCCTGCGCAGGCTGGCCCACCCGTTCTGGTTCCAGTCCTTTGGCGCGGTCATGGGCATGGACTGGCATTCCTCCGGCATCACCACCAGCGTGATCGGGGCGCTCAAGCGCGGGCTTGCGCCCCTGCAGGATGAGCTGGGCCTGTATGTGTGCGGCGGCCGTGGCCGCCATTCGCGCCGTACGCCTGATGAGCTGCTGGCGGTGGGCGAGGTCACCGGGCTGGACGCCACGCCGCTCGTGGCCACGAGCCGCATGGTGGCCAAGGTGGATAGCGCTGCCGTGCAGGATGGATTCGACCTGTACCTGCATGGTTTCATCGTGGCGGCGGATGGCAAATGGGCCGTGGTGCAGCAGGGCATGCATGCGGGCCAGCGCCTTGCGCGGCGCTATCACTGGCTGTCCGATGACGTGAGCAGTTTTGTCGAGGCGCCGCATGCCGCCATTGATGGCCGCACGACAGGCCGCCCCATCATGAACCTGACCGACCGCCGGGCCGGTGCCTCACGCGCGGGGCAGGTCGAACTGCTCCACGCCATGGGGCCGGACCGGCTGACGCGCGAGCTCATGCGCATCGAGGGCCATGCGCCCCCGCAGCCCCCCGCGCAGGGCGAACTGCCCTATCTGTGCATGCCCGCCCACCATGACGTGCAGCCGCAGGATGTGAACATGCGCCGCCTGCACGGCGCGCTGGCGGCGGCACAGGAGGCGGGGCCGCGTGACTTCCCCGACCTGCTGCGCGTGGCCGGCGTGGGGGCGCGCACGGTGCGCGCGCTCGCGCTGGTGGCGGAGGTGGTGCATGGCGCGCCGTGCCGGTTTGATGACCCGGCCCGCTTCTCGCTGGCGCATGGCGGCAAGGACCGCCACCCCTATCCCGTGCCGGTGGCGGTGTATGACCGCACGCTCTCGGTCATGAAGGCGGCAGTGGCTGCTGCGAAACTGGGGCGCGAGGAACGGCTCGATGCCATCCGCCGGCTTGATTCCGCTGCCCGCAGGCTGGAGCGCGATGCGCGCGGCCCGTCTTTTTCCGCGATTATGGGCGAGGAACGCGCCCGATCGCATGATTATGGCGGGCGCTCGGTATTTGGTTATGAACCGCCACCGGCCGGCCGGGTTTCAGAAGGGCAGCGGAACGGGATCATGCGCCATGATGGCCAGCCACACGACCAGCAGGGACACGAAGGCGAGGCGTCCCGCAACGCGGGATAGGGGTGCATCTGTCATGCAGGCATGATACCGGGCCAAATGCGGCATAAGTGCGGAGCCTTTCCCCCGCCATGTCCTCAAGGCAGCATCCTCGCATGAACGTGAAAGACTCCGCTCTTCCCCCCGATACGCGCCCCACGCCCGCCTTGGCGCGGTACCGTATGCGCCCGCTGGGGTTCATTTTCCATTACGTGCGGCTGCATGGCCGGTGGCATGCCATCATTGTCGGTGCGATTGCGATTGCGGTGGCGTGCAACGTGGGCATGTCGGCTATCATCCGCCACCTGGTCAATGGCATGACGGAGGGCGGGCGGGGCATGGGGGCCGTCTGGGTGTCCATCTTCCTGTTCTGCGCCACCATCATCTGCGACAACGCGGCCTGGCGGGTGGCGGGGTGGATGGCCTCGGGCGTGTTCGTGCGCGTGGGGGGCGATGTGCGCGGCGATCTGTTCCGCTACCTCAGCGGGCATGACGCGACCTATTTTGCCGACCGGCTTTCCGGCGCGCTCGCGGCCCGCGTTTCGGCGGCGGCAGGGGCGGTGGTGGCGTTGGAGAACATGGCGGCGTGGAACCTGCTGCCTTCGGTGCTGAACCTGTTCCTCGCCATCATCACGCTGGGCACGGTCAGCCCGCTGATGGCACTGGTGCTGGTGGGCATGACGCTGCTGCTGGGGCTGTGCATCTACCTGCTGGCAGGCCACGGGCAGGAGATGCACCTCGCCTACGCGGCGGAAGCGGCGGAGGTGGATGGCGAGATGCTGGACGTGATGCAGAACCTGCCCTTGGTGCGCGCGTACGGCATGATGGGGGTGGAGCATGGCCGCATGGGCCAGCGCATCCGTGGCGAGATCGGGCTGCATACGCGCTCGCTGCGCTACATGGAAAAGCTGCGGATGATCCATTCCGTGGTCACCGCCTTCATGACCACGGGGCTGCTGCTGTGGGCCGTGCTGCTGTGGCGCATGCACCGCGCCACCACGGGCGATGTGGTGATGGTGACCACGCTGGGCTTCCTGATCCTGAACTGCACGCGCGACCTGGCCTTTTCCATGGTGGAGGCGATGAAGCATGTCACCCGCCTGGCCGAGACGCTGGGCCACCTGCTGGTGCCGCATGAAGGCAGCGGCGTGGCCGAGACGGTAGTGCTGCCGCCCGCAATGCTGCGCGGGCATGTGCAGTTGCGTGATGTCAGTTTTGCCTACCCCGGTGGCGCGCCGGTGCTGTCGTATTTCAACCTCGACATTCCCGCGGGCACGCGCGTGGGGCTGGTGGGGGTTTCGGGCTCGGGCAAGAGCACGGTGCTGGCCCTGCTGCAGCGCCAGCGCTTCGTGCAGGCAGGGGCGGTGGAGCTTGATGGCGTCAACATCCTTGAACTCGACGAGGCCAGCCTGCGCGCCGCCATGGCCGTGGTGCCGCAGGAGGTGTACCTGCTGCGCCGCTCGGTGGGCGAGAACATCCGCTACGGCCGCCCAGACGCCACCGATGAGGAGGTAAAGGCTGCGGCTGAAGCGGCGGGCTGCACCCGTTTCATCAACGCCATGCCGCAGGGGTTCGCTACCGTGGTGGGCGAGCGGGGGGTCATGCTCTCGGGCGGGCAGCGCCAGCGCCTGGCCATTGCGCGCGCCTTCCTGCGCAATGCGCCCATCCTGATCCTGGATGAAGCGACCAGCGCGCTGGATGGGGAAAGCGAGCGCCATGTCCATGCTGCCCTCGAGCGGCTGATGGTAGGGCGCACGGTTATTGCCGTAGCCCACCGGCTCTCTACCCTGCGCGGGTTTGACCGGATCGTGGTGATGGAGCGCGGCCATATTGCCCAGGCGGGCACCATGGCCGAGCTTGAGGCCGTGCCCGGCCCGTATCGTGACCGGCTGCTGGCAACAGGCGACCTGCAGGCTCCCGTGCCGGGTTTTTCGCCCCTGTCATGAACAGTGCCCGAAGCAACGCATTGATAAAAATGATAAAAGTTTTCGGGTGCCGCCTTTTTGAAAAAAGGCGGCGTTCTTCCAGTCTCTCATCAAGCCACAAGGAAAACCCATGCAGGCCCCAACCCACCGCATAGGCCCCGAAGACCTCGTGCCCATGGTGGCCGCCACCCTTGCGGGCGAGACGGATCTGATCGCCAACATGGCGAATATCGCAGCCCTGGTGTTCGAGGCGTTGCCAGACCTCAACTGGGCCGGATTCTATCTGTGGAAGGACGGCATGCTCGTGCTGGGGCCTTTTCAGGGGCGGGTGGCCTGCACGCGTATTGCGCCGGGGCGTGGTGTGTGCGGCACCGTCGCGCGTGAGCGCAGGACGCAAATCGTGCCTGACGTGCATGCCTTTCCCGGCCATATCGCCTGTGACGCGGCCTCTGCCGCCGAGATCGTGGTGCCGGTCCTGCACGGGGAGCGGCTCGTGGGCGTGCTAGATGTTGACAGCCCCCGCCCCAACCGTTTCACCCCATCGGACCAGCACAGGCTCGAACAGGTCGTTGGCCTGCTGGTGGCCAGGATCACGCCCTGATCAGGCAGGCATGCCCTGCGTGCCCACCAGAACATTAAATCTAAGGAAGTTTTTGGTGACGCTTTTTTCAAAAAAGCTTCGAAGAATGCCGCCCTTTTGAAAAAAGGCGGCACCCGAAAACTTTTATCAATGCGTTGTTTCCAGGCGTTCTTTTCAGGTCGCCGGTCACGTTCATTGTTTTCCGTCAGTCCGTAGGGCGGGATGGGGCGCGGGACCGGGTGGGACCTGCATCAGCTCGCCTGGCGTGGAGGGTGCGGGCGGCGTGTCCGTCAATCGGGCAATGGCCGTGCGGGTGGTGAGCATGCCGTGGGCCGCCTGGCCGTGGTCATTGGGCATGTCGGCCTGGGGGGTCATGTACATCATGCCTTGCGGAAAGGCCATGAGCACGCGCCTGCGCTGCAGGAAGTTCATGCCCAGCACGCTGTAGCTGGTTTTTTCCACGTTCACGTCCAGCGGCAGGTCGTGCCACGCGCCAAGGGCAATGCTGTCAAAATGGTGCCTGCGTCCGTTCAGGATCTTTCCGGCATTGGTCCGTACATGAATATCCTCATGCAGGATGGCCGGGGTCAGGCCCAGCGCCCTGGCATCCTTGCGCGAGAGGGAGGACATGTCCGCCCCCGGCTCGATTTCCATGCGCGTGGCCTGCGCACCCACCTGCATGCGGATGCCGGTCATGCGCCCCCGGCGGTCGGGCTGCAGGGGCAGGGCCGCGCTGTCCGGCCCGAGCCAGTCCTGCAATGGCGGGCAGCCGGGGGCCGCGGTGGCGACGAACAGCACCATGACGCGGGCGGGGAAATCAAACAGCACGTCGTAATTGCCCAGGATGTCGTAGCCGATTACGCCGAGCACGGGCTGTTCATTGAGACGGGGCTGGCGCGTGCCCTCGAGCAGGGCGGGCACGTCATCGGCGTGGCCGTTGCTGATGCGCAGGTCATGCAGCACCGTGGTGTAGGTGGTGTCGACGCCTGCGATGGTCTGGATGCTGATGGCTGACAGAACGGGAAAGGCGGTGGGATTGGGCGCGTAAACGCCCACCTGGTCCTGGGTCACGCTGACATAGGCCAGTCCGGTCATGTCATTGAACGTGGCGGGAATGATGGGGCTGCCGCTATTGGTCAGCAGCGGGGCCGCGATGACATGGGTCAGGCAGGCGGCGGGCAGGCCATAGCGCAGCGCGGGCGCGGGAGGCGGGGCATGCCGGGCGGCATGGGCGGGCGGGCCGCCTGCAAGGGCAAGCAGCGCGGCGCCCGCGCGGGCCAGCCGTGCCGCGCGCGGGTCAGTCCGGCTGGTCCGCGAGGTATTCCGCCACCTCGGCATTTTCATCGAGGGGGGATTCGGTCTGGTCAAAGCGGGTGTAGTCAACGGTGATCCGCCCATCCGGCCCGGCGTTGATGATATCGACGAAGCGGTGATTATACAGCATGCGGTCAAATCCGTAAGCGGAACGCGCGAAAACGGTCTGCCCCGAGGCCTCGTCCGTGCCGGTCAGGCTGACGATGATTTCCGCCTCCTGCGCCGCAAGGTCGTGTTCCGTCAGGCCATAAAGGGGGCTGCGTTCATCAATCACATGGGTGGGCGTGCAGGCAAAGCGCAGCACCGGCACATGCGACTGCTGGAGCGTGAGCGGGTCGAACTGCCGCACCACCCGGCCTGATGGCGTGTGGATGAGGCGGGCAAGCGCAAACTCCACATCCACCGACAGGATGGGGCTGCGGCGGCAGTTGGCAAGGCGGATATCAAGGTGAAGGTGGCCACCTTCCGACAGGATCAGCGCCTTGTCGCTGAACATCACCCGTGCGCGCGGGCGCGAAAACCGCGCGAAGATGAGGCCCGTGGCCAGGGCGTTGATCATCATGCCGCCCAGCACTTCCACGGTGGCGATCATGTTGGCGGTGCGGCTCACGGGCACCATGCCGCCATAGCCCACGGTCGAGAGGGTCTGCACGCTGAAGAAGAAGAAATCAGCGAAGCTGTGCGGGTCGGCTCCCTTAACGCCCTGGCTGTCAGCCATGTACAGCAGCGCGAAAAGGAGATTGACTCCCACGTAAACCAGCAGCGAACTGTAAAAGAACGTGCGCCATGGCGCGGTGAGGGCATGGTGGTAGAAATCGGACCAGATGCGGTCCACCTGCCCCACGCGCACGATTGTATCATGCCCCTGGTCTTCGATCCTGTGAAAGGATTGCGGCCTGTTGCCTGCCGGGGGGCTGGGGCGTGGGGGTGTTTGCGGCCCGGCGTCCTGTGCCATGGCGTGTCCTGCCTGCGCGTGTGGTGTGGGGCCAGGACGGATTGGCCTGACAAACTTTGTAATATGTCAAGCGCCCCGGCGGGGCAACGGCCCTCGTGGTAGAGAGGGGCGTGCACCCTTCGCATATCCATGCGCCTCGCCCGGCAGGAGACCCCATGACAGAGCTGACCCCCGACCAGATGGAACACATGGCCACCACGCTGGAAGGAACGGGCCGCTACCGCGTGCTGCGCCCGCTTGCCCCGCGCGTGCTGGCTGAGTACCCGCCCGAGGCGGGCACGCGGCTGGGCATGTTCCTTGACCTCGAGACCACGGGGCTGAGTGCCGCGAAGGACGAGATCATTGAATTCGGCATCGTGCCTTTCGTTTACACGCTGGATGGGCGGATTCTGGGCAGTCTGGAACCGTTCAGCCGCCTGCGCGAGCCCTCACGCCCCATTCCGCCCCAGATCACCGCGCTGACCGGCATTACCCCGGCCATGGTGGCGGGCCAGTCGGTGACGCCTGAGGAAGTGGCCAGTTTCGTGGCACCGGCCTCATTGATTATCGCACATAATGCAGATTTTGACCGCAAGTTTGCCGAGCGTTTCACGCCCGCCTTCACGACCAAGCCCTGGGCCTGCTCCATGAAGGACGTGGACTGGGCGGCGGAAGGTTTTGAAGGGCGCAAGCTGTCCTATCTGGGCATGCAGGCGGGGTTCTGGTTTGACGGGCACCGCGCGGTGGATGACTGCCAGGCGGGCATTGCCATTCTCGACCGGGTGCTGCCGGTGTCAGGCCAGCCTGCCCTTGCGGCGTTGCTGGAAAATGCCCGGCAGGTGCGCTGCCGCATCTGGGCGGAAAATGCGCCCTATGAGTTCAAGGACCAGTTGCGCCAGCGCGGTTACCGGTGGAATGACGGCACGGATGGCAATCCGCGCGCGTGGTCCATCTCGCTGCCCGAGGCGGAGGTGGAGGCGGAACTGGCCTATCTGAAGGCGGAGGTCTTTGCCCGCCCGGTGGACCTGCCGGTGACGCGGATTACACCGTGGGACCGGTTTTCAACACGCTGCTGATGGGGAATGCAACGGCTTTACCCGTCATGCCTGACATGGTTTTCGATATGGGAGCGGGGCCTTTGCTTGGCTTCGATGTAGATCTTGCCGACATATTCCCCGATAATGCCCAGCGAGAGCATCTGGACGCCGCCCATGAAGAAGATGGAAAGCATGACCGAGGACCACCCCGCGATTGTATGGCCGGTCAGTTTCAGAACGAGAATATAAGCTGTTGCGCCAAGCGACAGGATGGAAATACAGAAGCCGAGATAGGCGATCATGCGCAGGGGGGAAATGGTCATGGAGGTAATACCTTCCACGGCCAGGGCGAGCATCTTGCGTAACGGGTATTTGGATTCCCCCGCCGTGCGAAGGCCGCGCGCGTAATAGACTTCCGTCGAAGGAAAGCCGACCAGCGGGACAAGGCCACGGATATAGGCATTGCGTTCGGAATATTCCAGCAATCCACTCAGGGCGCGCTGGCTGAGAAGGCGGAAGTCGGCATGGTTGAAGACCTGCTTTACGCCCATGACACTCATCAGGCGGTAAAATCCTTCGGCGGTGGAGCGCTTGAACCACGTATCCGACTCACGGGAAGCGCGCACGCCGTACACAACGTCATATCCCTCCCGATAGGCCTGCACCATTTTCGGGATGGCGGTTATGTCGTCCTGCAGGTCGGCATCAATGCTGACGATGGCGTCCGCATCGGGCCGGGCGGCCTCAAGTCCTGCCAGAAGGGCTGACTGGTGCCCGACATTACGGGAAAGTTTCAGTCCCTGAACGCAGGGTATCCGTGAACTGGCCGCCGCGATCTGCTCCCATGTGGTGTCCTTGCTGCCATCATCTACAAACAGGAGATAACTGTCAGCCTGGATCAACAGATCTTTTTTCATCTCATCCAGCAGCTTTCCCAGTTCCTGCTGGCAGTATGTAAATACTTCTGCCTCATTGTAGCATGGCACAACAATCGCAAGCCGGGGCGGAGGGTAACGTAATACAGTCATCAGAAAGACACTTTCAGGAAGGCAGGAAGAATTTTATCGCCGATTTTATCATAAAACGCCCGATATTCTAACTGCCAGGGCAGGCACCGTCATGCGGGATATCTTCGGTATCGTGCGGAAGGCGGATGCATCAGGTCTGCCTGCATTGTTTTCAGTCTAATGCGGTTTTCTCGGGTTTGATTGAGTGTCTGACCGAAAATGAGTTGAGTGATTTCAGTGGATTATGATTCATGGGTTTGCGATAACCTGATGAGATCAAGATGGCCTGGACTGAAATCACCCGCGCGCAGTATCGCCGGGACGACCTGGAGTATGCAAGCGACCTTCGCGATGCGGAGTGGGCGCTGATTGCGCCTTTGATGCCCGAGAAGAAACGACTGGGGAGACCACGACGTACGGATTTGCGCCGGGTCATGGAGGCGATCCTCTATATCGTCACTACGGGTTGCCAGTGGCGACAATTGCCTCGTCATTTTCCCGCCTTCACGACCGTGCAGGGCTATTTCTACCGTTGGATCCGCGAGGGACGATGGGAAGCGATAAACCATATTCTCGTGATCCTGTCGCGTGAGCAGGACGGGCGAGACGCCACGCCTTCGGTAGGCATTATTGACAGCCAGTCGGTTAAAACTGCTGAAAACGGCGGTCCACGCGGTTATGACGCGGGCAAGAAGATCAGGGGCCGCAAGCGGCATATCACGACCGATACGCTGGGTCATGTCGTGGCAGCCGTCGTGCATCCCGCCGACATTCAGGATCGTGATGGCGCGCCGCTGGTAGCGACCAGAATACGCTCATTGTTTCCCTGGCTTCGCCATCTGATCGGTGACGGCGGGTATGCCGGCGAGAAGTTGCGTGGTGCGCTGGCTGAACTCGGCCGATGGACGATCGAGATCGTCAAGCGTAGCGATCGGGCCGAAGGCTTCGTCGTCCTGCCCAAACGCTGGATCGTGGAGCGCAGCTTTGCATGGCTCGGACGCTGCCGTCGCCTCACGAAGGATGTCGAGGCAACAATCTCGTCATCCCACGCGTGGTTGATGATTGCCCATATCCGCAGAGTTCTGCGAAAAATCAATCAAACCGCTTTCTGATTCAGGCTCTGAGGCATGGTTGGAATGATTGATGCCTGCCGGTATTTTTTTTGGAGGGGATTTTCAAGGATACAAAATTTATTTTATAAAGTATTATACTTTTTTGCTGAGGGCATTGAGATTACATTATGATTTTTCCATTCGAGGCCTCGAAAGGCAATGCCGCATCTTCATGCCTTTTGAATAAAGAATTCACTATACGTTCGTTGTTATTCTTTTTTGTCTTTCTTGTATTTTCCTATCCGATCATTCATGCCAGCGTATATTACGCCGATGATACGCCACATACGTTGTATGGAATACATTGGGAACGCGATGGGCGCCCATTGGGTCAGTTGCTGATCCTGTTGATGGGAAGATTCTCGATTGTTGATTATGCACCTCTTCCCCAACTGTTCGGGTTGCCATTTATTGCCATGGCACTTGCGGCATTCAGTATCAGATGGGGATATAGTAGAGTATCTTCCATAATATGCCTGTCTTTGATTGTATGTAATCCATTTTTCATGGAGAATATTTCATACCGGTTTGACAGCATCATAATGGAGATGGCAGTTTTTTGTAGTATCATGCCGTTTTCCATAGACTTATTCATAAAAAGATTTGACCGTAAATCAATATATTTATGGAAATTTTCTTCAATTATCGCATGCCTTAATCTGTATCAGTCCGCCATAAATATATACCTGTCTTTAATTTTACTTACGGTTGTGTTGTCCTTAATAAAAAAAGAAGATGCAAGTAAGGTTCTGAGAGAAGCTTTTTATAATGTTATTATATTAGGATTGGGATTGTTTGCTTATAAACTGGAGACATGTGTACTGCCAGGCGGTGACCACTATGCAGATGCCCATAAAGAGGTTGTTCATTCTGTTGCCGAGATTTTCAAGAATATACCAGATTTCAGTCTTGTGATTGCCCCGGCCTTGATAAAAGGCGTGCAGAGTATAATTTTCTCGGTCATTCTTGTGCTGGGCTGCATAAGCCTTGTGCTGCGTGTCATAAGAATGCTTCGTAAGGGTGATCTGACGCCAGCTTCTGGCGCCCTTGTCATTTTTTGCCTTGCCGTCCTGCCCTTGTGCATACCTGGCATCCTGCTGCTGCTTGCCCATCCCGTCTATGCTGCGCGGGTCATGACTGGCTTTGGAGCGGTTTGCGCCTGTTTCTTCACGTTTCTCCTGGGGCCTGCGCCTTCTTTCAGGCGGCATGTATCCTACATCCCATGTGTGCTTGTGGGGTTCGGCCTGTGGTCAGAAATGACGATGTCGGCTGCCTATGCCAATGCCCTTGCGGCCCAGTCCCGTTTTCGGGATCAGATGGCACAGGCCATGGTTGATGATGCCGTTCAGTTGGCACGTGAAGCCAATCTACCGGATGGGGAATCCTTTTGGTGGAGTACCCGCGGCAATGAGCCAATCGCTCCACTGGCCCTGCGTACCCTGTTTAAATATCAGGTATTGACGGACATGGTGCTTCCTACCGAGAAGCCTCTTTTGCCATCTCCATGGATGATGCATTCGATCATGTTGGCCCAGGGCTTGCCAAAAAATTTCCCTTCTACGGCCCGTGAGCACGATGAAGGGAAATGGATGTGGGAAGCGCTGGAGACCGACCTCCAGAACTGCGCCATTGATGGAAGCCGCGAGCATGGCCCGTTTATCACTTATCGGATCGGGGCTTTCCTTATCGCCGATTACGACAAGAGCTGTGTCTTACACGGCAATAAATATGAGCATGCTCCCTCTACCCGGACGAGCGTTTTCCGGGGCAGGGCAATCGAGTAACTACACTATCGGGGAAGAAATGCCCCATGTCCGGCTTCCGGGCATGGTCTGGTGCGGTGGGTAGGGTGCCATGTCAAAATTGCCCTCTATTGCGGCTTTACCCTTTTTCTGCCGTGTGTCTGTGTGATCAGCACTGGGGCAGGCCAACAGATGCAAAAAGTTTCAGAGGGTGTCCATTTTTCAATGGACACCCTCTGAAATTTTCAAACTATTTATTGTGTTCTTTGTCATTCTGGATGGAGATCTTTAAATATGTATCCCGGCTCATCGAATGATCAATAAAGTAATGTCGGTACTCCGGAGTGACATGAGGGTGTATACCCACCCAGAAGGAAATTACGTCAAAAACCAAGAGTATGATCGATATATAGGTATATTTTTTCATTTAAACGAACCATATCTTCCCATGGAACCATATTTTTATTGCAACGATATGTAGAACCAACAGAAGTGCTAATATTTTTTTCTGTCGGCCTGGTGGCTGAGAAAGAGTTGATAGCGCAAGAAATTCCATCACCAGAGGGTTCGACAGTGCATATCTTTCAATAGACTGCAAACCGGTCGATGCTGCGATGAACGCGATAAAAGTCATAAAGGAAGCTTCAAAATACCACTTCTTTTTGTACATTTTATAAAGAACGTACATAACAAAAATAGAAAAAACAACAAATGACCTTTGGTTTTTCTCTTTCAGAGCGTGCACAAACTGTACGGGAAGCCAATCAAATTTTCTGAACCAGGCAACCTCTACATGAGAGAATGCAAACCCATCTCCCGTAAGATGAAAAAGATACAGGACATAGAGTGAAAGACCGGCACCCGCCGCTGAAACCAGCAGGGTACTTTCCTGTAGACGGATGAATACGTTTTTCCAGGATAGGGATTGGTTTTTTACGTAAGTTTTAATGAAAAACAGCCATGCTGCTATAAAGGCAACCGATATAAATCCTGTCGGCCTGGATAGGCCAATAAGGAAACAGAAAAAAGCAGCCCATTTAAGATAATTTTTTTGCAGGAGTATCAGTATCAATATCAGCAGCGTGCCATATACGCCTTCTGAATATTCGGACGTGTACCACAAATTAAAGGGGAAAATAACAAAAAATATGGCAAATTTTATTCTATCTAGCGTGATGGATCGATCACGCAGGTGCATATGGCACAGATATATCAGTATTGGCCATAGTATTACATTGACTAGCAATTCTGCTGCCAGAGGGGGGATGCTTAAAGCACTATGAAAGGCATAGGCAATGGCAGGATAAAGCGGGAAAAAGGCCCAGTTGCCCTCGGCAAGTCGACTTTGATCGTACCAAAATGGCTGCGTGGCATAGCCATTTTTAACGATATCCGTATACCAGAAGCAGTCCCATTGACAGGTTGCATCTGTTATCGAACGGTGATGCGCCAGTAAAACCAGTAGCCCAAAGTTAAGGCAGCATAAAGCACAAATAAAAACAAAGAAGTATAAATTATTGCTCTCTATGTTGCTTTTTAATTTATTACAATCCATAATTCCCTCATCTTTTTACTTCTTATTATACAGAAATCATGAATCTCATAGCGTTATATCAACAAATGTAAGTGTGACGTAACCTCTTACGAGAGAGCAAAAGAACGGCTGTGGGGATTATGAAAAGGGAATGAATCATAACCATTGGGATGCTTCTCGAACCAGTCAAATGCAGTTTCAACAATGGTATCGAGATCGTGGAATTCGCTTTTCCATCCCGTTTTTTTGCGAAGAAGATCCGAACTGGCGACCAGAATAGCAGGGTCACCTTCCCGACGGGGGGCCCAGCGCCAGTCTAACCGCCGCCCGGAAACGCGTTCGACGCTCTGGACGACCTCGAGATTGGAATATCCTTTCCCATTCCCGATATTATAGACCATACTTTCCTGGCCAATCGTGCCCAGGGCGGCAAGATGGGCTTGTGCAAGGTCGGTTACGTGCACATAATCACGAATACAGCTCCCGTCAGGTGTATCGTAATCATTGCCAAAAAGTTCCAGATAGGGCCGTTTGCCCAGCGCGACTTCTATGGCCAGGGGAATGAGATGCGTTTCCGGGCGATGATCTTCTCCCGCGCGGCCTTTTGGGTCGGCTCCCGCAGCATTAAAATAACGCAGGCAGGCGCTACGCAGCCCATGCACGCGCTCTCCCCAGTAAAGGGCGCGCTCGGTCATGAATTTGCTTTCCCCGTAGGGAGAGCAGGGCATGATAGGATAATCTTCGGTAATAATTGAACCGTCTTTGTTATCGAAGAGTGCCGCTGTTGAAGAGAAAATGAAAGCGGGCACTTTATGGCGGACTGCCAGATCGATAAGAGAGAGACTGTCCGAGAAATTCTGTTGCAGGTAGGAAAAAGGTTCAATCATGCTTTCCGCAACGATAGACTTTGCGGCAAAATGCATAATGGCATCCCAGGGGCCATCACTCAGCACGTCATCGACCAGGCTTACGTCGGAAACATCGCCCAAAATAAACGTTGCGGCCGCAGGCACGGCCTGCCTGTGTCCGTTACTGAGATTGTCGAGTACTACAACGTCATGTCCCAAGTCCAGCAGTAGCAGGACAATATGACTCCCGATATAGCCAGCTCCCCCTGTTACAAAAAACCGCATATAAACCTTAGGAAAAATGTATCGTTATGTTACTTTATGTCCAATATCATTGCAGTGATATGCTGTAAAGGCAAAAAAATATTGAGGAACTGATTTCCCGTCTGGGGCTCTCCCCTGAATTCCTCGCCTTATGTCAGCCTTGGATTTTTAAGAAAGTTTTGAAGAGTACTGCTTTTTTAAAAAAAGGCGGAAGCTGGAAGCCTTTATTATGTTTAAGGGCCACCAAAGAATGCATCTCCCATGTAGTCAGGCGGTCCCCCGTCCAGCCCTTCAGCCTCGAAGCCATCATTATACGGGCCGGAATAATATCCCATGCCGTAATCATGTTCATTCCAGTCATTATTCGCAATCATCGGGCCATCCGGGCCGGAAAGCTGGGGGCCCTGAGGCCCCGCGCAGGCGCCCAGGGCCCCCAGCAGCGACAGGAGCAGGCTCAGGCGCAGGGCGGTCTTGCGTGCGGGCATGAAGCGGGGTCCTGTCATTTGGGGGGAAGGGGCTGGCCGGGCAGTGGGCCTGTAACTGGCTGGCCACGATGCCAGACCTGCCGGATCCGGTCCAGCGCGGCAGGCTCCACCGTGGGGTTGCCCTGCACCACCAGCAGGTCGGCCCACTGGCCGGGGGCTATGGTGCCCCGGTCGGTCAGGTGCATGAGGTGTGCGGCATCGCCCGTGGCCAGCGTAATGGCCTGGAGCGGCGTCAGCCCCGCCATGATGGACAGGCGCACTTCCCGATGTTCCGCAAAGCCGGGAATGCGTACCGGCGTGGCCCCTGAATCCGTGCCGAAGCCTGTGGCAATGCCCGCGCGGTACACCGCCATCAGGTTCTGCATGTTCATGGCCAGCGCCCGGTGGGCGGCGGCACTCAGCGGGGCGGCCAGCGTTCTGGCCCGCCAGGCGGGGTCGGCAAATTGCTGGCGCAGCGCGGGCGAGAGGCCGAAGGACAGGAAGGGATCATCCAGCCATTCCGGGTGCTCGGCAAAGATGTAACCGGCCTCGTCAAGCGAGAGCGTGGCGATATAGCCCGTGCCCTGCGCGTGCATGGCGTTGATCAGTGCCGGGTCTATGGGCCGGTCGCGCACGCCATGGGCCAGAATGTCCACGCCCGCCGCCACCAGCGCGCGGGCATCGGCCAGGTCATGAATATGGGCCGCAACCCGCTTGCCCCGCGCATGGGCCTGCGCAATGGCGGCGCGGTAGATCGCAGGCCGCATCTTGGGCAGGGGGCGCGCACCGGGCACGCCGTTGCGGAAATCATCCACCCACAGCTTGATCAGGTCCGTGCCTTCATCAACCATGCGGTTGACGGCGGCACGCGTCTCGGCAGGCGTGGTGGGGCGAAAGACCTGGTCGGGGCCAAGATGGAACATGTTTTCAGGCGGCACGCCATCGGGGGCCCCAATGCCCTGATCCACGCCAAACAGGTCGGCACCGGGGTTGAGGCCCGCATGCTGTTCGCGGCGCAGGTCATCGAACAGCGGCGAGCGGTTCAGCCCGAGTGCGACCACCGTCGTCACACCGTACCGTTCATACTGCGCGAGTTCGGAGAGGATATTGGCGCGGGTATAGTTTTCCGCCCCGTTATGGGTGCCGCTGACCTGGCCCACATGGCTGTGGTCCGAAATCAGCCCCGGCAGCACGCTTGCGCCCGACAGGTCAAGCGTGCGGGCATGGGCGGGTGGCTGCAGTCCATGCCCCGTGGCGGCGATCTGCCCGTTTTCGATCAGGATATCCGTATCGGCCTGCGCAGGCTGGCCCGTGCCGTCAATGACGGTGGCATGGCGCAGCAGCACGGGTCTTGCCGCCTGAGCATGGGCGGTGCCGCACAGGGCGGGCAGGCTGGCCAGGGCGGCCATCAGGGCAGGGCGGATTCGGGGCATGCAGAACCTCCATCAGGCACGGGCAATGATGCAGTGTTGACCATCGGGTGCGCCTGCGTCCATTCACGTCCGTGCCGGTCAGGCGGTTCAGCCGGGCAGGCGCGTAGCACCCCCTTCGATCAGGTCGGCAAAGGCATCCTGCACGTCGCCACTTTCAGGAAAGCAGACAAGAACGTCATCGCTTTCCGCTTTCGCCTCGCGCGCGGGTTTGACCACGCTCTCCCACTGGCGCGAAAGGGATGTGACCGTGCCGATTTCGGGTTCGACAAACTGCCACGACCCACCCTTGGCCGTTGACCCCATGACGGTGGTGAGCAGAAACACGCCCGCCTGGTCCGGCAGGGGCGAGGGCACGCGATGAAACTGGTAGAGCGTGCCGGATTTTCCAAACAGCGTGAATGAATTCCACGGTTCCATAAGCCTGTTACCTCCCTCGGTAGCAGGACAGAGTATGCCATACTTCACCATGATGGTGGAAAGGTGATGCAGGGCCTGCCAGCCATGCGGGCGGGGTGTGAAACGCGATGGAAAACAGAAGTTTCCGAATGCCGCTTGCCGGCCGCAAACCAGCCATCCGCCAGCCATCATGCACGCAATACGAGGCTGTTCATGTCTGGAACGGGAAGAGTTCATGAAAGCGGGCGGGCATGAACACGGCCTGCCTTCACTTCAGGTCAAAAATCGCATTCAGCCACGTTACTGATGGCCGATCTCCCGCCTGGTCTGTCGTGATGGAACAGAGCCGTAGCCTCAATGGGGTGTTCCTGATTGTATTTTGTAGTTTCTCTTCGGTCATATCAAAAAAATAACGACCGTTTTCAACCCTTCTACCTGTTCCTGCCTTGAACGAGGCATAACCCGTCCCTGAGGGTTTCAACGCCTGTGCCAGTCTTGTCAGAGCCGTTTCGAGTTCTGTCGGGGGCAGATGCAGGAGAGCGGCACAGGCCCAGAAACCATCGAACCGGTTGGTCCAGTCCAGTTCCGCAAACGTCATGTGATGCACCGAAACCGGATGCCCCGCTGTTCTTTTACGTGCCAGCCTGACCATGGCGGCGCTGCCATCCATGGCGGTAACGCGATGCCCGGCATGGGCAAAGGCCAGCGCATCGCGCCCCACTCCGCAGCCGGCGTCCAGAATATGTCCGCCGGGGGGAATGTCGGGCAGGAAAAGCCCATGGATCGCCTTGATGTCCACGCTGGCGGTACGCGCTTCAAAACTGCTGGCGTTTCGATCATACCATGCCAGCGTATCGGGAACCTCAGTCATGATGTTCCTCGGCTGGTTCCCATGTATGGATCAGGGCGTCATGGGCGATCTGTTGCCGGGAGCGCAGGAAGCTGCGCCGGGCCTCCTCGCTCTGGCCTGTCTGCAGCAGGATGGTTTCACGCAGCGGGTGATGGCTTTCCACCAGCCATGAATTGCGGGCGTGCAGCCGCGCGACAAGCCTGTCGGATGGCACGCTGGCAAACTTGCCGCCTTCGCCCCGGTTGCAGCCCCGGCAGGCCAGGACAAGATTCCATATCCCGTCAGCATCCGGCATCAGGCCGCGTTCCCGCAGCATCCACGGAAAGAAATGGTCCACGTCCGCTGTCGCCAGTGGCATGTCGCACCCGCAATAGAAACAGTGGCCTTTCTGGTAGCCATTCAGCGATGGACGGACGCGGCTGAGCGAGACCCGCCGCACTTTCTGTACAAACAGTTCCTGCGTTTCGCTGTCCAGTTGCACGGCCACATTGGCGCGCGGCAGGTCGTACTGCCATGCGCCTTCCACCAGTCGCCACCGGGCTTCCGTCTCTTCCGCCAGATCATTGGCCCGGAACCGTTCGCGCAATTTATAGAGTTCATCCGTCAGGCGGATGGCAGGCGGCCCGCCGATTGTGCGTTCATCCATGAAAAAGCGGTGCGGCACTGGACCCTTGCCGACCATGTGGAAGGCATCGATCACGTTGACAAACCCCAGCTTGATCGTGGCATCGCGCAGTTGCGTTGCGGTAATTTCGTCGCGGTTGAATGCGCGGCAGGTATCCAGAAACCGACTGGATCGCGATGTGCCCTGCCGGTCCACACGAGCCAGATGCTGGCACAGATGCCGCGAAAACGGTTCCGCCAGATCGCTCAGCAGGACTCTGGTCGTAGGCCGCTCCGCCATTTCCAGCAGGCTTTGCGCGAGCGCGAATTTATAGGACGCGACATTGCGCCCGAACAGCACGACCGCACGCCATGATGTATCCGGTTTCGGGCGATCGGATAGAAAAGGGGTCATGCTGCGCAACCAGACAGGGAAGAAGGCCGGACAGTGCAGGGGTGATGATGTGGCCAGCGCATTGGGCCAGTTTTGCCCGGCCAGTAACCGCCACGCAAGGTGACGGTCATCATCCTGATTGTTCTGATGCGGTCCTGAGTGTGTCTGGTTACGCCATCTGGCATCATGGCGATGGGCCGCGATGCCACACACCCTTGGGCAGCGGCCTGCCCGTGGCGGGATCAATATTTGTTTTCTGTGATTCGCGCATGCGAAACCCTGATATCACCGCGCCATTCCTGCCTGACGGAAATCCGTCCGGTTCAGAATTGGCTCAGAGTCCAACAAACTGGAAATCAGGAAAGTGCCTGTAATCAGCCAAGACCTGCAGTAAACTGCGGTAAAGTAGCTGGCGTCCCGTACGGGATTCGAACCCGTGTTGCCGCCGTGAAAGGGCGGTGTCCTAGGCCTCTAGACGAACGGGACTAAAGGCGTGAGCGGTAACTATCCCGCCACGGGGTGCGGGTCAACCCCCCTGATGCAAAAAAGACTGAAATTATTAAGCGATCGCCACGTCGCGGATGAAGAACGTGGCCGATGTCCGCCCGTTCCAGCTCTCGGCCCGCAGCCAGCCTGCAAGGTGTAGCGGGGGCGCGTCGCGATCTTCCAGCACCGGGGCGATCGGGCTTTCATTGGCGCGGAATACCAGCGCCTTGAGCCGTGGGCCCCGGCCTTCACCCTGGAGTGTCAGGCGCAGGGTGTTGCCCTCGCGCCCGATCCGCTCGGCATAGGCCACGCGCACGCGGGGCAGGGCGATGAGCGGCTCGTCATTGCCCGCGCCAAAGGGGGCGAGGCGGTCCATGTCGGTTGCAAGCGCCACGTCGGCTGCGGCTACGTTCACCACGGCATCGATGGTCAGGTCGACCGCATCGGGCAGGTCGGCGGCGGAGGCCAAGTACCGGTCAAGAAAGTCGTGCAGTGCGGGAACCCCTTCGGCGGGCAGGCCAAAGCCCGCCGCCATGGCGTGGCCGCCGCCCGATGTCAGCAGCCCTGCCTGGCGCGCGGCAATGATGGCGCCCCCCAGATCCTGCCCCGGCACGGAGCGGGCCGAGCCTTTCACGCTGCCATCATCAAGTTCCGCGCCCACCAGCACGGGGCGGTTGAATTTTTCCTTTATGCGCCCGGCTACGATGCCCACCACGCCGGGATGCCAGTCGCGCCCGCTCAGCACCAGCACGGCATGGCCCTGTTCGCGCTGGGCGGCGGCAAGTTCCATGGCGCGGTCCAGAATGCCCGCCTCCACGCTCTGGCGGTTGTGGTTGACGGAATTGAGCTTGTCGGCCAGCGCCTGTGCCTCGGCCGCATCATCTGACAGCAGCAGGCGCAGCCCCAGCCCGGAATCGGCAATGCGCCCCCCGGCATTGATGCGTGGCCCCAGCGCAAACCCGCAGGTAAAGGCGGAGAGCGGGTCACGCGCGCCCGCAGCCTCAAGCAGGGCGGCAAGCCCCGTGCGCCCGCGCTGCGCCATGATGTTCAGCCCATGAATCACGAAGGCGCGGTTCAGCCCGGTCAGCGGCATCACGTCGCACACGGTGGCCAGCGCCACCAGGTCGAGGCTGTGCTTGAGCTGCGGGTCGGGATGGGTGCCAAACCACCCTTCGCTGCGGAGCAGGCGCGTGGTGGCCCCTGCGGCCAGGAAGGTCACCGCTGCGGCGCAGATGTTGCGCAGGCCGGAGGGGCAGTCGGGCCGGTTGGGGTTGACCGTGGCCAGCACGCGGGGCAGCGCGCCCTGCACCTGGTGGTGGTCGAGCACGATCACATCGCAGCGCTGGCTGACATGCTCGAGCACATCGACTGCCGCCGTGCCGCAGTCGAGGCAGATGATCAGGCTCGCACCCTGCTCCTGCATGGCTTCGATGGCAGGGATGTTGGGGCCGTAGCCCTCCGTCATGCGGTCGGGGATGTGGGTGAGCACCGTGCAGCCCTGCGTGCGCAGGAATGTGGTCAGGAGTGCGGTCGAGCACGCGCCATCCACGTCGTAATCGCCAAACAGCCCGACGGTTTCGCCATTGCGGATGGCGCGCGCCATCCGCCCGGCGGCCACGTCCATGTCCACCAGCGTCAAGGGGTCGGGCAGCATCTGGCCCATGGCGGGCCTGAGGTAGTCCGCCACCTGTTCGGGGCTGATATGGCGCAGCGCCAGCATCCGGCCCACGATCTCGGGCAGGCCGGTCTGCTGGGCAATGGCCATGCCCATGCGGTCGGCATGGCTGGCCTGGCTGCCCGCGCGCCATGTCCATCGCCGCCCTGTCACGCTGCGGGTGACCCCCAGCACGGCGGGCGTTGCCCCGTTTTTTGCCAGTTGCGTGGCAGGGGCGGGCGATGTCAGGTCGGTAACGGGCACGGGCAGGTCCTTGTGCGGGGGCCGGGGCAGCGACGGGGCGCGGATGGACGGGCGCCCACCCGCGCCGTTCCTAGCCCGCGTCGATGCGGATCAGGGCAGGCTCGTCCAGCACGGCGGTCAGTTCGGCAATGTGATGCAGGGCGTGCTGCATGGCTGCCTCGTCGGTCTTGTGGGTCAGCAGCACCAGCGGCACGGCATGGGTGCCGTCGGGGCGGGTTTCATGCGCATCGGCATGCTGGAGCATGCTGCGCAGCGAGACGCCATTGTCACGCAGCACGGCGGTAATGTCCGCAATCACGCCGGGGCGGTCTTCCACGTTCAGGCGCAGGTAGTATTCGCCCACGAACGATTTGGCGGGCAGGGCCACGGCCTGCGTCAGGCTGTCGGCATCGCAGCCCCATACGGGAATGGCGGCCCCGCGCGCGATGTCGATCAGGTCGGCGCATACGGCGGTGGCCGTTGGCCCTTCGCCTGCGCCCCGGCCCTCAAGCATGAGGCGGCCGACAAACGCGCCTTCCGCCACCACGGCGTTGAATACGCCATTGACCTGCGCGATCGGAGCATCCTGCGGCACGAGGCACGGATGCACGCGGGCCTCGATGCCGTTTTCATGCTGGCGGGCAAGGCCCAGCAGCTTGATGCGGTAGCCCATCTTGCGCGCGAACTGCAGGTCAAGCGCGCCAATGCGGCGGATGCCCTCGATGAAGACGGAGGCGAACACCACCGGCCGCCCGAAGGCCAGCCCCGCCAGGATGGCCAGCTTGTGGGCGGTGTCGATGCCATCGACATCGGTGGAGGGATCGGCCTCGGCGTAGCCCAGCTTCTGGGCATCGGCCAGGATCTCGGCAAAGTCGCGGCCGGTCTCGTGCATCACGCTCAGGATGTAGTTGCACGTGCCGTTGAGGATGCCGCCGATTTTAAGGATGCGGTCCGCCGCCAGCCCCTCGCGCACGGTCTTGATGGCGGGAATGCCACCGGCCACCGCCGCCTCGAACATCAGCGGCACGCCCGCCGCCTGTGCCGTGCAGGCCAGTTCCGCGCCGTGGATGGCGATCAGCGCCTTGTTGGCGGTCACTACCGGCCTGCGGTTTTCCAGTGCGCGGGTCACGGTCAGGCGGGCAGCGCCCTCGGCGCCGCCAATCAGTTCGGCCACCACGTCCACGTCCGGGTGGGTGGCCAGTTCCTCGGGCGTGTCGCACCATGCAATACCCGACAGGTCGACCCCGCGGTCACGCGTGCGGTCGCGCGCGCTCACGGCGGTCACCACCAGTTCGCGCCCCGCGCGGGCGCGGATCAGGGCCGCATTCTCGCGCAGCAGCTTGACAACGCCGGCGCCAACCGTGCCCAGCCCTGCAATGCCGATGCGCAGGGGCGGTTTGGGGGCGGGCGTGCAACAAGGGGTAGAAGTCATCTGTTTTCCGTCAAGCGAAGGGTCAGTCATGAATGGGCGGGCTGTTCATCCGGCAGGGGGGTGGCCTGCTGGCTGGTGGGGGCAAGGCCGCCATGTTCCGTCATGAAATGGCGGATGGAGCGGCAGGCCTGCCGCAGGCGTTGGGTGTTTTCCACCAGGCCGATGCGCACAAAGCCTTCGCCATGCTCGCCAAAGCCAAGGCCCGGCGCCACGGCAACGCCTGCCTCCCTGAGCAGCAGCTTGGAGAAGCCGACGCTGCCGAGTTCGCGGAACCGCTCGGGAATTGGCGCCCAGGCGAACATCGAGCCCTCGGGCGAGGGTACGTCCCACCCTGCCGCGTGCAGGCCCTGGATCAGCACGTCGCGGCGCTTGCGGTAGATGTCGCGGATTTCGGCAACACAGTCCTGCGGGCCGCTCAGGGCCGCCACCGCCGCCACCTGGATGGGGGTGAACGCGCCGTAATCAAGGTAGGACTTGATGCGCGTCAGCGCCGAGATCAGCTTGGGGTTGCCCGCGGCAAAGCCCATGCGCCAGCCCGCCATGGAATAGGTCTTGGACAGCGAGGTGAACTCGACCGCGATATCCTTCGCTCCCGGCACTTCAAGGATCGAGGGGGGCACGTTGTCGCCAAAATAGATCTCGGCATAGGCCAGGTCGGACAGGATCCAGATCTCGTGCTTGCAGGCGAATGCCACGAGCTTGCGGTAGAAATCGAGATCAGCCAGGTACGCGGTCGGGTTTGACGGAAAATTGACGATCAGCGCCGTGGGCTTGGGCACCGAATGGCGCACCGCGCGGTCGAGGGCCTCGAGCATTTCATCATCCGGCGTGGCCGGAATCGAGCGCACGGAGGCGCCCGCGATGATGAAGCCGAACTGGTGGATGGGGTAGGACGGGTTGGGCACCAGGATGGTGTCGCCCGGGCTGGTGATGGCGGAGGCGAGGTTGGCCAGCCCTTCCTTTGAGCCAAGGGTTGCGATCACCTCGGTCTCGGGGTCGAGCTTCACGTTGAAGCGGCGCTCGTAATACCCAGCCAGCGCCCGGCGCAGGCCGGGAATGCCCCGGCTGACCGAATAGCGGTGCGCGCGCGGGTCCGACACGGTTTCGACCAGCTTCTGCACGATATGCGGCGGCGTGGGCGTGTCGGGATTGCCCATGCCGAGATCGATAATATCCTCCCCCCGCGCTCGGGCGGCGGCCTTGGCCTTGTTGACTTCAGCGAAGACATAGGGCGGCAGGCGGCGGATACGATGGAATTCTTCGGTCATGGGACGCTCTGTTACGGGCACGCGGGAAGGCGCGCCGGGTTGCGAATCAGCTCATGCAGGCCCGCGTACCGGGCCTGCGGATGGCACTCTAGCGCAGCACGGCAATTCTTGCACCATTGCCAAAGGCATGGGCGCGCACCACGATGTGGCTGGCAGGCACGCCGCGCGCCACGAGCATGGTGGTGATGGTGCGGGTGCGCAGGATGGCCAGGTTGAGGGCGGCGGTCTGCCCTTCCGCCGTGGCGCTGGTGGCGTTGCCGTAGCCGTTCACGATTACGAAATTGTCGCCGCGTTCCTTCACGGCGTTGTCCACCACCTCATCCTCGCCATCGGCAATGTGGTCCGATCCGGGGAGGAAGTGCACCGTTGGTCCGTCATCGGCGCTGGCAAGGTGGTAGCTTGGCAGGTCCAGCCCGTCACGCGCCGCGTTGTCAGGCAGGCTGATGCCGCCAACCTGGGGCAGGGCGGGCGCTTCCTGGGCTATGGGGGGCAGGTTGGCGGGAATGGCCTCGGGGTGTTCGCTCACCATTGTCGAGACCTCGGGCATGAGCAGCTGGCCGTTGCTGCCATAAAGCGGGCGGCCGTCCGGGCCGGTCTGGGGGGTGGTGCTGTCCGGCGCCTCGGTGGCCGTAGGCGTGGTGCCAGTACCAGTGCCGCTGGTGGCAGGCGTGTCGGGGCTGTCCGCCGCCTTGAGCGAGGCGGACTGCGTGCCGAACTGCGTGCGCGAGGGAATGGGCGGAATATCCGCTATGCTGGGCATGGTGCCCATGATCGCGTCCTGGCGCTCGTTGAGCTCGTGCTGGGCCTCGAGGTCGGCGGTAATGTCCTCGCGCAGGTCGGGTGAGGGGAGTTCAGGCGCCTTGCGCGGGCCAAGCCCGATTTTGGGGTAGGGCTGGTGGGTGCCCGGCGGCGGGGGGCGCTGGTGGCTGATCACGCCACCCTGGTAATGGTGGTACCACTGCGCCACGGTATCGACCGTGTCCTGGTGGTGCACGCAGCCCGCGAGCGCCGCCGCGCACAGGGCCACGATGGCGGGCCGTGCGGCACGCGCGCTGCATGATGGCGGAAAAAAAAATCTTCCGGGACTTGGCGATGGTACCCGCTTTCCCAATCTCTAGCTCCCATGGCCCTTGTGGCCTGCACACGACATGACCGGGGCAAACTAGCCTGCTATGCCGCTCTTAGCGAGAGGGGTTGCGTCACTTGCGTCATGACGCGGGCGCCCTCTCCACCCGATTGCAAGGTCGGGACTTGGCACCGGGCGCAAGGCAGCGCAGGATAAGGGCATGACCAGGACAGTCCCGGAGAAGAGGGAGAACCCGATGAACGGCATGCAGCCGAACTACCGCATCCGCATGGATGATGAAGACCCGAGAGATCCCGATATCCCCGAACCCCAGGGCCCGGAAACCGAGGAGCCCGACAAGAACCGCACGCTGTCCTCGCCCATTGGCGAGCTTGAAAGCCGCCTGTTCGACCAGCGCAAGGTGCTGGTGTTCGGCCCGATCAACGACAAGATCGCCCGTGACGTGACCGGCCGCCTGCTCGCCCTTGCCGGTGCATCCGACAAGCCGATCGATGTGTACGTCAACTCGCCCGGCGGCCATGTGGAGAGCGGCGACACCATTCACGACATGATCCGCTTTGTCGATTCGATGGCGCCGGTGAACATGATCGGCACCGGCTGGGTCGCCTCCGCTGGCGCGCTCATCTTTGCCGCCGGCAACAAGGAACGGCGCTACTGCCTGCCCAACACGCGCTTCCTGCTGCACCAGCCCATGGGCGGCGTGCGCGGGCCTGCAACCGATATCGACATCGAGGCCCGCGAGATCGTCAAGATGCGCGCGCGGCTCAACCACCTGTTCGCCCGCGAGACCGGCCAGCCTTACGAGAAGGTGTGCAAGGACACCGATCGCAACTACTGGATGTCCGCTGACGAAGCGATTGCCTATGGCCTGGTGACGCGCGTGATCGACAAGATCTCGGACCTGCATTGATCTAGGGCAAGGCAAGGTTTCGGGCTCGCCCATAATGCTGGCGTTCCGTTCCGCAGGAGAGGGTAAAAAACCTCTTCTGCGGATTTCAGATAACAGTTCTGCACTTTGCATGGACTTATGATATGGGAACCGGCAACGAGGGTGTCAGGCAGTTTGAATGAACGCCTCATCGGCCGGCGTATTCACGCGACACCGTTCCGAACAGCGAGCCGACATGACGAAATCACTTTCCGACATTTATACATCCCTGCCTGAAGCCCGCGACCCGGGTGCCGCCACGCCGGATGCCGTGGCGAAGGCCGATTTCAACGCCCGGCACTGGTCCAGCCCGGTTGCCGGCCCGCTCAAGCCGGGTTCGGCCGCGCACAAGAAGGCCGTGGCGGACATGTTCCGCGAGACCTTCAACCCCTACAAGCCATCCGTCATCGAGTGGCCCGAACTCGATGCCGAGACGCTGCAGCGCGTCACCTCCCTGCCGATCTGGGACATCGCGGTCCAGACCGAAGGCAAGGCCCGCCTGCGCATGGCAGCCTACGCCCGCCTGATCGATGACCCGGACATGAAGGACGCCCTGTCACGCAATGCGTGGGAGGAGAACCGGCACAAGGAAGTGCTGTCCAAGATGGTGGCGGCCTACAACATTCCGCTCGCATCCGAGCCGCCCTACATCGAGCCGCGCGATGTGGAATGGGCCTATATGGTCACCGGGTTTTCGGAATGCGTGGACAGCTTCTTCGCGTTTGGCCTGTTTGCCATTGCCCAGAAATCCGCCTTCTTCCCGCCTGCACTGATCGACACGTTCGAGCCGGTGATGCAGGAGGAATGCCGCCACATCCTTTTGTTCGCCAACTGGCTGGCCTGGCACCGCGCCACCATGCCGTGGTGGAAGCGCCCGTGGTTCGAGGCGCGCGTGATCGGCGTATGGTTCTTCCTGCTCTATGAACGGCTGGGCATGGTCACCACCTTTGATGCCGATGGCAACAAGCACGAGCAGGACAACAACTTCACCGTCAACGGCACCAAGGAAGTGGCCGATGTCGATGTGAAGCTGCGCGACATGATCGATATCTGCCTGATCGAGAACGAGCGCCGCTTCTCGGGCTATGACCCGCGCCTTGTGCGGCCGAAGCTTGCGCCCAATCTTGCGCGCATGATCCGCTTCTTCCTGCCGCGCACGCCCAATTCGGCCAGCCTTGAAAGCCAGCCCGGCGCGGCATGACCCGCGCTTGTGGTTTTCCCCGCCCGCTGCAGGCGGGCGGGGAAGGGGTCAGCCCAACGTGGGCGCGACGGGGCCTGCCCCGAAATCAAGCTGCCCCAGATAGGCCACGCGCTCGCCGGGCACGATATCGCCAATCCGGCCGCCTTCGATGCGCGCATAGGCGAAGACCTTGCTTTCCTCCTCATCCGACGAGCCAATGGCGAGGCCGGTGAAAGGCTTGCCCTGCGCATCCTTGAGCTGCCACACATCGCCGCGCACCACGGCATCGTATTTGTAGCGGAAGCCGGGCACGATTTTCGTCAGGAGCAGCGGCATGGCGGCAGTGACGTCAATGGCCGTCCGCACGAAGGCGGTGCAGGCATCATCTGGCGCAAAGTAGCCGCGGGCATCCGCCGTCATCAGGATCAGGCCCGGCGTTGCGCCATCGGGGCCGACAAGGCGGCTGCGGATGACGATCTTCTGGTCATCGCGCGAAACTTCCGAGGCGAGCATGACGGTGCCAGGCGGCGCGGCCAGCAGGTCAGGCACCACGATGAGGTCTGACAGGGGAAGGGTGGCGAGTCTGGTCATTTTCATTCTCCATCGCGGCAGTTGCCAGGGGATGACGGGGAAGGACTGTGCGCCCCGTTACGTTTCATGACAACCATGCAGCCCTGCGGTTGTTACATGCTACATGGTACGCGCATGCCCCATGCGTGGCACGAATGTTCCGCCGTTCATGCATGCGTGATAAACATTGGTAATATGGGGTCATTGCCCCAATTTGAAAGGGGGCCATGGAAACAGCTCCATGCTCCATAAAGGGAGGGTAACCACATGGCAGGTCATATCACGAAGGGGCTGGCGGTTGCGGCGTTTGGCATGTTGCTGGCCTGCGCACCGGCAGGTGCGGCCCATGCGCGTAGCCACCCGGCAGGTGCCGCTTCAGGCGGGGGCGACTATGCGGCAGGCCAGGATGATGGTGCGGGGGCGGACATGCCGCCTGCCTATAGCGCGCCCGAGACCGGCACCGGTGGTGGCGTGCCGCAGTTCCGCAACGATAATGCGGAATCCGACCAGATGAGCGGCGCGATGATGATGCCCGGCTCCGCATCCGGCAGTGCCGCGCCCGGCATGACCGATGGCAGCTACACCAATATGAACATTGGTGGCGAGGACAGCGCGATTCTGCCAGGCGTCAACTGACGGCGGGTCGGGGTGTAAACCACGGCCTTACTTATAGGTAATTTTGATTAGAGACCGCCGGATGACAGCATCTTCTCTTCCCTCGCCGCCTGCGCATTACAGCTGGGAGACACGGTGGCTGCACTGGCTGACCGCCGTGCTGGTGCTCGAGCAGTTCATTGTGGGGCAGGTCGGCTGGCATCTCATGGCCCGCACGGCGGCATGGCGGCCTTTTCTGGTCGCGACTCATACCTCGCTTGGCGTGGTGCTGGCCACGGTGTTCATCATCCGCGTGGTATGGGCCCTGACCGGCGGCCGGGCCATTCGTTTCCCTATCGTGACAATGCAGGATCGCGTGGCGCGCAGCGTGCATCGCCTGCTCTATATGCTGCTCGGTGGCGAGATCGTGTTTGGCTACATGGCGCGCTGGTCAACCGGGCGGCCCGTCATGGCGTTTGGCGTGCCGATCAACTCCCCCCTGCCCATGCTTATGCGTGGAACGCATTCCTTTTTTTCAGGATTACATCACTGGAATGCATGGTTACTGTTTTGCGTGGCGCTCTTTCATGGCTTTGCAGGGTTTTACCACCTGTTCGTTTATCGTGACCGAATTTTTCAGCGGATGTTACCCTGACGGACATGGGCAAGGATGTTTGTCCTGATGATGTCCGGTAATGGTAGAGATTACCTCTCTGCAAATAAAAAAATAGGAATATAAGCCTATATTTTCTTATTCTGGAATTCGTCTGTTACGATTTTAAAATATGAAATATCTTTAACTGTCAGAGCTGTGGATGCTCCAAGGTATTCATTAAATTTCCTTAGGATAATTTTTTGTTGCATTATCAATGAATGTTTACTAATATCTGATTAATCTCAGCAAATATAAAAACAAATGGCTGATTTCCCGTTGGATGCCCTTATTGCAAGCGGTTGATGCCAGAAGGTTTCCACAATGCTCCGTGTGGAGCCAGGTGTTTGTTGGAACCTGTTTTCGTAAACGCATGGTATCGGCGCTCAAAAATGGAAGTCATGAGCAATCATATCTATGAACTGAGGGTGTATGATCCCTTCCTGCTCGCTGGTGCGCTGATCGTTTGCGTAACAGGCGCGTGGATTACAATGCGGCTGGTAACGCGGGTAGCGCAGACCCACGGCCGCCAGCGGCTGGGCTGGTACTGCCTTGCCAGCATGGCCGGGGCGAGTTTCGTGTGGTGCACGCATTTTGCCGCCATGCTGGCCTATCACTGCAATGCCCAGGTGCATCTGGACCCGCTGCGCACGGGGCTTTCGCTGCTGGTCGTGCTGGGCGCCATGCCGCTTGCCATGATGCTGGCCGTGCGCCTGTATGGGCGCGGTGGCTGCATGCTGGGTGGTGTCGTGCTCGGGCTAGGCATCGCTGGCATGCACTATATCGGCATGGCTGCCTACCGGCTCGAAGCACCCGTGGCGTGGAGCGGCCTGCTTGTGGCGGTGTCGATCGCAATCGGCATTGCCCTGTCCGCCACCGCCCTGCTGCTGGCGTTGCGGCCGGTCAATCCGCGCCGCGAGGTCGAGACGACGCTGGCTCTGGTGGGCGCGGTTGCCGGGCTGCATTTTACCGGCATGGAGGCCATGCATGTGGTGGCCATGCCGCAGCACATGCTGGCCGCGCATGATAACGGGCAGTTCCTGGTGCTGGGGCTCTCGGTTATCGGGGGCACGATGCTCATGCTCATTGCCGGTATCGCCTCGTTCGTCATTGATGGCAGCGTGCGGCAGGAATCCTATGAGGAACTGCATCGCATGGCCATGTCGGACGGCCTGACCGGCCTGCCCAACCGCATCAGCTTCAACGAGCGGCTGCAAAACGAGGTCAGCCGGGCCAACCGCGATGGCGAGCAGTTTGCCGTCATTGGCATCGACCTGAACAAGTTCAAGGAAATCAACGATACCCGTGGCCATGCCGCAGGCGATATCGTGCTGACCACGCTGGCCGAGCGCTTCAGTGCCCTGCTTGCGGATGGCGAGTTCGTGGCCCGCCTTGGCGGTGACGAGTTCATTGCCATCCACCGCACGTCCGACAGCGCCGAGCTGCACGGTTTTGTCGAGCGGATCCAGCAGGCGCTCAACCAGCCGATCCCCATCGAGGATTACGTGGTGACCAGTGGCGGCAGCATTGGCGTTGCGGTCTACCCCGTGGATGCGACCGACAGCGAGACCCTGATCTCGCGCGCGGACATGGCCATGTATCGCGCCAAAACCGACCCGCACCACACCATCTGGTATTATGAAAGCACGCTCGACCAGAACATGCGCGAACGCCGTGCGCTGGGCGAGGACCTGAAGACCGCCATGGCCAACGGGGCGCTTTCGCTGTTCTACCAGGTGCAGACCGTGGTGGCCACGGGCGAGATCTCGGGTTACGAGGCGCTGCTGCGCTGGGAGCACCCCGAGCGTGGCGCCATAGCCCCCCGCGAGATCCTGCAGCTTGCCGATGAGAGCGGCCTGATCATCAAGCTCGGCGAATGGGTGTTGCAGACAGCCTGCAAGGCCGCGGCAGGGTGGGATGAAAACATCCGCATCGCGGTCAACATGTCCGCCGCCCAGTTCCTCCAGCCGCGCTTTGTCGTGGCCGTGCAGGAAAACCTTGCCAGTAGCGGGCTGGCGCCTGACCGACTTGTCATCGAGATCACGGAAGAAACCGTGCAGCGCAATCCCGACCGTGCGCTGGCCATGGCCAACAGCCTGCAGGCCCTTGGGGTGCGCCTCGCCCTTGATGAGTTTGGGGGCGCCCAGTCGGTGCTGCACATGCTGCGTGTGTTCCCCTTCACCAAGCTCAAGATCGATCGTTCGCTCATGCAGCAGGTCGATACCGACCCGGTGGCGGCGCAGCTTGTGCGCTCCATCCTGCTCATGGGTCACGCGCTGCGCATATCGGTTCTGGCACAGGGAATCGAAACCACAGGCCAGTTCAGCATCGCCTCCGCCGAAGGGTGTGACGAAGGCCAGGGCTACCTGATCGGCCACCCCGCGCAGTCGGCCCAGGCAGCAGCCATGACAGGGGCGGGGGCTCCCGCCCGTTCCATACGCGCCGTCTCTTCTCCCGTAGCCAGTCCCTGTACCTGAGAGGCGCGAATTTTCTCATGAAACAGCAAGAGCATGTAATGAACCCTCACGATGCCCCCGCAATGACGTCTGCCCAAACTCCGAAGCGCGAACTTGACATGAATGCTGATGTCAGCCTCCAGCTGCTCGAGCAGGCGACCGATGGCGTGGTCATCATCAACGAACGCAACGAGGTGGTTTTTTTCAATCCGGCGGCCGAGAAACTCTGGGGCTATTCCGAGGACGAGGTGCTGGGCCGCAACGTGAGCTGCCTCGTGCCTTCGGTCTATCGTGGCGATCATGACAGCTATATCTACAAGAACCGCAAGACGGGCGTGAACCGCATTGTCGGCACCTCGCGCGAGGTGACGTTCGAGAACAAGGCGGGTGACTACATCTCGGGCGAGATGTCGATCTCGACCGCGCTGCTCGGGCCGGAAAAAAAGCGCTATTACATGGCCTTCATGAAAGGCGTGACCGAGGAGAGCCACCGCCGCAAGCTGCTTGACCTGCAGAATACGGTGTTCCAGGCCATCTCCAACGACATGCTGGTCGAAGACGTGGCCGATCTGGTGTGCCGCGAGGTGGAAAGCTTCGTGCCCAACACGGTCTCGGTCATCATCCTGCTTGATGAGAACAACCGCCTGAGCATCCTGTCCGGTCCCGGCCTGCCGCGCCGTTATGCCGCGGCACTCGAGAATATGTCCTTGACCGAAGGCGACCTTGCGGCGCTGGGCAATGACCTGTCGGAAGCCAACAGCATCGTGTGGGACAGCTACCGCTCGCTCGGCATCTCGCTGGGGCTGCACAACTGCTGGGCCTCGGCCATCAAATCGCGCAACGGGCGCATTTCGGGCATTTTCGCGCTGTATTCGCGCAACCAGTACAAGCTGAGCGACTGGCCGCAGAAGATCGTGTCGGGCTGCGTGCCCTTCTGTAGCGTGGTGATCGAGAACTATGAGGCGCAGCAGCATATCGCCCAGCTCGCCAACCATGATTCGCTGACCGGCTTCCATAACCGCACCGCCATCCACACGGTCATCAAGTCGATGATCGACCGCCCGGGTGACAACGAATTCGCGGTGTTCATGATCGATATCGACCGTTTCCGCGATATCAACGACACGCTTGGCCACATGAATGGCGATGCCTTCCTCAAGGCGGTGGCCCAGCGGCTCAAGGAGCTGTCGCGCAGCAATTACATCCTCAGCCGATCGGGCGGGGACGAGTTCGTCATCGTCATGCCCGACAGTGATGAAGCCAAGGCCGTGGCCTTTGCCGAAACGCTGATCAAGGCCATGCAGGAACCCATCGAGATCGCGGGGAACCTGCTCGTCGTCTCCCTTGGCATCGGCATCAGCCTGTTTCCCGAGAACGGGCCGGATAGCGAATCTCTGCTTGGCCATGCCGAGATTGCCATGCGCCGGTGCAAGAAGGAGGCGCGCGGCGGCTACTGCGTGTCCAGCACGGCTGATAACCGCGCCGCCCAGGACCGGCTGCTGCTGGGCTCGGCGCTGCGGGACTCACTGGCCAAGGGCATGCTCAACCTGCACTACCAGCCGCAGGTCGATATCAAGACCGGCAAGCTGTATGGCGTGGAAGCGCTCTCGCGGTGGAAGCATCCGACGCTGGGCAACATCTACCCCTCGCGCTTCATCGCGGTGGCGGAGGATACCGGGCAGATCGAGACGATCGGCACCTGGTCGCTCGAAGAGGCGACAAAACAGATCATCGACTGGGAGCGCGCCGGGCTTTACGTGCCGACCGTTTCGGTCAACCTGTCGGCTGCCCATTTCCGCAATCGCGGGCTGCCCGCTCTGATCGAGCGCATCCTCAAGGAGCGCCAGATCTCGCCGGACCGCCTGTGCGTGGAAATTACGGAAAGCGTGATGATGGACGAGAACGAGGATACGATGGAAGGCCTCGCCGCCATCCGTAACCTTGGCGTTGGCCTGTCGATGGATGATTTCGGCACCGGGTATTCGTCGCTCTCGCGGCTGACGCGCCTGCCGCTGACCGAGATCAAGATCGATCGCAGCTTCATCATGAACCTTGATCATGACCCCAACGCCCAGGCCGTGACCACGGCGGTGATCGGCATCGGCAACCGCCTGGGCATGACCGTCGTGACCGAGGGCGTCGAGACCGAGGCCCAGCTCAAGCTGCTGCAGGACCTGAACTGCGATGTGGTGCAGGGCTATCTGTTCGCACGGCCGATGCCGCCGGCGGAACTGCTTGAATGGTCGCAGGGGCCAGCCAAGACCCTTGCGCTCGAACTGATCGCCTCTGAAGAGTCCGAAAGCAAAACGAAGAAATAGGCTCGCCACAATTTCTGGCTTGTTCGCTGTCTCCATGCCTGGTTGGAAACAGGCCTGCTTAACCTTGGATCCCTATGAAAACGCAGAATCCCACCCCTTCGCCAGCTGTTGTGGCCATTCCTGAGATCAGTTTTGAACTGTTGCATCAGGCGCAAGATGGCATGGTCATCATCGATGACCATAACACGATCCTCTATGCCAACCCGGCAGCCGAGACGTTATGGGGCTATGACCCGGGCCAGCTCACGGGGCGACCCGTGGGGGAACTCATGGCCGCATCGGTGGAGAATGGGGCGGCACCCTTTGACATCAATGCCTCGATCCAGGCGATTGAGCCGGTGTCGGGGGAGGTCACGTTCGAGAACCGCAGCGGCGACTACATCTCCGCCGAGGTCAGCCTGACCGCGGCGCGCGTGGGGGCCGACGGGCGCCGCTACCGCCTGATGATGGTGCGCGGCATTACCGGCGCGGGCCATCGCAGCCGGGTGGTGGAACTGCAGAATACGGTGTTCCGCTCGCTGTCGAGCGAGATCCAGATCCAGGACGTGGCCGACATGGTCTGCCGCGAGGTCGAGACGCTGGTGCCCAATACGGTTGCCGTGCTGATCCTGCTCGATGAGCAGAGCCGCCTGCGCATCCTCTCGGGCCCGGGCATGCCGCGCCGCTTTGCCGCGGCCCTGGAAGACATGCGCCTGACCGAGGCCGATATTGCCGCCCTCGCCAATGACCTGAACGAGGCGACGACCATCGTGTGGGACAGCTACCGCTCGGTTGGCATCTCGCTGGGGCTGCACCATTGCTGGGCTTCGGCCATCCGCACGCGCAACGGGCGCATTACCGGCATCTTCGCGCTGTATTCGCGCTCCGAGCGCAACCGGGGCGGCTGGCCCGCGCAGATCGTGAACAGCTGCGTGCCGTTCTGTGGCGTGCTGATCGAGCAGCATGAGGCGCGCCAGCACATCTCGCAGCTGTCGAACTACGATCCGCTGACCGGCTTCCTCAACCGCACGGCGGTGCACAAGGTCATCCGCTCGCTGATCGGCCAGCCGGGTGACAATCATTTCGCGCTGTACATGATCGATATCGACCGCTTCCGCGATATTAACGATGCGCTGGGCCATATCAATGGCGATGGCTTCCTGAAATCCGTTTCCGAGCGGCTCAAGGGTGCTTCGCGCAGCAATTACGTGCTCAGCCGTTCCGGTCCGAACGAGTTCCTGATCATCGTGCCCAACACGCGCCAGGAAGATGCGCTCAAATTTGCCGATATCCTGCATGGCTGCGTCAAGCAGCCCATCGAGATCGGCGGCAACATGATCGTGCCGACGCTGGGCATCGGCATCAGCCTGTTCCCCGAGAACGGGCCGGATGGTGAATCCCTGCTCAGCTATGCCGAGCAGGCCATGCGGCAGGCCAAGCGCTCGGGGCTGGGCATGACCCACCTTGCCCGCTCGGAAGACAACAAGGCCGCGCAGGACCGGCTGCTGCTGGGCTCGGCGCTGCGTGAATCGCTGGCGCAGGGCCTGCTCAACCTGCAGTACCAGCCGCAGGTCGACGTGCGCAACAACACGCTGTATGGCGTTGAGGCGCTGTCGCGGTGGAACCACCCCACGCTGGGCAACATTTACCCCTCGCGCTTCATTGCCGTGGCGGAGGAAACCGGGCAGATCGAGGCCATCGGCACCTGGTCGCTCGAGCGCGCCGTGCGGCAGATACTGGAATGGGACGCCCACGGCATTTACGTGCCCACGGTGGCGGTCAACCTTTCCGCCGGTCATTTCCGCAACCGCAACCTGCCCGGCTTCATTGCCCGCCTGCTCAGTGACAGCAAGCTCGAGCCCCATCGCCTGACGGTCGAGATTACCGAGAGCGTGATGATGACTGAAAACGAGGACACGAACATGGTCCTCCAGTCCATCCGCAACCTTGGCGTGGCGCTGTCGATGGATGATTTCGGCACGGGGTATTCGTCGCTTTCAAGGCTGACGCGCCTGCCGCTGACCGAGATCAAGATCGACCGCAGCTTCATCATGAACCTTGAGCACGATGCCAACGCCCAGGCCGTGACCACGGCGGTGATTGGCATTGGCGGCCGTCTTGGCATGACGGTGGTGACCGAAGGCGTGGAAACCGTGCGCCAGCTTGACCTGCTGTGCCAGCTTGGGTGCGATGTGGTGCAGGGCTATCTGTTCGCCCGCCCCATGACGCCGGAAAAGCTGGAGGAATGGCTGCGTGATGACCGTCTCTCCGCCGTGCTGAAGGAAGCCAAGGAAAACCGCGCCGCCATCAACGAATAAGGCACCCGCCTGCATCGGCATTCATGACCCGCACCCCGGCCCGCAAGGACCGGGGTGTCTTTGTATGGGCGGTTTGCATGGCGCCGGACGCATGCCATACAAACACGATCAGCAACCCCTGCGCCCGCCTGCCGCATGCCGCCGGTTGCGGGTTCTGGCCACAGGATAATTCCATGACCCTACCCATTTTTGATCTCTGTCTGAAAAATGGCAGCGTTGTCCTGCCTGACGCCACGGTCGTGACCGATGTTTACGTGCGTGACGGGCGGATTGCCCGCATTGGCGGCCAGGGTGACGCGGGCCGGGTCATTGACTGCACGGGTCTGACCGTGCTGCCGGGCGTGATCGACACGCAGGTCCATTTTCGCGAGCCGGGGCTGACGGCTGCGGAAGACCTTGCCACCGGCAGCCTTGCCGCCGTGATGGGGGGCGTGACCGCCGTGTTTGAAATGCCCAACACCAAGCCGCCCACCGACTGCCCCGAGGCGGTGGTGGCCAAGCTCGAGCACGCGCGCGGGCGCATGTGGTGCGACCATGCCTTTTACGTCGGGGCCACGACCGATAACGCCGATCGCTGCGCCGAGCTGGAAATGCTGCCGGGCACGGCGGGGATCAAGATTTTCATGGGGTCTTCCACCGGCAGCCTGCTGGTGTCCGATGATGCGGTGCTTGAGCGGGTGCTGCGCTCGGGCCGCCGCCGCGTCGCGATCCATGCCGAGGACGAGACCCGCCTGCATGAGCGCCTGAACGAGCGCAAGGCGGGCGACCCGTCGAGCCACCCGGTCTGGCGTGATGAGGAAACGGCCCTGCGCGCCACGCAGCGTATCGTGCAGCTGGCGCGGCGCACGGGGCGGCGCATCCATGTGCTGCATGTGACCACGCCGGCCGAACTCGAGTTCCTGTCCGGCCACAAGGACATTGCCAGCTGCGAGGTAACGCCCCAGCACCTGACGCTGGCAGGCGAGGACGCCTATGCCCGGCTGGGCACGCTGGCGCAGATGAACCCGCCCATCCGTGGCCAGAAATATCGCGACGGGCTGTGGTACTGGATGGGCCAGGGCGTGCCCGACATCATCGGCTCCGACCATGCGCCCCATCCGCTCGCGGCTAAGCAGCGCGCGTATCCCGATACCCCATCGGGCATGCCGGGCGTGCAGACCCTGCTACCGCTCATGCTCAACCATGTGGCGCAGGGCCGGCTGTCGCTGCGCCGCCTGGTGGACATGACATCGGCTGGCCCGCAGCGCCTGTTCGGGCTGGTGCGCAAGGGGCGCATCGCGGTGGGGTATGACGCGGATTTCTCGGTGGTCGATCTTGGCGCGCGCTGGACGGTGCAGCAGGAATGGCTGGCCTCCAAATGTGGCTGGTCGCCGTTTGTGGGCGATGAACTGACCGGTCGCCCCATGGGCACCATCATCCGCGGCAACGTGGTCATGTGGGAAAACCAGATCGCGCCTACCGCGCAGGGTGAGCCGTTATTGTTTGAAGCCACGGACCGCCCGCTGACCGCCTGAATGCGGTGATCTGACAAGACCGCTTTTGCGCCATGTAATCAAAAAATCCGGACGCCGCTTTATCTTGAGGAAAGCAGCGTTATTTTTAAGAGACTGTTTGAAAAGTTAGCTCAGAAAACATCCTGCAATCATAAGAAAGCTTTTGGCGAAGCTTTTTTCAAAAAGCTTCAAAGAACACCGCCCTTTTGAAAAAAAGGAGGCACCCCAAAACAGCCTTATGCTTTGCAGGTCCATTGCATGGAAAGGCTGTTTTTCGCGCATGTTCAGGCAACATGCCCAAGGCACGCCTGACAGCACGGATAAGGTGTCCGTTACGGGCTGTCTGGCCCGGGCGGTGCGGGGTCTGACAGCGCAGCCAGATAGGCCGCGACCCCCGTTGTGCTGCCCGGGCTGGCGGCTTCCAGCAGGCTTATGCCCTCCACGATGGAAAGGATGGCAGCCGCCCGGCCTGGCTGGGCACCCGTGGGCGGTGCGGTCAGGCGTGAATCGATCCATGCCATCCAGGCCCGGACCACCTCGCGCGCGACGCTGTCATAGGGTTGCATCCCTCTGGCGCCACGGGCGATGACATCGGTCCATACCTTCATGAAGGGGGCAACGTCCGCCTCATGGGCAAGCGCGAGCACGCGCGTCAGAAACTGCCCCGGCGACAGGCGTGGCCCCGTACTATGCCCCGCCAGCAGGTGGCTCAGGCGAGCACTGATTTCCTGCAGCACGGCCAGGATCATCTGCTCACGGGTCGTGAAATAATAAAGCAGCATGCGGTCGCTTGTGCCGAGCCGGGCCGCCAGCGCGCGCACGCTCATATCCCCCAGCCCTTCATGCAGGACAATCGTCGCGATCTCGGCAGTCAGGGCCGCATGGCGGGCCGCTTTGTCGCCCCGGGCGGTACGCGTGCGGTCTGCTGACGGTTTCATGCAGAAAATGTAGCGAGTGCTACATGGTTCTGATATGTAGTGGGTGCTACATATGAAAGGACGAACCATGATGTTGCGCCCAAGGCAGATCGTAATCTGCACATCGCTTGCCGTTTCCTTCTGGTTGCTGGCGACACTCTATATTCGTTTCATGCCCGTGTTTGTGACTGATCCCCTGCGGGGGAATATCGGGTTCATTACCAGCATTCCGGTCTGCTGGCTCTGTATCTGGCTGACCATCCGCCTCGCCAGGCTCGCGCCGCAGCAGATCGTTGCAGGCTGCCTGCTCATACTGGCCGATGCCATGCTCATTGATGGCATCGCACTACGCTGGTTTCATGCAGTCTATACAACCGATGAACGGACTGCACGTCTTGGCGCGGCATGGCTGCTGTGGGGATATGGGGTCAGTGCATGGATTGCCCTTTTTGTGGCAAACCGCAGGGTGGGCCTGCATCAGGCCAGATGACAGCCAATTGCGGACGCACAAAATGGCATCCACTCTGCATATGCAGTTGGTTATCAGCTTGCTATGACAGATTTATTGGATTGAATGGTGCCCAAGACCGGGATCGAACCAGTGACACTGCGATTTTCAGTCGCATGCTCTACCAACTGAGCTACTTGGGCACCGGGCCGTTGGTCCGGCTAGGTCATGGGGCTGAGCCGTCATGACGTTGGACAAGCGTTTACTCCACCTCATCATCGGGATCAACCCGTCTTGTGTATTTTTCATCCATTTCGGAAGGAATTTCAGTCGAGGGCACGCGATACTGTCCCGAGAACCAGCGGCCAAGGTCCACATCCGCGCAACGCCGCGAGCAGAACGGCCGGTAGCGCGGGCTGGCAGGCTGGCCACAGATGGGGCAGGGGGCGGCTTTGGGCGGCGGCTGCGCGATCATGGTTCAAATCTCCAGCCATGGGCGGGCAGGGCCGGGTCGGCAACGGGGTGGAGCACGCGACCGGTCAGGCGCATGAAGTCCTCCACCCAGCCCGGATGGTCCTGCATCATCTGCACTATGCCACGACCGCAGGCCAGCCGCACGGGCTGCCCGTTGGGCGGCATGCCGCGATAGGCCTGCATCTGCCCGCGCAGGGCATGCAGCATACGGCCCTCGCGTGAATGAAACAGCTCATGTAGCGGTGGGTGCACGCGCGGGCGCACGATCTCGGCCAGGCCCAGCGCCGTAAAGCCCATAAAGCGCGGGCGCAGCGGGTCATCGCGCAGCACGGTCTCGATCGTATCGCCCAGCGCGCGGCGCTTGCGGATGGCAAGCCCCGCCACGTCAACCACAATCGCCCCCGACAGGTTGCGCAGCCGCAACTGGCGCATCAGGTCGGGCAGGGCATCGCGGTTGGCGGCAAACTGAGCGGTCTGCTTGGGGCGGCGGTCCATGCTGGTGGCAGCCCCGCCATCCATGTCGATCGCAACCAGGGCCGGGGTGGGCGTAATGCTGGCCGACATGCCGCCGGGCAGGGACACGGTGGCCTCCTCCAGCGCATCGGCCTGGGCGCGCAGGTCGCTGTCAAAGGCGGAACTGGCGCGGGACAGGCGCGGGTGCAGGCTGGCAGGCAGAAGCGTGGCAATGGCCGCGTCATCAATGACGATGGGCGCCTCAGGGTAGCGCGCGGCCAGCCGTTCCAACGGAGTGAGGCCGCGCCGCAGCAGCCGGGGGTCGGCGCCGCCGGGCAGGTCGGGGGGCAGGTTGCGCGCGCCAAGCCGCACGCCCTTGCCGCCCTGTGCGCTGCGGGTGACGGTGACAAGCACCGTCTGCCCCTGGGTCAGTGGGCCCAGCCCTTCCGAATCGGGCAGGAAGCCCGCCTGGTCCTGTCCCGGCAGGGTCACGAACGTGCCGCCGAGTGCCGGCGCATGCGCGCTGACGCGGGCACGGTAGATATCGCCCACCCCATCGGGCATGTCTGGCCGCCACAGGGCGAATTCCTGCATCAGGCCATCAAGGGTTACGGCAATGCGGATTTCACCGGGGCTGCTGCTTGCGCAGATGCGCGCGCTCACGAAAGCCAGCTTCCCTTCTGCCCGCGCAGCAGCTGGGCCGTCTCGAACAGGGGCAGGCCCACAATGCCGGTGTAGCTACCTGACATGAAGCGCACGAACGCCGCCGCATGGCCCTGTATGGCATAGCCGCCCGCCTTGCCCTGCCAGTCGCCTGCGGCAATGAGCGCATCGATCTGCGCAGGTGTCAGGCGCGAGAACGTGACCGTGCTGGCAACAACGCGGTTGCTTGCGCGGCCTTGCGCCCATGCAGGCGTAGGGCGCAGGGCAATGGCGGTAAAGACGGTATGGCGCCGGCCCGAAAGCTGCTCGAGGCAGGCGCGCGCCGTCTGTTCATCTTCCGCCTTGGGCAGGATGCGGCGGCCAAGGGCCACGACCGTATCGGCTGCCAGTATGAGTGCGGGGCCTTCGACCTGGCCTGCCACATGCGCCGCCTTTTCAGCGGCGAGGCGCTGGGCATAGGGGCGGGGCAGTTCATCACGGCCGGGCGTTTCATTGATATTGGCAGGAAGGACCTGACCGGGCACAAGCCCGATCTGGCGCAGCAGGTCAAGCCTGCGGGGTGAAGCCGAGGCAAGGACAAGCCGCACCTCCGCCTCCGCGCCAGCGGGCGCGGTGGTTCCGGTCATGACCGACAAAGGGCGGCTTACTTGAAGCGGAAGGTGATGCGACCCTTTGTCAGGTCATAAGGCGTCATTTCCACATTCACGCGGTCACCGGCGAGCACGCGGATGCGGTTCTTGCGCATCTTGCCGCTGGTATGCGCGAGGATGGTGTGCTCGTTGTCCAGTGTAACGCGGAACATGGCATTGGGCAGCAGTTCGGTAACCGTGCCGCTGAATTCGATCATGTCTTCTTTAGACATCGTGTCCTTCAATCATCAAAAGTGCCGTCCTGCCGCGGGCCCGCGGCGCAGTACGGTTGGTTTATGTGGGGAGACTCGCCGCCGGGGTCAAGCTCCGTTATCGTGCGCCGTCCAGCTTTGCCAGCCGTACCGCTACACTCAGGGCATGGGCATCAAGCCCTTCGGCCTCGGCAAGGCTGACGGCGGCAGGCCCGATTTCACGCAGCGACTCGGCCTGTGCTTCGATGAACGTGGTGCGCTTGATGAAGTCGAACACCGAAAGCCCCGATGAGAACCGCGCCGTGCGGCTGGTGGGCAGCACATGGTTCGGCCCGCCCACGTAATCGCCGATCGCCTCGGGGCAGTAGCGCCCCACGAAGATCGCACCCGCATGCCGCACGCGGTCAAACACCGGCTGCGGGTTGTCGATCATGAGTTCCAGATGCTCCGGCGCGATCTCGTTTACAAGGTCAGCCGCTTCATCAAGGTCGCGCACGGTAATGATCGCGCCATGCGCATCCCAGCTGGCGCGGGCGATTGCCGCGCGCGGCAGGGTTTCCAGCTCGGTCGCCACCGCCTGCGCCACCTTGTCCGCCATGCCGGCATCGGGCGTGATCAGGATGGACTGGGCCATGGGGTCGTGCTCGGCCTGGGCCAGCAGGTCAAGGGCGATGGCGCGGGGGTCGTTGTTGCCATCGGCAATCACCACCACTTCCGACGGGCCCGCAATGCTGTCGATGCCCACCGTGCCGAATACCTGCCGCTTGGCTTCGGCCACATAGGCGTTGCCCGGCCCCACCACGCGGTCAACCGAGGCAATGCTGGCGGTGCCGTAGGCCATCGCACCCACGGCCTGCGCCCCGCCCACGCGATAGATCTCGGTCACGCCCGCGCGGCGGGCGGCGGCGAGCACGAGCGGGTTGAGCACGCCATCGGGCGTGGGCACGCACATGGCAATGCGCCCGACCCCCGCCACATGGGCGGGGATGGCGTTCATCAGCACGGAGGAAGGATACGCCGCCTTGCCGCCGGGCACGTACAGCCCCACCGAGTCCAGCGCCGTCCAGCGCATGCCCAGTGTCACGCCTGCGGCATCGACATATTTCATGTCGGTGGGCATCTGCGCCTTGTGGAAGGATTCGATGCGGGTGGCGGCGACTTCCAGCGCCTCGAGCAGGGCGGGGCTGACATCGGCGCAGGCGGCCGCGACCTCTTCGGGCGTGATGCGCAGGGTAGCGGGGGTGACACTGGTGCGGTCGAAGCGGTTGGTGAATTCGCACAGGGCCTCATCCCCGCGCTTGCGCACGGCGGCGAGGATCTCGGTCACGGGGCCATCGACGCGGGCGGTATCGCTGTCACGCTCGGCCAGCAGGCGTTTGAATTCGGCGCGGAAATCCGCCTGGGTGCTTGTAAGGCGCTTCATGCCTCGTGCTCCTTGGCCAGCGCCGTGCGGAAACGGTTGATGATCGCGCTGATGCGCTCGGGCTGGGTTTTCAGCGCCGTGCGGTTGACGATCAGGCGGCTGGTGATGTGGGCGATGGTCTGGGTTTCCTCCAGCCCGTTGGCGCGCAGCGTGGAGCCGGTGTCAACCAGATCGACAATCAGGTGCGACAGGTCCAGCACCGGGGCCAGTTCCATTGCGCCATGCAGGTGCACGATGGCGGCATTGATGCCGCGCGCCGCGAAATGCCGCCGCGTGAGCGAGGGATACTTGGTGGCCACCCGCACCTGCGAGAGGCGGTTGGGGTTGTCTTCTTGCCTGCTGCGGTCCTTCGGCTGGGCGATGGAGATGCGGCAGCCGCCAATGCCCAGGTCAAGCGGGGCATAGATTTCGGGGTAGTCGAACTCCATCAGCACATCGGCGCCGCAGATGCCGATCTGCGCTCCGCCAAAGGCCACGAAGGTCGCGACATCGAACGAGCGCACGCGCACCACGTCAATGCCGGGGTCATTGGTTTCAAAACGCAGGAGGCGGCTTTTGTCGTCACTGAAGTCCGGGCCGGGCACGATGCCCGCCATATGCAGAAGCGGTGCCGCGGCTTTGAGGATACGGCCCTTTGGCAGGGCGAGTACCAGCGGGCTATCCGTTTCCGGAATGGCGTTCTGGGCCGGTGACAGGACGGTCAATGCATTCTCCGCGCGTGAAGGCAGGCCGGCCGTGCATGGCACGGGCGGCCCTGAGTGACATGCGCGCATACCACATTCAGCCATCATGCAGGAAGCGCCCTTTTGTCAGGGCAGGGGCCTCAGCCTGAAACGCGCTCGATATGCGCGCCAACCTGCGCAAGCTTGCGCTCGACCGCCTCATAGCCACGGTCAAGGTGATAGACCCGGCTCAGGATCGTCTCGCCATGGGCGGCAAGCCCGGCCAGGATGAGCGAGAACGAGGCCCGCAGGTCGGTTGCCATGACCGGCGCGCCCGAGAGCGAATGCACGCCGCGGATGATGGCCGACGAGCCATGCACGTTGATGCGCGCGCCCATGCGGTTGAGCTCGGGCACATGCATGAAGCGGTTCTCGAAGATGGTCTCGGTCACCATCGACGCCCCTTCCGCCACCGAGAGCAGCGCCATGAACTGCGCCTGCATGTCGGTGGGAAAGCCGGGATAGGGCTCGGTCATGATATCGACCCCGCGTAGCGCCCCGGTACGCTGCACGCGCACGGCCCCGTCCTCCTGCACCATTTCCACGCCTGCTTCCTCCAGCGCGCGCACCACGGCGCCGAGATGCTCGACCTGGCCGCCCACAAGGCGCAGCTCGCCCCCGGTAATGGCGGCCGCACAGGCATAGGTGCCGCATTCGATGCGGTCGGGCATGACGCGGTAGCGCGCGCCATGCAGCCCGTCCACCCCGTCAATCACCAGCTTGCCGGTGCCGGTGCCGGTAATGCGGGCGCCCATGGCGTTGAGGCAGCCGACCAGATCGCCAATCTCGGGCTCGCGGGCCGCGTTGATGATCTCGGTGCGGCCCTTGGCAAGCGAGGCTGCCATGAGCAGGTTCTCGGTCGCTCCCACCGAGGCAAACGGCAGGATGACCCGCTCGCCCTTCAGCCCGTTCGGGGCCTCGGCATGGATGTAGCCGTTCTCGAGCGTGATCTTCGCGCCCAGCGTTTCCAGCGCCTTGAGGTGCAGGTCAACGGGGCGGGTGCCGATGGCGCAGCCGCCGGGCAGCGACACGCGGGCTTCGCCACAGCGCGCCAGCAGCGGGCCGAGCACCAGGATCGAGGCGCGCATCATGGAGACGATGTCGTACGGTGCTTCCGTATTGGTGATCTCGCCGCCGACCGAAAGCGTGCCGCCATCGCCGCTCACGTCTTCCACGTTCAGGCCATGCTGCTCGAGCAGGCGGCGCATGGTGCGGATATCGGCAATGCGGGGCACGTTTTCCAGCACCAGCTTTTCGGGCGTGAGCAGCCCCGCCACCAGCAGCTTGAGGGCGGAGTTCTTGGCCCCGCCAATAACGATGTCGCCACGCAGCGGGTGGCCGCCGTGGATGATGAAACGGTCCATAGGCTTGCGGTTCCTGCTTACATGCGCGGTGGGGCGACGCCGACCTGCCCCATGTATTTGCCCTTGCGGTCGGCGTAGCTGACCTCGCACGGGCTGGCCCCCTGAAAGAACAGGAACTGGCAGATGCCCTCATTGGCATAGATGCGCGCGGGCAGCGGCGTGGTGTTGCTGATCTCGATCGTGACCTGCCCTTCCCATTCCGGCTCCAGCGGGGTCACGTTGACGATGATGCCGCAGCGCGCATAGGTGGACTTGCCCAGGCACACCACCAGCGTATCGCGCGGTATGCGGAAATATTCGACCGTATGCGCCAGCACGAAGCTGTGGGGCGGAATGGTGCAGCAGTCGCCATGGCGGGTGACGAAGCTGTTCTCGGCAAAGTTCTTGGGGTCGACCACCGCGTTGTCCACGTCGGTGAAAATCTTGAATTCATTGGCGATGCGGGCATCGTAGCCATAGGAGGACAGACCGAAGGAAATCACGCCCTCACGGCTCTGTTTTTCCACGAAAGGCTCGATCATGCCGTGTTCCGTGGCCATGCGGCGAATCCACGTATCAGGCATTATGGGCATGGTGTCCGTTCCTCAGGCATGGATTGCGCGCAGGGCGTGCCCTGCAGCTTGCGCGACCACTAACGAAGTGATCGGCCAACCGCAACCGGCAAAATCACGCTTCGTTGCCGGATGTGTCCTGCGGCGCGGCCGCGGGCGGCGTGGTGCGCGCACGGCTCTGCTGCTTGCGCCGCCGCAGGTTGGCGCGCAGGGCTTCGGCCTCGCGCTCGAGGCGGGCAAGGCGGGCGGCTTCCGCCCGGTCGGTCAGGCGGGGGGTGTCGGGCCGGTCGGTCATGGCGGTGTTTCGTTCAGGGGCAGGGCCATCCGCCCCGGCACAGGGCGGATGGCGCGGGGCACTCAGGCCGTGGTTTCGGGCTCGGCGGCGCAGGCGGCAGGCGGGGCCACAGGCGCGACTTCACCGAGCTGCGTGGCATCCTGCGGGATGCCGCAGCGCGTGAGCAGCTCGCGCAGCGCCTTGACCACGGGGAAGATCTCGACATTGCGGTCGTAGCCAACCTCGTTCCAGGCCGCCTGCTCCAGTTCCACGATTTCCTTGTCTTCAAGGAAGATGCGGTTGGTGAACCAGCCCAGCGCGGGCCAGATCAGGTCGATCAGCAGCGGGGTCTGCGGGCGCAGGATGGACAGCAGCCCGAAGGACTGCGTAATGCGCTCGTCCTTGTCCACCGGCACGTAGGCCGTCCACAGGTCCATGATCAGGTCACCGTCCTTGTCGGTGATGCGCAGGGTCTGGTACGGGTATTCGGTGCGGATGGTCACCACTTCCTCAACGGGCTGTTCGCGGCCGTTGAGGTCCTTGTGCTTGCCAAAGATCAGGCGCTCGGCCAGGGGCTGCTGGCCTGCGCAGCGCATGAAGCTGTAGCGGGCCTCGATGAAGTCCTCGCCCTTGTCCTGGCCAAGGAAGCGCGCCTTGATCTGGCCCATCTGGCGGCGGTGCAGGAACTGATGGTTCATGTCCATCAGGTTCTCGTGCATGAAGGTGTAGTGGCAGTTCACGCGCGGGCTGAAATGCTTGGTCTTGTATTTGGGGTTGTCGGTCTGCGCGAGCTTGGGGAAAGGCGTGCTCTCGGCCTTGGCCGCATCACCGGGAAAGACGAAGATCAGCCCGCCCGCCTCGCGCACGGGGAAGGTGCGCACGCCGTTGGGCATCTTGCCCTTGCCCAGATAGGGCACGTCGATGCAGCGGCCCGAGCGGCCAAACGCCCAGCCATGATAGCAGCAGCGCACGGTCTGGCCATTGACGGTGCCCTTGCTCAGCGGCACCTGGCGGTGGGGGCAGCGGTCGAACAGGGCGAAGACGGTGCCTTCCTCGGGGCGGACGAGCACCATGGGAATGCCCGCGAAGCTTACGGCCAGCGTCTTGTTTTTGCGCAGGTCGGCCGACCACGCCACCGGATACCAGAAATCCGGGTTGGAATTGACCCGCCGCAGGTCGTGCTGGCCGGGCGTGGCGGCGGTGTCTGTCTGGACGGGGGAAATCTGGTTCATGTGGTGCAGTCCCGAAGTGTTCACGTTAAACGGCGGTCAGCGGGCATCCCCGTCCGCCAGGAATCAGAATGTGCATGGGTGAAGAATTTCAGCCGGGTTGTCGACCGTAAAACAGCCCCTTGCATATGGCCCATGCTCCGGGCTGGATGCTCGGCCACCGTTTTCGGGTGGCCATGAGGCAGATCAAGGCATTGTTGCACCGTATATGACATAATTACGGCGCAGTGCCCCTCAGCCCGCCTGGGGCAGGGCTTCCTCATCCCATTCCGCGCCGCCCATGGTGGCGTGATAGAATGTGTCCGCAAGCCGGGTGTGCAGGAGTTCATCATAAACGCACAGGGTCGCGTACTGCATGGCCTGGGTGGAATAATGCAGCAGCACGTTTTCGCGTGCACACACGGCCAGCTCCGCGCGTTCGTCTGCCGACAGCCCGGCCACGTGGCGGATGCACGCGGCCAGCGCCTGCGTGTCATCGGGGGGGAAGGCAAAGCCGGTCACGCCATTCTCCACCGTTTCCAGCGCCGCGCCATGGGCGGCCACGATCACGGGGCGGCCCATGGCCTGGGCCTCCACCACCACGCGGCCAAACGGCTCGGGCCTGCGTGAGGGCACCACGATCATGTCGGCCAGCATCATGGCGGCGGGCATGTCGGCACAGTGGCCGGCAAAGCGCAGGTGGGCTGCAATGCCGCTGCGCTCGGCCTGGGCCACGAGCGCGCGGCCTTCCTTCGCGTTGGCCTCGCCTACGAAAATGCACACCCAGTCGCGGCTGAAGCCTTCCGTGCGGGTGAGGTGGGCCAGCGCCTCGATCAGCACGGCATGGCCTTTCCACGCGGTCACGCGCGCGGGCAGCATGATGACCGTGGCCCCATCGGGGATCTGCCATAGCCCCAGCAGCTTCTGCACGCGGTTGCCGCGCACGTTATGCGGGTCGAAACGCAGCATGTCCGCCCCGCGCGGGATCAGGCGCAGGCGGTCGTCGCTCACCTTGTATTCATCGCGCAGGCGGGTGGCGATGTACTGGCTGATGGCAATGACCCGCGCGCCCGAGGCCAGCACGCTGTTATAGCGTTTCTTGCCCGGCAGGTTGGCCGCATGCACCCCATGCCACGTGGTGACCAGCGGCACGCCCGCCCGGCGGCATGCAAGCGACGCTGCCCAGGCAGGCGCGCGCGAGCGGGCATGCACCAGGTTGACGCCATGCTCGGCCATGACATGGCGCAGCCTGCTGGCATTGCGCATGATGGAGAAGGGGTTCTTGGCGCCCAGTTCGAGCGCGATGGGGGTTGCGCCGATATATTTCAGGCGTGGCACAAGGCGCCCGCCCGCACTGGCCACCAGCGCCGTGCCGCCAGCCTGTACGATGGCCTGAGCCATTTCGAGCGTGCCATGTTCTATCCCGCCGGATTCGAGCGCAGGCAGCACCTGCAGGATGACGGGTCGGTCAGTAACGGTTTGCATCACATTTCACCATACCACGAACGCAATGGAACTGCACGGTCTGTGGATCAATGGGGCTTTGGCCTTGACCTTGGCTGCAGGCAGGGCGACGAATGCGCTAATGAGATCTTCCGCCCAGCCATTCTTTTGCGCGCCTGCCGCATGGCGCAGGCCCGCCGCAAGGCCGGTGCCGGTGTTTTCCTGTTCCCGGCGCACGGGTTTCATGGCTTTTGGCCTCGTGCTGGCCGCGGGCCTTGCGTGCGGGCGCGTCCGGGCTGATGAACCGGCCCCGGCAAAGGAGGCACCGCCGCCCATCGGCACGCCCTCATCCACCGCGCCCGCTGCACCGCAGGGCTGGGATTTCAGCCACTGCACCGCCACCCTGGCCGATGACCCCGATGGCGCCCGCGATTATGCCGAGGACTGGCGCAGCCATGGCGGCGGCCTCGAGGCCGAGCAATGCGCCGCCCTGGCCCAGATGGAACTTGGCGATGTCGCCACCGCCGCCACGGCGCTCGACCGCCTGGCCCGCGTGCCCGACTGGCCGGCTGGCCCGCCCGCAGGCCGGCGCGGCGGCAGGGAGAGCGTGGCCGAAACACCCGCCTCCCGCCTGCGCCGCGCTAGCGTGGCGGAGGCGGCGGCCCGCGCCTGGCAGGCTGATGACAGCCCGAAACAGGCCTTTGACAGCGCCACCTATGGCCTGACACTGGCCCCTGATGATCCAGCGCTGAAGCTGGTCTATGCGCGGGTGGCGGTGGAGCTTGGCCAGCCCCAGCGCGCCATCGATATGCTTACGCCGCTGCCATCCACGCCTGCCGCGCGTGACGAGGCGCTGGTGGCGCGCGCGGGGGCGTGGCGCAAGCTCGGGCGCATCGATCAGGGCATGGCCGACATCAATGCCGCCCTGCATGACATGCCCCATAACGGTGCGGCCCTGCTCGAGCGTGGCATCCTGTACCAGCGCCAGGGCCAGATGGAACAGGCCCGCGCCGACTGGCTCGATGTCGTGAAGCAGGCCCCGGACTCGGATGAGGCCGACCTTGCCCGCCAGGACCTTGCCCTGCTGGAAACCGACCCCGAGGCACCCTGACCGATGGCCCGCATTCTTGTCATCCGCCTGGGGGCCCTGGGCGATTTCGTACAGTCCTTTGCCCCTTTCGCCGCCATCCGCGCCCATCATGCCCATGATGAGGTGGACCTGCTGACCCAGCCCCCCCTTGCCGAGCTCGGGCGTGCCTGCCCGTGGTTCGACCATGTGCTGCTCGACTACAGGCCGCCGTGGCGCGATATTGCCGCCATCATGGCGCTGCGGCGCATGCTGCGCGGGTATGACTTTATCTACGACCTCCAGACCTCGGGGCGCAGCACGCGCTATTTTCACCTCTCGGGGCACAGGGCGTGGTCGGGAATCGGGCGCGGCGCGCAGGCGGTTCATGACAACCCCCAGCGGCGCTTCATGCACACCCGCACGCGCCAGCGCGACCAGCTCAGGCGGGCGGGACTCGACCATCTGCCCGTGCCCGACCTGTCATGGCTGGCCCGTGGCGGTCCCGTGCTGCCATCGCCCTACGCGGTGCTCGTGCCCGGTGCTGCCGCCCACCGCCCGGCCAAGCGCTGGCCGGTGGAGCGATACGCCGCCCTTGCCGTGCGCCTGCACGCGCAGGGGCTGCTGCCCGTGATCGTGGGCGGGAAGGGCGAGACCGGGCTGGCCCGCACCATCCGCAACACCTGTCCCGATGCGGTGGACCTGACCGGGCGCACCACCTTGCTCGAACTCGGCGGCGTGCTGGCGCGCGCGGCCTGGGCCGTGGGCAATGATACCGGCCCCATGCACATGGCCGCAGCCCTTGGGGTGAAGTGTACCGTGTTGTTTTCCGCCGACAGCAACCCGGCACTCACCGCCCCGGTGGGGGGGCGGGCAGGGCAGGTGCAGGTGATTTATGTGCGTGATCTGGCCACCGTGCGCGTTGACAGGGTTGCGGCAACGCGCGCGTGACGCCATTACAGCGCAGTATCTTCTTACCGGAGCAATAAACCATGCCTGCCATAACCCTGCCTGACGGATCCGTTCGCCGCTTTGACGGGGCAGTGACGGGCACTACCGTGGCGCAGTCCATCGGCGCCGGTCTTGCGCGCGCCGCCCTTGCCATGGAAGTGGATGGCAAGCTCATGGATATCGGCCGCGAGATCGACCATGACGCCAGCCTGCGCTTCATCACGCGCAAGGACCCCGAGGCGCTGGAAATGATCCGCCACGACGCCGCCCACGTTCTGGCCGAGGCCGTGCAGTCGCTCTTTCCCGGTACGCAGGTCACCATCGGCCCGTCGATCGAGAATGGCTTCTATTACGATTTCTACCGCAACGAGCCGTTCAGCCCGGAGGATTTCGCCGCCATCGAAAAGCGCATGGGCGAGATCGTGGCCGCCAACGAGCCCTTCGTGCGCGAGGCCTGGCCGCGGGAAAAGGCCATCGAATTCTTCGAGAACAAGGGCGAGCGCTTCAAGGCCGAGCTGATCCGCGACCTGCCGGCGGATGAGGAAATCTCGATCTACCGCCAGGGCGAATGGCTGGACCTGTGCCGTGGCCCGCATTTGCGCGGCACGGCCGATGTGGGCCATGCCTTCAAGCTGATGAAGGTGGCGGGCGCCTACTGGCGCGGCGACCACCGCAACCCCATGCTCACGCGCATCTACGGCACCGCCTGGCGCGACCGCAAGGAGCTTGAGGCCCACCTGCACCAGCTTGAGGAAGCCGAGCGCCGCGACCACCGCCGCATTGGCCGCGAGATGGACCTGTTCCACATTCAGGAAGAAGCCGTGGGCCAGATCTTCTGGCACCCCAAGGGCTGGCGGCTGTACACCGTGCTGCAGGACTACATGCGCCGTGCGCAGGACGGCAACGGCTACCAGGAAGTCCGCACCCCCCAGCTCGTTGACCGCGCCCTGTGGGAGGCATCCGGCCACTGGGACAAATACCGCGAGCACATGTTCATCGCCACCGTGGAGGACGAGGACAAGACCCTCGCCCTCAAGCCGATGAACTGCCCGTGCCATGTGCAGATCTTCCGCCACGGGCTGCGCTCGTATCGTGAACTGCCGCTGCGCATGGCGGAATTTGGGGCCTGCCACCGTTATGAACCCTCGGGTGCGCTGCACGGCATCATGCGCGTGCGCGGCTTTACGCAGGATGACGCGCATATCTTCTGCACCGAGGACCAGATCGCCGATGAGACCGCGCGTTTCGTGCGGATGCTGGCCGATGTGTACCAGGACCTTGGCTTCGAGCATTTCCGGGTCAAATTCGCCGATCGCCCCGAGCAGCGCGCGGGCGATGACGCGACATGGGACCGTGCCGAGAACGCCCTGAAAGTGGCCTGCGACATGGCGGGCGTCACCTACGAGCACAATCCGGGCGAAGGGGCCTTCTATGGCCCCAAGCTGGAATTCGTGCTGCGTGATGCCATTGGCCGTGACTGGCAGTGCGGCACGCTGCAGGTCGATTACGTGCTGCCCGAGCGGCTCGATGCCTCCTATGTGGGCGAGGACAGCGCGCGCCATCGCCCTGTCATGCTGCACCGGGCCATCCTGGGCTCGTTCGAGCGATTCCTTGGCATCCTGATCGAGCAGCATGCCGGGCGCTTCCCGCTTTGGCTGGCGCCGACCCAGGTGGTCGTGGCCTCGATCGTGACCGATGCGGCCGATTATGCCCAGCACGTGACCGACAGCCTGCGGGCGGCGGGGCTGGTGGTGGAAGCCGACCTGCGCAACGAGAAGATCAACGCCAAGATTCGCGAGCACAGCCTGGCGCGCGTGCCGGTCATCCTGGTGGTGGGCCGCAAGGAGGCGGAGGAAAACACCGTGGCCATGCGCCGCCTTGGCGGCAAGACGCAGGAGGTGCTGCCGCTGGAAGAAGCGGTCTCGGCCCTTGCATATGAGGTCCTGCCACCCGATATCCGTCGCAAGCGCGGCTGATTATCCCTGTCCCGTGCCGGAACTGCATGGCTGTTTTCGCGGGCACGGGACAAGACAGTACTTGATCTGGGGCGCGTCTTTGCGTCACATATCTTTCCATAATGTAAGGTCATTCCTTGCCCGCGTGTTTTTTCGTGGCTTTGCCCACGGCGCGTAGGCAGCGGGAATGGCCTTGCCTGCCGTTTGAATGCAACAGTTACAGGAGCTGACCATAGCCAGACCCCCGATGCCCACTCCGCCAAATCGAGAGGGCCCCCGCGTCAATGAAGAGATCCGCGTGCCGCAGGTGCGTCTGATCGATGAAGAGGGCGAGATGCTCGGCATCATGTCCACGCGTGATGCGCTGGCACGCGCCTATGCCGCCGGTCTTGACCTGCTTGAAATCAGCCCGAACGCCGAGCCGCCGGTGGCCAAGGTGCTCGATTACGGCAAGTTCAAATACGAGCAGCAGAAGAAGCGCAACGAAGCGCGCAAGAAGCAGAAAGTCATTGAAATCAAGGAAGTCAAGGTTCGCCCGAACATTGATGAAAATGACTATCAGGTGAAAATGCGCGCGATGAAGACCTTCATCGGCGAGGGCGACAAGGTGAAGGTGACCCTTCGCTTCCGTGGCCGCGAAATGGCGCATCAGGATCTGGGTGTGAAGGTTCTCGAACGTATCCGCGCCGAGATGGATGAACTGGCCAAGGTTGAGCATATGCCCAAGCTTGAAAACCGCCAGATGATCATGGTGCTGGCACCGCGTTGATCCCCCTTCAGGGGTGCAGGACGCAAAAGCCCGGAGGGATCACCCTCCGGGCTTTTTTTTATGGATAAAAGCTTCAGAAGAATGCCGCCTTCTTGAAAAAAGGGCGGCACCCAAAACTTTTCAGGGCTTCAGGATCACCGTCGCCCGCACTGTCGCGGTGACATCCTGCTGGCCGGTGGGGGCTTCGGGGGCGGCTGCATCGGCCGGGACCATGCGGGCCATCATCATCATGGGCATGGGGCGGGGGAAGTTCTGCTCCTCCAGCGCGACCGAACGGATGGAGGCCACCCTGAGCTTCAGCGTCGCCGCCGCCGCCTGCGCGCGGGCCTGCATGTCTTCCAGCGCCAGCGTTTCGGCCTTGCGGGTCAGTTCCGCGCGCCTGGTGCGTGAAAGCGACCAGTCCAGCCGGGTCAGCGCCAGGTTCTCGGCCTGGATGCGGCCCACGAGCGGCAGCAGCACCTTGCCGTCGGCTGCCGTCAGGCGCAGGCCCTGCCGTGCCACCCATTGCGGCTTGCGGTTCTGGTGCACATCGCCTTCATCATGATGCACGAAATAGGATTCGGCATTGATCACCAGCCCGTCCGTATGGGCAGTGGCGGCGATGGCCTTGCTGATGAGCGCATTGAGCTGCGCCTGGGCAGCGGCGGCGGTATCGGCCTGCGCCTCGGCGGTGAAGGTGGCGGTCAGTTCATCAGGCGGGGCCTGCACGGTGCCGGAGGCACTCAGTTCGAGCTCGGTGCCATCGGGACGGGTGGAGTCGGAGGTCTGGGCCATGCCTGCTGCCGGGTGCAGCCCTGCCACCGCGAGCAGGCCGCACAGCGCCACCCTCTGGCTGGCGCGGGCGGGAAATGAAAAACGCGATCTGATCATGAATGCGTGGTCTCCTTGAGTTCAACCAACGCGCGACGCAGCCGTACGATGCCCGAGCGGATATGCCCCTCGCGGCACATGTCAGCGCCCTGCATGCGCAGGCTGTCCACATCCTGCGGCAGGGCGGGGCCATAGGCATCGATGATGTTGAGCAGCCGGGTGCAATAGGCCTTGGTGTCGCTGGTAATGATCACCGGCTTGTCGCTTCCGCCATCACGCGCGGTCATGATCTGGGGCGTGCCCTCCGGCGGCGCGATCGGCGCGGGTGCTGCGCCGCACAGACAGAAACTCATCACGACGATGGCGGGCGTCACGGAGGATTGCAGGCTCATCGTGTTACTCTACGCTACTGTTCGTGTCGTGCTGATGGGGTAAAGGTGACGTTTGAGTCATGTCTGGTATGTGCGTCGATGAGGACGGGTCCTCCTCCGCTTTGGCCAGGGCGCTCGCGGCCACGGGCAGGGCGAGTGAAACCGTAAGCCCCGGCGCATGTGAGGAGAGATGCATCTGCCCCCCATGCAGCTGCACGATGGCCCTTACCATGGAAAGCCCCAGCCCCGAGCCGGGCGTGTGGCGGGCCTTCTCCGCGCGGAAGAAGCGCTCGGTCGCGCGCGCCATGTCCGCCTCGCTCATGCCGATGCCCTCGTCACTGACCGAAAGGTCGAGCATGCCCTCGCCCGTGGGGCCGGCCAGGCGCCCCGGCGCGCTCTCGCGCAACTGCGCGCGCACGAAGACCGTGCCGCCGGGGGGCGAGAACTTGATGGCGTTATCAAGCATGTTGGCCACCGCCTGCTGCACCAGAGAGCGGTCGCCGTAAAAGAACAGGCGGGCGGGCAGGTCGAGTGCGAGGGCAATGCCATGCTCCTCGGCCACGGCTTCATACAGGTCGGCCACGTCGCGCAGCACGGGCACGAGGTCAAAGGTCATGAACGCCGAGCGGCGCGCGCCGGCCTCGATCTGGGCAATGCGCAGCAGGGCCTCGAACACGGCGGTCACGTTATCAAGGTCGCCCACCGCGCGCTCGATCGCGCCACGCAGTTCATCGGGCGTGCTGGCATGGAGGGCGGCATCTTCAAGCTGGGTGCGGGCGCGGGCGATGGGGGTGCGCAAGTCATGGGCAATGGCGTTTGACACCTGCCGCACGCCATCCATCAGGCGCACGATCCGGTCGAGCATTTCATTGATGGCCTCGGCCACCTGGTCCATCTCGTCGCCATTGCCGACTAGCGGCATGCGGCGGCTCAGGTCGCCATGCGCAATGGCGGAGGTGGTGCGCGCCACGGTCTTGACCATGCGGCGGAAGATGCGGTGCACCAGCACCGCCCCACTTATGGCCAGCAGCGTGACCATGACCCACGCCCAGAGCAGCGAATCGGTCAGCAGGTGGCGCAGGATGCCGCGCGCGCGCACATCGCGCCCCACCAGCAGGCGGTAGCCGCTGTCCAGCTGGCCTTCGGTATGGGTCTGCGCCGTGCCGGGCAGGTTATAGCCATGGAGCTGGGCCATGCCGCGCAGCCCGGCGCGGGTATCGGGCAGGTTGTACCACCGGTCGGTATGCTCCACCCGGGCGGGCCAGGCGGAGACGTTGCCGGTCAGGTAATTGCCCTGCGGGTCAATGACCAGGTAGATCGCGTCATCATCAAGGTTCTGTTCAAGCCGGTCCTCGATGGTCAGGGCCAGCGTGGGCAGGCCGCCCATCATCCAGCGCTCGGCCAGGCCGCGTGCATCGGCGTTGATGGCGGTTTCCACCTGGCGCTCAAGGAACCCGATCGTGCCCCACCACATGAACGACATGAACAGGATGGAAGACAGCGCGAACATCGTGCCATAGGCCAGCGAAAAGCGCAGGCTGGCCGACCGCCACGCCCGCCAGCGCGAGCGGCGCGGCAGGGTGGGGGTGGAAAAGGCGGGCGTTGTCATGGCCACCCGTGAAGGGGGCATCCATGCAGGCCCCCCCCATGCAGGTGCCACCGGGCATGGGCCGGGCTGCCCTGCGCCTGAGAGGGCGCGCGGCTGCCCCCGTGGTGTGGAAGGTGCGGCCTGTTACTCGGCACGCAGCATGTACCCCGCATTGCGGATGGTATGGATGAGGGGGGTGCCGAAGGGCTTGTCCACCTTCTGGCGCAGGCGCGAGACATGCACGTCGATCACGTTGGTCTGCGGGTCGAAATGGTAGTCCCACACGCCCTCGAGCAGCATGGTGCGGGTCACGACCTGGCCTGCGTGGCGGGCGAGATATTCCAAAAGGCGGAATTCACGCGGCTGGAGGTCGATCTTCTGCCCCGCCCGGCGCACCGTGCGCGAGAGCAGGTCGATCTCGAGGTCGGCCACTTCCAGCTTGGTCTGGGGCGCGGTCTCGGTGCGCCCCCGGCGGCCAAGGGCCTCGACGCGGGCCAGCAGCTCGCTGAAGGCGAACGGCTTGGTCACATAGTCATCGCCGCCCGCCTTGAGGCCCTGCACGCGGTCATCCACATCGGCCAGCGCCGAGAGCAGCAGCACGGGGGTGGTGTTGTTCTGCGCGCGGATGGTCTCGAGCAGGCGCACGCCATCAATGCCGCCGGGCAGCATGCGATCGAGTATGATCAGGTCGAACTTTTCGCTCACGGCCATGAACAGGCCGTCCTTGCCGTTATCGGTCATTTCGACCAGGTGGCCTGCCTCCTTCAGGCCCTTGGCCACGAAGGAGCGGACGGTGGGGTCATCTTCAACAACAAGAATATGCAAAACGGCCTCGTGTCGGTTGGGGCGGGGTCGGTCAGTCGTCCATGTCTTCGTCGGGGCGGTGGCCCACGCAGGCCTCCAGGCTCATGGTATCGTGGCGGCGGCGGATGTGCAGTGTTACGGTAGAGGCAGGCCGCTTCGCCGCGATCGAGCGGATCAGCATGCGCGCGGTGTCGATCGGCTCGTCATTTACCGCCGTAATGACATCGCCAATACGCAGGTGCGCCTTCATGGCCGGGCCGTCGCGGTCTATCCCCACGATCTGCACGCCGCCATGACCCGCGCCGTCGGCCAGTGTAACACCAAGCCAGCCACGGTCTATATGCCCGTTATGGCGCAGTTCTTCCACAATCGGGGCCACGATCTCCGATGGCAGGCCAAAGCCGATGCCCACCGAGCCGCCGGTGGGCGAGACGATGGCCGTGTTCACCGCCACCACCTGCCCGCCCAGATTGAAGGACGGCCCGCCGGAATTGCCGGGATTGATGGGCGCGTCGATCTGGAAAAAATCATCGAAGGGGCTGGTGCCGATATCACGCCCCCGCGCCGATACGATGCCCGCGGTCACACTCGAGCCCAGCCCGAACGGGTTGCCCGCCGCCATGATCCAGTCACCGATATTGACCAGCCTGCTGTCGCCCCACGGCACGAAGGGCATGGGATGGGCGGCATGGATCTGGATCACCGCGATATCGGTCAGGTCGTCGCTGCCCACCAGGCGGGCGGGGAACTCGGTGCCATCGGAGAGCGAGACGGTAATCTGGTCAGCGCCGCCCACCACATGCGCGTTGGTCACGATCACGCCGCCGGGGTCGATCAGGAAGCCCGAGCCCGCGCCCAGCATTTCCTCGCCATGGGCGCGCATGCGTTCGCGGAACTTATGCTCGAACGGCGTGCCCTTCACGCTTGGTGGCAGGGGCTGGCGGGTTGCGGCCTGGTGGCTGTCCTGCGCCTGCGATACGGCGATGTTCACCACGGCGGGGCCAACCTGGCGCACCAGGGGGGCGAAGGTGAGCGGCCCGGTCTGCACCACCGGCGGCACGGGGGGCGCGAATAGCGAGGGATTGGCGGCCACGGCGGGTGCCGGTGCCGCCACGTCCTGCGCAAGCGCCTCCGTTCCCGCGCCGGTCATGCCCAGCAGCAGGACCGGGAACAGGCGTGAAGCCGGACGGGCCGTGGCGATCCATGTCATGCCGGTGGGTGGAGGAATGCGTTCATGATGACGCATGTTATCCGAAAAAAGCGGCAATGCCATGTCTGCATGGCATGGTAGGTGCAGATGCATGCGTTTTTCGGGGCTGTCTGCGAAGACCGCACCCCACGGGCTGAAAACCACAAGGCGTCCGGGGTGAAGATTTTTTTAAAAAGCTTTGAAACGATACTGCTTTCTTGGGGAAAGGCGGCAGCTGGAATCTTTTATTATTTTAATCTGGTTCCTACGTTCCCCGGCGCGGGCGTGGCGGCGGAGGGCTGGCTGTTGCCGGGTTCTCGGGCCAGTCGTGGCGGGGGTAGCGCCCGCGCATGTCGCGCCGCATGTCCGCCCATGACCCGGCCCAGAACCCGGCAAGGTCCGCCGTGATCGCCTGCGGCCTGCCCGCGGGTGAAAGCAGGGCGATGCGCAGGTCGAGCCTGCCATCGGCCAGGCGCGGGGTCTGGGTCACGCCATAGAAGGTCTGGGCGCGCGCGGCGGCAACCGGCACGGGTTGCAGGTAGTCGATCGCGGCGCGCCCGCCGGGCAGGTCAAGATGGGTGGGCAGCATGCGGTCCAGCCATTTCAGGCTGGCATGGTCCATGGTGGCGCGCAGCATGGCCAGCAGGTCCATCTCCGCCAGGGCGGACAGGCGGTTGACCCCGGCAAGCCACGGGGCAAGCCATGTTTCGGTGGTGGTGGCGAGTGCTGCATCCGACAGGTCAGGCAGGTCGGGGCGGTCAAGCTGCGTGCGGGCGGTCTCCACCCGCGCCTGAAGCTGGCGGCACGCATCGGACCATGTGAGCGTGGCGGCAAGGTTCTGCGCTGCCTGCGCGCACAGCAGGGCGCAGACCTCATCGGCGCTGGCGGTGACCGTGCGGTCGCGCAGCACGAGGGTGCCCAGCCGCAGCCTGCGCCGCGCCATTACGCTGCCCGTGGTGGTGTCGAGCGTGGTTTCCACCTGTTCCTTCGCACGCGCCAGCAGGATTTGCGGCAGGTTGTCGCGCTCCAGCGGGGCGGCAAGGCAGATCTCGGCGGCCTTGCGCACATGCATGCCCGCCACCGCCAGCAGGGTGCTGCGCGCCAGTTCGTCAGTCTTGGCAAGCCGTGCGCTGCCACCGCCCGCCAGCCGGAAGGAGCCGACATCACCCCGCGCCTGCGCCACCCGGTCGGGGAAGGCGGCGGCAATCAGGGCGGCAGGATCGCCCGCCGCCTCGATGTCGCGGCCCAGCCCCAGCCGCCTGCGATACTGCCGGGCGGCGTGGCGGATGCGCGAGAGAGCCGCGCGGTCGGCATCGGGGTGGTCGCCGCCCGCGATCAGGTCCAGGCGCAGGCGGATATCGGCAGGCGCTGCGGGTGGCGCACCCCGGCTGCCACCTGCGGGGCGACGCGGGCGCAGCGGGTCGCGTTCCTCCAGCAGGGCGGCGATATCGGCGGCCATGGCGCGTTCGGCGGGCGTGCGGGCGGCCAGCATCATCGCGGCCAGGCGGGGGTGCGCGCCAAGGGCCGCCATGCGCGTGCCCTCGGCCGTGATCCGGCCCGCCTCATCAAGCGCGCCAAGGGCTTCAAGCAGGGTGCGCCCGGCCTCGAACGCGCCATTGGGGGGCGTATCGGGAAAGGGCAGGTCAGCGGGCGCGGTGCCCATGGCCTCCTGCCAGGCAGCGGCATCAAGCCGCAGGCCGGTCAGTTCGGCCTCCATCATTTCCGGCTGGTCATGCGGCGGCATGGCGCGGGTGGTCATTTCCGTCCACAACCTTATGGCGATGCCGGGCGCCACGCGGCCCGCACGGCCCGCGCGCTGCCGGGCGGCCGCGCGCGAGATGCGCACCGTATCGAGTCGCGTCAGCCCCGTGCCCACGTCCAGCCGGGGCACGCGGCGGAACCCGCCATCAACCACAATGCGCACGCCCGGCACGGTGAGCGAGGTCTCGGCAATGGAGGTGGACAGGATCACCCGCCTGCGCCCGGCGGGGTGGGGCGTAAGCGCCAGGTCCTGCTCGGCGGGGGGGAGTTCGCCATAAAGCGGCAGCACATCGGCATCGATGCCCGCAAGGGCCGTGCGTGCGCGGTGGATCTCGGCCACGCCGGGCAGGAAGGCCAGCACGTCGCCTTCATCCTGCGCAATGGCGGTGCGGATGGCTGCGGCCATGGCATCGGGCAGGTCGCGGCGGTGCACGAGGTCGCGCGTGGCGTGGCGGATTTCCACAGGGAACATCCGGCCTTCGCTTTCCACCAGTCCGGCGTTCATGCGTTTTGCCAGCGCCGCGCCATCCATGGTGGCGGACATGGCCACCAGCTTCAGTTCCGGCCGCAGGCTGCGCTGCAGGTCTAGGCAGAATGCAAGGGCTGCATCGGCATCGACCGAGCGTTCATGGATTTCATCAAAGATCACGCAGGCCACGCCATCAAGCGTGGGGTCGGACAGCAGGCGGCGCACCAGCAGCCCCTCGGTTATCACCTCAATGCGGGTGCGCTCCGAGGTCGCGCCATCAAGCCGGGTGCGGTAGCCCACCAGCCCGCCAACCGGCTCACCCACCAGTTCCGCCATGCGGGTGGCCGCCGCCCGCGTGGCCAGCCTGCGCGGCTCGAGCATGAGGATGCGCCCCTCGCCACGCCATGGCGCATCAAGCAGGGCTAGCGGCACCAGCGTGGTCTTGCCCGCACCCGGCGGGGCGACCAGAACGGCATTGGATGCGTGCGCCAGCGCGGCCTGAAGGGCGGGCAGGGCATCGGCTACGGGCAGGGCGGCAGCGTTCTGGGCTACAAGCGCATGCAGCCGGTTTTGCAAGGTCGGGTCGAAAGCCATATCTTCATCTTATGGCGTCGGGCATGGTGGCGGGGCAATCCTTGCCGTGCCGTGTGGCTGCGTTTTTCCTTATCCCCTGTTTTCTGGTGGAGTACTGTCCGTGCCCTTTCTGTGGCTTGTGTCGATCCTGTGCATGCTGGTCACGGCCCTGCCGGTTGCCCGCGCAGCCCAGAGCGACCCCGTAACCTCGACCCGCGCCACCGCCACGCTGGTCACGGATGATGACACCTACAGCCCCGGCCGCGCCCTGCATGTGGGGCTGCGCCTGCAGCTTGCCCCCGGCTGGCACACCTACTGGCTCAACCCCGGCGATGCGGGCGATGCGCCCACCCTTGTGGTGAACGCGCAGGGCGGGGCCACCGGGCGGGCCAGCACCATTGAATGGCCCACGCCGCGCGTGCTGCATGAGGGGCCGCTGACATCCTATGCCTATACCGGCGACGTGCTGCTGCCCGTCACGCTCACCCCCGTGGCGGGCGAAGGCGAGGGGCCGCTTACGCTCAATGCCGTGGCGGAGTGGCTGGTCTGTGCCGAGGTCTGCGTGCCCGAGCACGGCACGTTCAGCCTGAGCCTGCCGCGCGGGGCGGCCCAACCCTCGGCGCAGGCCGCAGTCTTTGCACAGGCGGCGGCGGCCCGGCCCGTGGCCTCGCCCTTTGCGGCCAGGCTCTCGCCGGAAGGGATCATGCAGTTGCGCGGGCGCGAACTTTCGCCCGACAGCGTGCGCGATGCCTGGTTCATGCCCGAGGTGGCGGGCGCGATCGATCAGGACGCCGCGCAGGTGGTAACGGTGCGCGATGGCGTGGTGCAGCTTGCGCTCCATCCGGGGCCGGAATTTCATGGGGGCGCCAACCTGTCCGGCATCGTGGTGCTGCGTGACGGCATGGGGCGCGAGCGCGGGTTGCAGGTCAGGCCGGAACCGGGAACGGTAAGCGTTCTTGCCGCGCCCGTGGCAGTGCCAGATGCACGCGCCAATGTGGGCGTGCTGCTGCTCATGGCGTTTGCGGGCGGCGTGATCCTGAACCTCATGCCCTGCGTCTTTCCCGTGCTGGCCATGAAGATCCTCGCCCTTGAGCGCATGGCGCGCGGGGCGCGGGGCGCGGCGCTGGCGGGGGCGGCGGCCTATGGCGCGGGCGTGGTGGTGTCCTTTGTGGCCCTTGGCGGCGTTATTGCGGCATTGCGGGTGGCGGGCCATCAGGCGGGGTGGGGGTTCCAGTTCCAGTCCGTGGGGTTCGTGACCGGCATCTGCCTGCTGCTGTTTGCCGTGGCCCTCAACCTGCTTGGCGTATTCACCATCGGGTTGCGGCTGATGGGGGTGGGGAGCAGCCTGCCCGCCCATGCCGGTGATTTCCTGACCGGAGTGCTGGCGGTGGTGCTGGCCTCGCCGTGCACGGCACCGTTCATGGGGGCGGCGGTGGCTGCCGCCCTTGCGGCCTCGCCCGTGGTGGGCGTGGTGGTTTTTGCCGCCCTCGGGCTGGGGCTGGCCGCACCTTACCTTGTGCTGGCCGCCATGCCGGGCCTGCTGGCGTGGCTGCCCAGGCCGGGCCGGTGGATGGAAACGGTGCGCACCCTGCTGGCCCTGCCGGTGCTGGCCACCTGCGTGTGGCTGGGCTGGGTGGCGAAGCTGGAAGGCGGCATGGATGCCCTCACCCTGCTGGGCGCGGGGCTGGTGCTTGTTGGCATTGGCTGCTGGAGCCTGCGGTGCGCCAACCGGCTGGACCTGCGTGATGCCATGGAGGGCCGGGCCGGGCTGTACCGCGCGGTGGCCACATTGAGCCTGCTGGCGGCCTTCATTGGCGGCGCGGTGCTGCCGCCCGCCACGCTGCATGACCGGGGCACTGCGCGGGTGGCCGATGGCAGTTCCGCCTATTCCCCCACCCGCCTGGCCGAATTGCGCAGGCAGGGGCGGCCCGTCTTTGTGGACATGACGGCGGCGTGGTGCATTTCATGCCTGGTCAATGAGCGCGTGGCCCTGTCGAGCCAGAGCGTGCAGAAGGCCTTTGCCCAGCGCGGCATTATCTACATGAAAGGCGACTGGACCCTGCGCGATGCGGCCATTACCGCCTTTTTGCAGGCCCACGGGCGCGATGGGGTGCCGTTTTACGCCTATTACCCGGCTCATGGGGAGGAAGTGATCCTGCCCGAAATCCTCACCCCCGCCATCGTGCTGGACACGATTGCGCCTGCGGGTAAATGACCTGCACAGGCAGAACAGAGAAAAGTTTTTGGTAAAGCTTTTTTCAAAAAGCTTTGAAAGAACACCGTCTTTTTAAAAAAGGCGGTGCCCTGAAACGTTTCTTACTGGCCCGTGCCGCCCGGCAGGCTCAGGGTGCCCGGCGGCGGTGAGCGCAACTGCGGGGTTGGTGCGGCGGTATCGCTGCCTTCGGATGAATACCCTTCGGGGAAAATCGCATCCGGTTCCTCATGGATGGCCTTGGGCCGCGCGGGTGCGGCGGTTGCCGCCGGGGTGGTGGCGGCCTCCGGGTGGTCATCGGTCGGGCCGCCGCCGATGGTCATGGTATCCGCCCCGGTGGCCGGGCTGGCGGGGGAGGTGGTGACGGCGGGCGTATCGCCATCAAGCGGCTGGGCGGCCACGCTGCCCGGCGCCTGCGGTGTGACCAGCCAGTTGCCCAGGTTGGTGCGGATCTGGCTTGCCAGTTCCTGGTTCATGTCCTGCAGCATGAGGTTGGTCAGGGTGTTCAGGTTCTCGGGCGTGTCGCTGTTGCCGTGCTTCTTCTTGGGGTCGAACGAGCGGGTGACCTGGGCCACGGCATAGCCGGTGCGGCGGCCATCGGCGGAGGTCACGTCCAGATGCACGTTCAGCTGCCCGTCAAGGATGCCGCCCGGCTCATGCAGGATGGAAACGCGGTCGATGGTGAACGTGCCGCTGCCGCCGCTGCCTGCGGCCAGCAGCCGGTCATGCGCCAGCTGCTTGAGCAGGTCATCGGGCGGGTTGGGCGCGCGGCCCGACAGGTCGCCTGGCACCAGGCCCGGCCCGCCCCGGTCCACCACCGATATGGTGGCCACATTCAGGCTCAGCGGCGGCTCATCGCCATATTGCGGCCCGGCGAAGGTGGTCGGCTCGTCATGGTGGTGGCGGCTGTAGGCGGGCGCGCTGACCGCAGTGAGCGCAATGAGGGGCAGGCCTGCGGCCAGCACCACGCGCAGGCTGCGGCGGAACGACAGGGTGCTAAGCGGCGAACGGTTCGGTCGCATGGATATATCCCGATAACGGCTGGCGCACGCGGCGCGGTCGGTCGATCAGGAATGTGATCGTGCCATGTCCCGCGCCGGGTGGATAGGGGGCTGTGTCAGGCGGTCTTGCCGCTGATCTCGCTGCGCTGGAAGTGGAAGTCATGGTTGCAGAACTGGCAGTTCATGGTGATCGTGCCGTCCTTGGCAATATGGTCGAGGTCATCGAGCGAAAAGGTTTCCAGCAGGCTCGACAGGCGGGCGCGCGAGCAGCGGCAGCCAAAGGCCAGCGCGCGGGGCTGGCCCGTAATCAGCCCCTCGGCATGGAACAGGCGGTACAGCAGGTCGGCCGAGCCAAACCGGTCATCGAGCACTTCGCGCGCGGTGAGTGTTGTGGCGAGCGTGATGGCGGTCTCCCACGCATCCTCGCCTTCCTCCGGCGTTACGCCGGATTCGATGCCGCCGCCCATGGCGATCTTTTCCATCACCAGCGCGCCCGCGCGCCAGCCAGCTTCCGTCTTGTCACAGAACAGCTTGACCCAGCAGGCATGCTGCTCGGAGGTGGCGAAGTAGTGCGCCGCCATTTCCGACAGGCTCTCCCCGCTGATCTCGACAATGCCCTGATGGATGTCGGTATCGGGCCCCTGGTCCACGCTGAAGGCAATATAGCCCTTGCCCAGCAGGTCGCTCGCTGTCGGGTTGGGGTTGGCCTTGAGCAGTTCGGCCACCGCCTCGTCATCCGAGCGGGCATGAAAGCGCAGCGCGCCTGCATCGGTGCAGTCGGCCAGCAGCAGGCTCAACGGGCCATCGCCCTTGGCCTGTAGCGAGAACGACCCCTGAAATTTGAGCGCCGAGGCCAGGGCCGCCACCAGCGCCAGAGCCTCGCCTGCCAGCCTGAGCACGCAGTCGGGGTTGTCGTGACGGGTCAGCAGCATATCGGTCAGCACGCCCGGCCGCACGAGGCGGCCGCGCACGGGCCGGTTGTCAAGATAGAACGGCACCACGCCCTGCGGCACGACCAGATCGGGCGTGTCGGGGCGGCTGGTGTCGAGAAAGGCGGGGGAGGAAATATTGGAGGTCATGGCACAAACCCGCTGCATCACGCCCCGCCATGGCAGCGGGGCGCTGGGAAATCAGAGGTTGGCGGTAATATCCGCCTCCAGCGCTTCAAGGCGCTGGTCGAGGTCTTCAAGCCTGGCGGCAGGCAGCAGGCCCGTGTTTTCCACGGCGCTGAGGGCCTGCTGGCGGCAGCGGTCATGCTCCATGTCCAGGTCCTGCGTGCGGCCCGCACCGGCAAGGCAGTCCAGATAGGCATCGCGGATGGCGTCAAGCCGGGCGTCATGCACCGGCAGGGCCGCGAAAATGTCGCGCGCGCTCTTTTCCGCCCAGCCGGGCACCTCGGGCGTGTCTTCGGTGCCGGTGGGCAGGGCAGGCTGTTCGGCGGGGCCGGTCATGGGTTGGGTTCCTTTCCATATTGCTGCCAGTCCGCGCCACACAGTGCCCAGACCAGAATGCCCTTTTGCGCGTGCAGGCGGTTCTCCGCCTCATCGAACACGACGGAGCGGGGGCCTTCAAACACGTCTTCGGTCACTTCCTCCCCGATATGGGCAGGCAGGCAGTGCAGGAAAAGGGCATCGGGGGCGGCATGCGCCATCAGCGCCGCGTCAACCCGGTAGGGCTCGAACGCGCTCACCCGCTGGTCGGATGCCTTGTCGGACATGCTGACCCAGGTATCGGTAATGATCGCATCAGCGCCTTTTACCGCCACAGTCGGGTCGGTCGTGACCGTGATGTCGGCGCCATGTTCGCGTGCCCAGGCTACTGCCGCGACCGAGGGCGCATGGGTGGGCGGCGTTGCCAGCCGCAGGTGGAAGCCGAACAGGGCGGCCGCCTCGATGAAGGAGGTGGCGACATTGTTGCCATCACCCACCCAGGCCAGCGTGCGGCCTTTGATCGGGCCGCGATGTTCCTCGAACGTCATGATGTCGGCCATGATCTGCACGGGGTGCGAATCCGGCGTCAGGCCGTTGATGACCGGCACGCTGCTCCACCGCGCCAGCTCGCGCAGGTTCTCGGTCCTGCCGGTGCGCAGCACGATGGCATCGACAAAGCGCGAGAGCACGCGCGCCGTGTCGGCAATGCTCTCGCCGCGGCCGAGCTGCATGTCGGATGGCGCAAGCAGCACCACGTTGCCGCCAAGCTGCTGCATGCCCACTTCAAACGACACGCGGGTGCGCGTGGAAGGCTTGGAGAGCATCAGCCCCAGTGCGCGGCCACGCAGCGGCAGGGCCGGGTGCATCGGGCGCGCCCGGTGGTCCTGCATGCGCTTGATGCCGCTGGCCACGTCAAGGATGGCGCGCAGCGTTGCGGCGTCGATTTCCTTGAGGTCAAGGAAATGGCGGGGCGTGACATGGGTGGGGGTGCGCAGCGCGTTCATGCCACGGTCTCCGCATTGGTGGCCGCGAGGTGGGCCTGCACGCGCGCAGCCGCCCGGTCCAGCATGGACAGGGCCTCGGCGCAGTCGGCCTCGGTCACGGTCAGGGGGGGGAGGAGGCGCAGCACGTTGTCGCCCGCCGTCACGCACAGCATGCCTTCGCCCACCGCCGCATTCTGCACCAGCGCCACGTCGGGCCTGCACTTGAGGCCAATGAGCAGCCCGAGGCCGCGATGGGCGGTGAAGATGCCGGGATGGGTTGCGATCAGCTGGTCAAAGCCTGCGTCAAGCTGTGCCGCGCGCGCACGCACGCCTTCAAGGAAGCCGGGGGCGAGGATGATGTCGAGCACGGCGTTGGCGGCGGCGCAGGCCAGCGGGCTGCCGCCAAAGGTGGTGCCGTGGCTGCCCGGGGTCATGTGCCTTGCAATGGTCTCGGTGGTCAGCACCGCCCCCATGGGGAAGCCGCCCGCAATGCCCTTGGCGGTGGACAGGATGTCAGGGGTTATGTCCGACCATTCATAGGCGAACAGGCGGCCGGTGCGGCCCATGCCGCACTGTACCTCGTCCATGCCCAGAAACAGGCCGTATTCATCGCACGCGGCCCGCAATTCGCGCATGAAGCGCGGGTCGGCCACATGGATGCCGCTCTCGCCCTGCACCGGCTCGATCATGATGCCTGCCGTCTCGGCGCCAATGGCGTCGCGCACGGCGTTCATGTTGTTGAGCGGCACATGGTCGAAGCCTTCCACCCGGGGGCCGAAGCCATCGAGGTATTTGGCGTTGCCGGTGGCCGACAGGGTTGCCAGCGTGCGCCCGTGAAAGGCGCCGTTGAAGCAGATGATGCGCGTGCGCTCGGGGTGGCCGGACTTGGCCTGCGCGCGGCGGATCATCTTGATCATGCCCTCGTTGGCTTCCGCGCCCGAATTGCAGAAGAAGGCGCTGTCGGCAAAGCTGTTGGCCACCAGCCGCTCGGCCAGCTGCTCTGCCTGCGGCACGCGATACAGGTTGGAGACATGCATGACACGCTGCGCCTGCTGCGCGATGGCCTGCACCAGATGGGGATTGTTGTGCCCGACCGAGGAGGTGGCGATGCCGGAGCCGAAATCGAGGAATCGTCGCCCGTCCACCGTGTACAGCCAGGCACCTTCGCCACGCTCGAAAGCGAGGTCGGCGCGATTGTAATTCGGCATCAGGGCGGAAATCATGGAATGGCCTTGCGATTTCGGTTCAAAGAAAAAAGAATGATGGTCCAGAAACGAAAACAACCCACCGCTCGGGGTGGGCCTCTTTTCGGTCCTGCCTTTCCCGGCCCTCATGCGGGGCTTTCGCCCATGCCAGCCGGGAGCCGGAAAAGCGGAAGAATATGGCGCGCCGGGCCGAAATGCAACCTTCAGCGCCATTTCCACCCCGCGTTCCGGCCATGCCTGCCATACAGCCATAGGCGCGCGGGGGCTGATTGTGGCACACTGCGTACATTATGGTGGCCCGTCCTTCCCGTTCCGCTCCCCGCCCGTTGCCGCCCGCGCCTGATGGCGCGGCGCTGCGCGCGGTGGCGCTGGCCTATCTGGCCCGCTTCTCGGCCACGCGGGCGGGGGTGACGCGGGTGCTGACCCGCCATGTCGAGCGCTGGGCGCGACGCGCGGTTGATGGCGGGATGGACGGCGAGGAGGCGGCCCGCGCCGTGCAGCCCGCCCGCGCGCTGATCGGGCGCATCGTGGCCGACATGGAAGGGTTGGGAGCCGTCGATGATGCCCGCTTTGCCGAATTCCGGGCCCGTTCGCTGGCCCGCGCCGGGCGCTCGCGCCGCATGGTGGCAGCGCATCTGAGCGCGCGCGGCGTGGATGAGGCAACGGCAGGCGTTGCGGTGGAGGAAGCGCTGGGCGCGCGTGATGGCGAGGGGCGCGAGACCGAACTGGCGGCGGCGCTCGTCTTCATCCGCAAGCGCCGGGCGGGGCCTTTCCTGCGGGCCGATGCGGATGAGGCGGAGGCCGCCCTGCGCTACCGCCGCGCGATGGATGCCATGGCGCGCGCGGGCTTTGCGCGCGATACGGCGCGCGCGGCGCTGGACATGGAGCGTGACGAGGCGGAGGACAGGATCATGCGTATGAGGATGGCGTGAGGCGCGTGCTGGCGCGGGGGGCGGCAGGGCTTGCGCTCCTGTCGCTTGCGGCGTGTGCCGGGGGCAGCGGGCGGGGCTGGCATGGCGCCGTGCAGTGCGCGCCCTATGCGCGGGAGGTCACGCATGTGCAGCTGCGCGGCGATGCGGCCTCATGGTGGGGGCAGGCGCAGGGGCATTACCCCCGCACGCATGTGCCCCATGCGGGGGCGGTACTGGTGTTCAGGGCCACGGGCCGCCTGCCTGACGGGCATGTCTCGGTCGTGCGGCAGGTGCGCAGCCCGCGTGAGGTGCTGGTGGACCAGGCCAACTGGGTGCCGGGAAGGGTGGGCCACGGCGAGCCGGTGGTCGATGTATCGGGGCGCAATGACTGGTCGCAGGTCAAGGTATGGTGGTCCCCCATTCACGGCATGGGCAAAACCGTCTATCCTGCCTATGGGTTCATCCTGCCACGGGGCTGAGTGGCGTGCGGCAGGGGTGCTTGCATATCATGCGCTCTCCCCTCACATAGGCGGAGAGGGCAGGCCGCTCCCATGCGGGAGGGCGGCCAACACGGCATTTTGCGTCATGGACGCGGATCGAGGGATGCGATGGGTAGCTTGAGCTGGGGACATTGGCTGATCGTACTGGCGGTGGTGCTGGTACTGTTTGGCGGCGGCGGCAAGATCAGTTCGCTCATGGGTGACATGGCGCGCGGGATCAAGTCGTTCAAGAAGAACATGGCCGATGAGGAACCGCACGAAACCGCGGTCTCCGGCCAGCTCCCGGGGGCGGCCAAGGAAAAGGACGCCTCCTTTACCGAAGCGCCGCAGCCTTCCGCCAATAACGTGAAATGACGCGGCTTTTCGAGCGTGCGTACGGGCCACGTTAAATCATGACGCAGGCAGTTTTTCCCGCAGGGGCGTATTGCCGCGCGGTGGAGCGGATCATCGCCGCGGGCCAGCGCATGGACCGTTTTGGCTGGGTGCCCGCCACGGCGGGCAATATCAGCATCCGCCTGCCTGATGGCAATCTCGCCATCACGCGCTCGGGCGGCCACAAGGGGCTGCTTGGGTCCGACGGGGTGATCTGCGTCGATCCGCAGGGGCGCCCGCTTGCCCGGGGCGACCGGCCCAGCGCCGAGACACTGCTGCACTGCCAGGTCTATGCGCATGACCCGGCGGCAGGGGCCGTGCTGCATGGCCACTCCGTCGCCTCCACCGTGCTGTCGATGGCCGGCGGCGACGCGCTGGTGCTTGAAGGCTACGAGGTGCAGAAGGTCTTCGCCGGGCAGGACACGCATGCCGCCCGCGTACATGTGCCCATATTCGACAACGACCAGGACATCGCCCGCCTCGCGCGCGTGGTGGCCCCGCACCTTGATGGCATGCGCGCGGGCTACATCATCCGTGGCCACGGGGTGTATGTGTGGGGGGCTGACATGGACATGGCCCTTGCGCGGCTGGAGGGGCTCGAGTTCCTGCTCGCCTGCGAACTGGAAAAAAGGAAGCTCCCATGAGCCGCCTCAATGTCTATGCCGACAACAATCCCGGCACGCCCATCATCCACCTGACCGATCCCGCCCGCATCGCATCCGAACTCGCGCCCATCGGCGTGCGCTTCGAGCGGTGGAACAGCCCGGTCACCCCCGACCGCGCGGCCCCCGAGGCCGAGGTGCTGGCCGCCTACCGCCCCTATCTCGACCAGCTTATGGGCGAGACGGGAGCGGGTTCGGCCGATGTGCTGCGCGTGGGCCCCGATACGCAGGGCTGGGCGGAGGCGCGGCGCAAATACCTGTCCGAGCACACGCATGGCGAGGACGAGGTGCGGTTTTTCGTGCATGGGCAGGGTGACTTCATCCTGCATGTGAAGGGCCGCGTGTATGACGTGCGCTGCACGGCGGGCGACCTGATCTCGGTGCCCGCGGGCACGCCGCACTGGTTTGATGGCGGCGAGACGCCCGATTTCGTGACGCTGCGCATCTTCACCAACCCCGATGGCTGGATCGCGCGCTATACCGGCAGTGACATCGCCGCCAGCTTCCCCGCCGAAGCCTGAGCCGCACCGAAGGAGAACAAGACCGTGACCCAGGCCACGCAGCCGCCAGTACGCGCGGTGCTGCTGGATATCGAGGGGACGACCATTCCGGTTTCCTTCGTCCATGCGACCCTGTTCCCCTATGCCCGCAAGGCGCTGCCCGCCCTGCTGCGCACCCATGCGGATGACCCCGCGGTCAAGGCCCAGATCGCGGAAATCGCGCGTCTTGCCCCCGGCGTGCCCCCCCTGCACCAGCTTGAGGCATGGATGGACGCGGATGCCAAGGTCGCCCCCCTCAAGGCGCTGCAGGGCATGGTCTGGGCGCAGGGCTATGCCGAGGGCGTGCTCAAGGCCGCCCTTTACCCTGACGTGGTGCCCGCGCTGCGTTGCTGGGCGGCGGCGGGGCTGTCGCTCGCAGTCTACTCCTCCGGCTCGGTGGCGGCGCAGAAGCTGATCTATGGCCACACGACCGAAGGCGACCTGAGCAACGTGTTCGTAGGGTTTTACGACCTGCAGATGGGCGGCAAGCGCGATGCCGAAAGCTACCGCCACATCCTTGATGCCGCGCGCTGGCAGGCGGGCGACGTGCTGTTCCTGTCCGATGTGGTGGCCGAGCTTGACGCGGCGGCGGAAGCGGGCCTGCGCACCTGCCAGATCGTGCATGCGCAGGACGGCACGCAGCCCGGCACCACGCACCCGGTGGCAGGCTCGCTGGCCGAGGTGGCGCAGCGTTTCGGCCTGCCCCACCCGGAGGTGGCATGAAGGCCCGGCTGCATACCGACTGGCGGCATATCCCCGATAGCGCGCGGGGATGCGTGGCGGCGCTGGGCAATTTTGACGGCGTGCATCTGGGCCATGCCCATCTGGTCCATGCGCTGCACGCCGCCCGCCCCGAGCGTGAACTGGCGGTGGTGACCTTCGAGCCGCACCCGCGCGAACTCTTCCGCCCGCAGGATCCGCCCTTTCGCCTCACCCTGCCCGAGGAGCGCTTTGCAGCGCTTGCCGCCCTTGGGGTCAGGCATGTGTTCCAGATCGGGTTCGACCCCGAATTCAGCGCCATGGGGGCCGAGCATTTCGTGACCCGCGTGCTGCATGAAGGGCTTGGCCTGCGCCACGTGGCCTGCGGTATGGACTTCGCCTTTGGCCACCGCAGGCAGGGCAATGTCGATTTCCTGACCGAGCAGACCGAGGCGCTGGGCATCGGGCTGACGGTGGTGCCCCCGCTATCCGATTCGCTGGGCCCGTATTCCTCAAGCCGCATCCGCAGGCTGTTGCAGGATGGCTACCCCGAGCGCGCAGCGGAGGAACTCGGGCGCCCGTGGTCGATTCGCGGCGTGGTGCAGCATGGCGACAAGCGCGGCCGTCTGCTTGGCTTCCCCACCGCCAACATCGCCCTTGGCCGCCACCTCGAGCCCGCGCGCGGGGTCTATGCCGTGAGCGTGCGCCTGCCCGATGGCCGGGTCTGCCCCGGCGTTGCCAATATCGGCCGCAGGCCCACCATCAATGACGGGCAGGAAAGCCGGTTGGAAGTGCACCTGCTTGGCTTTGATGGCGACCTGTATGGCCAGACCCTGTCGGTCGCGCTGCACACGCTGCTGCGCGCCGAGCGCCGGTTTGACGGGCTCGATGCGCTCAAGGCGCAGATCGCGCGTGATTCCGCGCAGGCCAGTGCCTGGCTTGCCGCGCGCCAGTCGGCAAGCCCGCCCGCCAAGGCTTGACCGCGCCGCGCCGCCGCACCCATAAGGTTGCGCCCCCTGAGCGTGCATTCTCCGGGGCCAGCTGAACTTTCCCCTGCCAGAAGAACAGAACAGGCCATGTCCGAGTCAAAACCACAGGATCTCTATCGGGAGACGGTCTTCCTGCCGACGACCTCCTTCCCCATGCGCGGCAACCTGCCCCGGCGGGAACCCGAGATTCTGGCGGGGTGGGAAGGCGAGAAGCTCGATGCGCGCCTGTTCGAGCAGGCGAAGGGGCGTGACGTGTTCATGCTCCATGACGGCCCGCCTTACGCCAACGGCCACCTGCATATCGGCCACGCGCTGAACAAGATCCTCAAGGACGTGATCAACCGTGCCCACCGCATGGCGGGGTACGGCATCCATTACGTGCCGGGCTGGGACTGCCACGGCCTGCCGATCGAATGGAAGATCGAGGAGGAATACCGCAAGCGCGGGCAGGACAAGGACAGCGTGCCAGTGCTGCAGTTCCGCGCCGAGTGCCGCGCCTATGCCCAGAAATGGCTCGACACGCAGGCAGCCGAGTTCCGCAGGCTGGGCGTGCAGGCGGAATGGGCGAACCGCTATGCCACCATGGATTTCTCCTCGGAGGCGGCAATCGCGGGCGAGATCGGCAAGTTCCTGCTCAACGGCCTGCTGTACCGTGGCCTGCGTCCGGTCATGTGGAGCCCGGTTGAAAAGACCGCGCTGGCCGAGGCCGAGATCGAATATCGCGATCATGAATCCACCGCCATCCACGTGGCCTTCCCCTTCGTGACCGACCCGACGCCAGCGAAGGCACTTGAAGACGTGGCCGCCGTGATCTGGACCACCACGCCGTGGACCATCCCCGCCAACCGCGCCATCGCGTACGGTCCCGACATCACCTATGCCGTGGTGCGGGTTGATGGCGTGAGTGAGAACGCGCTGCTGGAGCCCGAAGCGAAGGTGCTGGTGGCCGAGGACCTGATCGCGCCGTTCTGCGAGGCGGCGGGCATTACCGCCCACCACGTTCTCTACACCCTGCCCGGCAGCGCGCTCGAAGGTGCGATCTGTGCCCATCCGCTGCGCGGGCAGGGCTATGATTTCGACGTGCCGCTGCTGCCCGGCGACCACGTGACCACCGAGGCGGGCACCGGGCTGGTGCACACCGCCCCTGCCCATGGCGAGGACGACTTCAGCCTTGGCCGCGCCTATGGCCTGGAAATCACCGAACTGGTGATGGATGATGGCCGCTACGCCGATTATGTGCCGCTTTTTGCCGGTGGCCATGTGTTCAAGGCCGCCGAGCCGGTGTGCCAGGCCCTGCTTGAGGCCATGCAGCGTGCGGTAAGCGCGGGCACCGCGCCCAGCGGGCTGGTGGCGCGGGCGGTGCTGGTGCATTCCTACCCGCATTCATGGCGCTCGCGCGCGCCGATCATCTATCGCGCCACGCCGCAATGGTTCATCCGCATGGATGGCGAGGGCCACCTGCGCGACCGGGCGCTCGCGGCGCTGGAGAAGGTGACCTTCGTGCCCGCGCAGGCGCGTAACCGCCTGACCTCGATGGTGGCGGGCCGGCCCGACTGGTGCATCAGCCGCCAGCGTGCCTGGGGCGTGCCCATTGCCGTGTTCGTGGAAAAGCGCACCGGCGAAGTGCTGCGCGATAAAGAGGTGATGGAGCGCATCATTGCCGCCTTCCGCGCCGAAGGGGCGGATGCGTGGTACAGTTCGCCCGCCTCGCGCTTCCTTGGCGAAGGCCGCAACCCCGATGATTACGAGCAGGTGTTCGACATTGTCGATGTATGGTTCGAGAGTGGCTCGACCCATGCCTTCGTGCTGGGCCATGGCGACATGCCTTTCCCCGCCGACCTGTATCTTGAAGGCTCGGACCAGCATCGCGGCTGGTTCCAGTCCTCGCTGCTCGAAAGTGTCGGCACGCGCGGCGTAGCCCCCTACAAGGCGCTGGTGACCAACGGCTTCGTGCTCGATGATCAGGGCCGCAAGATGTCGAAATCGCTGGGCAACGTCATCGCCCCGCAGGATGTCAATGACAGCCTTGGCGCCGATATCCTGCGCCTGTGGGTCATGAACTCGGACACCAACGAGGACCTGCGCATCGGCAAGGAAATCCTCAAGCAGCAGGGCGAGCTGTACCGCCGCCTGCGCAACACGCTGCGCTGGCTGCTGGGCGCGCTGGATGGCTTTACCGAGGCCGAGCGCGTGCCTTATGCCGAGCTGCCCGAGCTGGAGCGCTGGGTGCTGCACCGCATGACCGAACTCGGCGGCCTCGTGGCCCGCGCGGTGGAAACGCATGAATGGGTGGGTGTCTATCCCGCGCTGCACGGCTTCTGTGCCGCCGACCTGTCGGCCTTCTACTTCGACGTGCGCAAGGACACCATCTACTGCGATGGCCCCCACAGCCTCAAGCGCCGCGCGGCCCGCACCGTGCTCGACCACCTGCACCGCAACCTGTGCGCATGGCTGGCCCCGGTGCTGGTGTTTACGGCGGAGGAAGCCTGGCTGGCCCGCCCCGGCAATACCGAGAGCGTGCACCTGCAATCCTTCGCGGACCTGCCAACCGAGTGGAACGACCCCGAACTGGGCGAACGCTGGGCCATGCTGCGCGCCGTGCGTCGCGTCATCACCACCGAGATCGAGACCGCGCGGCGTGACGGGCTGGTCAAGTCCTCGTTGCAGGCAGCCCTTGAACTGCCCCTGTCGGAGGCGGAAGCCGCGCGCTTCGCGGGTGTGGACTGGGCGGAGCTGAGCATTGTCTCGCAGGCGGATGTGACCGTGGTGGCGGGCAGCGGCTCGATCTATCTGGGCGAGGACGAGGCGCAGGAAGGCACGCCCCACGGCATTCCCACCATCAGCGTGGCCACGGGCCATAAATGCGCGCGCTGCTGGAAGGTGCTCGAGGAGGTGGGGCAGGATGCCACCCACCCCGAGCTGTGCCTGCGCTGTGTCGATGTGGTGCAGGGCAAGGCATAGCCGCGATGAACAACCGCGTTCTGGGTGCCGCCTGCCTGCTCGGCGCGCTGGTGGCCGACCAGGCCAGCAAATACTGGATCCTCAACATCTATGGCCTGCCGGCGCGTGAAAGCGTGCCGGTGCTGCCGGGCCTGAACCTGACCATGGTGTGGAACCACGCCATCACCTTCGGCATGCTGGGGGGCGCGGGGTCTGCTGGCCGCATCATCTTCTCGGTTGCAGCCCTGCTGATCGTGGCGGGGCTGGGCGTATGGATGGCGCGCACCCGGCGGCACTGGGTGGCGGTGGCGCTGGGCATGGTCATGGGGGGCGCGATTGGCAACGTGATCGACCGGCTGCGTTTTGGCGCGGTGGTCGATTTCATCCATGTCCATGCCCATGGCTGGTCATGGCCGGTGTTCAACATCGCCGATGCGCTGATAGATTGTGGCGTCGCGATCCTGATTATCGACAACCTGCGTGATCGCGATGCAAACTAGGGGAGGCGCGGCGTGCACATGCTTGCCGAACCGTTCCACTAACGGTAATAGGCGAGATATGGCGATTTCAGCTCTCAGACCCCTTTCGTGTGCATTGCTTGTCTCGAGCGGCTTCATGCTCTCGGGGTGCACGGGTGCCGATGTTTCGCGCGCCTTCGGGCTCGAGCGCAGCCTGCCCGACGAATACACCGTCACCACCCGCGCACCGCTGTCCATGCCACCATCGGATGAACTCGGCGCGCCCAACAGCAACGCGGTCCAGCGCGCGCAGGATACCAATCCGCGCATGCAGGCGCTTGAAACCCTCTCGCCCAACGTGGCGCTGCAGGGGGCCGATGGCCCGGGCAGCACAGGGCAGACCGCGCTCGTGGGTGCCGCGCAGGAAGCCGCGAACGAGCCCGACAAGGGCGAGATGGGCCGGGCCGATACCAGCTTTGTGGACAAGCTGATGTTCTGGCATGGCGGCGGGGCGGGGAACCTGGTCAACGGCAAGGCTGAAAATGCCCGCCTGCGCGAGGATTCGGCCCTTGGCCGCAACCTGACCCAGGGGGCAACGCCCACCGTAAGCGGCCCGGCCAAATAAGGGCCTGGCGCTGCATGGGCGGCAGCCTGCCGCCCCAACCGCCGGTTTATCCGCATGAACACGTCTTCCACGCCTGAACAGCCGGTTATCCGTCGCCTGTCGGAGCAGGTGGTCAATCGCATTGCCGCGGGCGAGGTGATCGAGCGCCCGGCCGCAGCCCTGAAGGAACTGGTGGAAAACGCGCTGGATTCGGGGGCAAGGCGCATCGGTATCCGCCTCGACCGGGGCGGGATCGACCGTATCGAGGTGACCGATGACGGCTGCGGCATGTCGCCCGATGACCTGTGCCTCGCAGTCGAGCGGCACTGCACCTCCAAACTGCGTGACGAGACGCTGGTGCGCATTTCCACCCTTGGCTTCAGGGGCGAGGCGCTGCCCTCCATCGGGGCTGCGGCGCGGCTTACGGTCATGTCGCGGCAGCGGGGGATGGATTCGGCGTGGTCCATCCGCGTGGAAGGCGGCGCAGTGGGGCAGCCTGAACCCTGCGCCGGGCCTGTGGGCACCCGCGTGCTGGTGGAGGACCTGTTCTTTGCCACACCCGCGCGGCGCAAATTCCTCAAAAGCCCCCGCGTTGAATCCGGCCATGCCGAGAACGTGGTGCGCAGGCTGGCCCTGGCTGCCCCGCATGTGGCGTTCCGGCTGGAATTTGACCAGCGCGTGGTCCTTGACCTGCCCGCGCAGGACCGGGCCGCCCGGGTCGCGGCCATTCTCGAGGCCGGTCAGGCCGATGGCCTGCTATTGGTTGAAGGCCAGCGCGGCGACCTGAAGCTGAGTGGCTATATCTGCGCGCCCTCGGTGCACCGGGCCACGGCCAACGGGCAGATGCTGCTGGTCAACGGGCGGCCGGTGGTCGATCCCGTGCTGCGCACGGCGGTGCGGGTGGCCTATCGCAACGTGATGGAGCACGGGCGACATGCGGTGGTGGCGCTGTCGCTTGAAATCCCGCCAGAGCAGGTGGATGTGAACGTGCACCCCGCCAAGACCGAGCTGCGCTATGCCGACTCGGCTGCGGTGCGCGCGCTGGTGATTGGCGCGCTGGGCCGTGCCCTTGGCACCGGGGCCGGTGTGGCGGGCGTGCGGCCCGACCTGCTCCAGTCGCGCGGGCCATCCTCCGCCCGCATCTGGTACCCGCCCGAGCGCGGGAATGACGCGGCAGGCCTGTCCACCCGCATGGCAGAGCCACTGGCGCCAGCCCCACCAGCCGATCCGGGCCTGCCCCCCGGTTTTGCCGAGTCGTCGCTGCCGCTCGCGGCTATGCCCGCAGCCCGCAAGGCCGTGCCTGAAGCCGTGCTGGAGCATGCCGATACCGCTGCCGCCATGGCTCACCCGCTGGGGGCTGCGGTGGCGCAGGTGCTGGGCACCTATATCCTGTCACAGACGGCGGATGGCGCGCTGGTGCTGGTGGACCAGCACGCCGCCCATGAGCGCCTGACGCATGAGATCCTGCGCGCGCAGTATCTGGACGGCGAGATCCGCGCCCAGCGCCTCCTGCTGCCCGAGGTGGTGGACCTGCCCGCCCGGCAGGTGGCGGTGCTGCTGCCTTTCGCGCCCGCGCTGGCGCGGCTGGGCATCGAGATCGAACCCTTTGGCGGCACGTCCGTGCTGGTGCGCGCCCTGCCTGCTTTGCTGGGCAAGGAAAACCCGGCTTCCATGCTGCGCGACCTGGCCGAGGAACTGGAGGCCGACGAGCTTGCCACCCCGGCCCAGGCCGATGCGCTGGACAGCCGCATGGATGCGATCATTGCCCGCATGGCCTGCCACGGCAGCGTGCGGGCGGGCCGCAGGCTCACACACGAGGAAATGAACGCCCTGCTGCGCGACATGGAACGCACCCCGCGCGCGGGCACCTGCTCGCATGGCCGCCCCACCTGGCTGAAGCTGGAAAAGGCCGATCTTGAGCGGATGTTCGGCCGCCGCTAGGCCCCGCGCCGGGGGCTGCAAGGGCATGGGGCAGGGTGCGATGGCTGCGGCATGCCGGGGTTCCTCTGCATAATGTGAGCGGGGCGTGGCTGGATTCTTTTCATCCAACGCTCCTAGGGTCAGCGCATCATTCATGGATGATGTGAGACCGAATGTGCATCCGATCCTGCTCTCCCTAGTTACGTATCTGCCCCTTGCGGGTGCAGCGGCCATCATGCTCACGCGCGGCACGGCCCGGACCATCGAGACCGCCGCGCGCTGGGTGGCGTTGTGGACCAGCGGCATCGTGTTCGTGCTGGCTGTTGTCATGTGGGCGCAGTTCAACCCCATGCAGCCCGGCATCCAGTTCGAGCAGCAGGTGGGCTGGGCCAGTGGCGCGGGCATCTCCTACCATGTGGGGGTTGATGGCATCAGCCTCATGTTCGTGCTGCTTTCCGCCTTCCTCACGCCCTTGGCCATCATTGGCGGGTGGCGGCAGGTCACGGGGCGGGTGCGCGACTACATGGTGGCCATGCTGGTGCTGGAAACCACGCTGATCGGCCTGTTCTCGGCACTCGATCTGGTGCTGTTCTATGTGTTCTATGAAGCGACACTGCTGCCTGCCAGCCTGATGATTGGTGTATGGGGTGGCCCGCGCCGGGTGTGGGCGTCGCTGCAGTTCTTCCTGTTCACCTTTGGCGGGTCGCTGTTCATGCTGCTCGCACTGCTGGCCATGTGGAACGCCACCGGCACCACCGACATCGTGGCCCTGCAGCACCATGGCTTTGGCCATGGCATGCAGTGCTGGCTGCTGGCGGGCTTCATCATTGCCTTTGGCGTCAAGCTGCCGCTTTTCCCGCTGCATGCGTGGCTGCCCGATGCCTACACGGAGGCACCGACCCCGGCCTCGGTCATGCTGTCTGGCGTGCTGTCAAAGGCGGGGGCGTACGGGCTGCTGCGCTTTGGCGTGATGATGTTCCCCGATGCGGCCCGGCTGTTCGCCCCCGTGGTGCTGACGCTGGGCGTGATCGCGGTGATCTATGCCGCCATCATCGCGCTGGCGCAGACCGACATGAAGCGCGTGATTGCCTATTCCTCGTTCTCGCATATGGGGGTGATCGCCATCGGGCTGTTTACGCTGACACCAGAGGGGATTGATGGTGCGATTTTCCAGATGCTGTCGCATGGCATCGTGATCGCGGCGCTTTTCTTCTGTGTCTCGGCCGTGTCGTGGCGGGCGGAAACGCGCGAGATCAGCGCATTCTCCGGTGTCGCCCACAAGATGCCGGTGCTGGCCACGCTGGCCATGCTGTTTGTCATGGCCAATATCGGCCTGCCGGGCACGGGGGCCTTCGTGGGTGAATTCCTGGTCATGGTCGGCGCGCTGCATGTTTCGTTCTGGCTGGCTTTCCTCGGCGGCACGAGCATGATCCTGGGCGCGGTCTATATGCTGGTGCTTTACCGCCGCGTGCTGTTTGGCGCGGATCGGGGCGGCATCGTGGCCCTGCTGCGCGACCTGACCGGGCAGGAACTGGCCGTGCTGGTGCCGCTGGCCATCGTCACGGTGTGGATGGGGGTGCACCCCAACTCTTTCCTGCGCGTGTTCGACCCCGCCGTGACCTACCTGCTGCACCCGCTGGCTACCGTGGCGGCAGTCGAGCCCACGCAGATCACGTACGTGGCGGGATAAAAGGTCTGGGTGCCGCCTTTTTCACAAGGCGGCGTTCTTCTGAAGCTTTTTGAAAAAAGCTTCACCAAAAACTTCTGCTTTTAAAGCCCGGCCTCCATCTGGAGGCCGGGTTTTTTCATACGTCGAGGTTATCGACCTGATTGGCGTGTTCCTGAATGAAGCGGAAGCGCAGCTCCGCCTTGCGGCCCATCAGGTGCTCCACGCGTTCAAGCGTAAATGCCCGGTCCTCGGGCGGGGTGATGACCTTGAGCAGCGTGCGGTGTCTGGGGTCCATCGTGGTCTGCTTGAGGTCGGCAGGCGGCATTTCACCCAGGCCCTTGAAGCGCGAGACCTCGACCTTGCTGTTGGGCTTGAACACCTTCTTCAGCTTGCGCTCGCGATCGGCGTCATCCATGGCGTAAATGCTCTTGCTGCCCTGTGTCAGGCGGTAGAGCGGCGGCTGGGCCAGGTACAGATGCCCGCCCCGGATCAGGCCGGGCAGTTCGCGGTAGAAGAACGTCATGAGCAGGGAGGCGATATGCGCGCCATCCACATCGGCATCGGTCATGATGATGATGCGGCCATAACGCAGCTTGCTGGCATCAAAGCGCTCGCCCGTGCCGCAGCCCAGTGCCTCGACCAGGTCGCGCAGTTCCTGGTTGCCACGCAGTTTCTCATTCGAGGCGCTGGCCACGTTCAGGATCTTGCCCCGTAGCGGCAGCACGGCCTGTGTCTCGCGGTTGCGGGCCTGCTTGGCGGAGCCGCCAGCCGAATCGCCCTCGACAAGGAAGATCTCGGTCTCGGCCGCGTTCTCGCGCGTGCAGTCGGTCAGCTTGCCGGGCAGGCGCAGGCGGCGGGTCGCACTCTTGCGCGGCGTGTCCTTCTGCTCCTTGCGGCGCAGGCGCTCTTCCGCGCGTTCGACCACGAAGGCCAGCAGGTTGTCGGCCTGCGGCGGGTTGCCTGCCAGCCAGTGGTCGAAGCGGTCGCGCAATGCGGTCTCGACCAGCTTGCTGGCCTCGCCGCTGGTCAGCTTCTCCTTGGTCTGGCCCTGGAACTGCGGGTCGCGGATGAACACCGAGAGCTTGGCGGCGATGCAGCCCATGATGTCATCGGCGGTAATGTTGGCCGCGCGCTTGTTGGCACGCTGCTCGCCCCAGTTGCGCAGGCCCTTGACCAGTGCGTTGCGGAACCCGGTCTCGTGCGTGCCGCCATTGGGGGTGGGAATGGTGTTGCAGTAGGACGCCAGCGCCGCAGGCCCCTGCTCGAGGAAGGCGATGGCCCATTCCATGCGCCCCGTATCCGCGCCATCGGGGCCGGTGGGCAGGTCGGCGTCACCGGCCCACAGGTCGGTCAGCAGGGCGGCTTTCTCGCCCAGTTCATCGCGCAGGCTGTCAGCCAGCCCGCCGGGGAAGTGCAGCACCGCCTCGGCGGGAATGTCGTGGTCCTTGATCAGCGCCGGATCGCACGACCAGCGGATGGTTACGCCACGGAACAGGAACGCCTTGGAGCGGCACAGCCGGTACAGTCGTGCGGGCGAGAAATGCAGCCGCCCGAAAATCTCGGGATCAGGCGTGAAACGGATCTGGGTGCCGCGCCGGTTGTTGACCGGGCCGACTTTTTCCACCCCCGAAAGCGGGCGACCGCGCTCATAGACCTGCCGCCACAGGGCGCGATCGCGCGCGATCTCGACTTCCATGCGCGACGCCAGCGCGTTGACGACCGATGAGCCAACCCCGTGCAGCCCGCCCGACGTGGCATAGGCCTTGCCCGAGAACTTGCCGCCCGCATGCAGCGTGGTCAGGATCACTTCCAGCGCTGAGCGGTCGGGAAAGCGCGGATGCGCATCCACCGGAATGCCGCGCCCGTTGTCGCGGATGGTCAGGTAATCCCCGGCCTCGAGGGTGACATCGATGGTGGTGGCGTGGCCGGCCACGGCCTCGTCCATCGCGTTGTCGAGGATCTCGGAGGCGAGGTGATGATACGCCGTCTCGTCCGTGCCGCCGATATACATGCCCGGCCGCCGCCGCACGGGCTCAAGTCCTTCCAGCACCTCGATGGCGCTGGCGTCATAGGAATCGGGACCGTTTTTTGCGGGATCTGGCATGGTGGCGGGGGGAACCTTGTGCGGGGTGGGCCGGGCAGGCGGCGCAGGCGTGGAAAAAAGATCGTCGTTCATGAAGCGTTCTTTGTTCTGTCAGGTCACGTCCTGTCAAGCTGCGCGGCCTGTCTCCTTGCGCTGACTATGCCCGCACTTGCAGGCATGAAAAAGGCCGGACAAAGCCCGGCCCCGATTTTTCTTCAACTCTCTGCTGCGCAGGCTGGCGCGGGTCAGCTCCGCACCGTGCGGCGTGCGGGCGTGCGCGGGCGGGCGGGGGCTGCGGCCGGGCGGTTGGGGGCCGTGCAGGTCAGGTAGGAGGCAGGCTGGATGATGTCCTTGGCCTGGGCGTAGGCGGACAGGTCGGCGGTGCTTTCGAGTTCCTGCACCTCGTCGAACATGGAGACATGCTGCTGGCAGAATGCCGTGCCCGCCTGCAGGCCGCGCTCGGACTGCACGTTGGCGAGCTGCGTGATGTAGTCATCATGCTGGCGCTGGGCGTTGCGGCCATAGGTGGAGGAGAAATACCCGTTGAGCACATGCTCCTCGGCCGCGAGCTTGGGGCGGAACTTGCCAACGAAGTTGTTGTACTTGTCCTGCACGCCACAGGAGAGCGCGGTGACCATGAGCTGGCTCTTCAGCCCCTGCACGTCAAACGCCTCATGCGCGGGCGAGGGGGAGCACGGACCGGCAGCCAGTGCCTGCCCGCCATTAACCAGCCCCACAAGGGCAAGAGCTGCAGCGCCAGCGCGCCAGATCGACATGGACATCAGGACGGGTTCTCCAGAGGTAGTGGGGCGGATGCCAATGGGGGTAATGCACGGACCCCGCATATTCCGGCACGATGAAATCCGGATCAGGTCTATAGCGCAAACAGTCTGTGGCCAAAAGGGCGCGCGGCAGGCCCGCGTTCAAAAAGATGCGTTATGAATGCACGATGGGATGACAGCGCCCCGTGGGCCGGGTATGCCACACGGGCAGGGCATGCATGCCTGCGCAAAAGCTGGCGGCTGGGGCTTTCCCGCCTTGGTGCGTTGTTCTACAGCGTATGCCACGGTGGTTGGCCCGTGCGCCAGCCCTGACCGTTACGGGGCGGCGCAGGCGCAATGGTCCTTAACGGGTGATGTATCAAACACAGCGGAGCTGACGAGTGCGACTGCGACTGTCTGCAATCATGATGACGACGGGCATTCTGCTCGCCGGATGTGACAACAAACCGGCGGTAAACCTTGGTGGCATTGCCGGAACCCCCAATCCCTACAACTACATGAAGGCCTCCGGCCAGTGTCAGGTGGGCAGCCTTGCCGATGCGGGCAAGAACACGAAGTCCACCACCATGCAGGTGCGTAGCGATGATGGCTATTGCGCCATCGAGACGCGGGCCTCGGCAGGCCACCCCTATGCCTCGTTTGGCGTCTCTCCGGCGCCCGATCACGGCAAGGTGTTCATCTATAATTATAATGATCACACTTATGTGACGTACACGGCCAGCACCGCCTATTCCGGCCCGGACAAGTTCCGTGTCGTGCTGATTCCCGGTGGGGGCAAGCCGCGTGAATACATGGACGTGACCACCACCGTCACCGCCGCGAAATAACCCGGCGGCCTGTCGGCCCTGCTGCGGCAGGGCTGGCAGGTGGGGTCAGGTCAGATCGAAAACGTGATCGGCTCGGGCAGCGGGCGGCGCATGCCGGCATGCTCGGCCCGGCGTACAAGGTCATCAAGGCTGATCTTGCGGCACTGTTCATCGATCATCGTGTCGAATTCCTGCCAGCACGGCTCGACAACCTTCTGGAACAGGCCGCCAATCGGGCCGTCATCCGTGTTGTCCTCCGCCGTGATGACCGCAAGGATATCCGCCAGCAGGATATCGCGTCGCGGGCGGCCCAGGCGGTAGCCGCCACGGGGGCCGCGCACGCTTTCAAGCAGGCCCGAGCGTGACAGGGTCTGGAGCAGGGGCTCGATCCCGCGCCGGGCCAGGCCCGCGCGCTCGGCGATGTCGGCAGCGCTGATGGTGCCGTTCCGCCCCGCGTGAAAGGCCACGTCAAGCATGATCAGTATGGCGATCATGGTCCTGTCACGCCGCAGCAGCATATCGTTCAGCCTCGCCTTGCCTGGATGAAAAAACCGGTTTCCCCCATTTACCAGTAATTGGTCGAATGTTCCACGCTTCTGTTCAGGAGGATGCTGGATTATGTCAGACTGCACGCGTGAATAGGCCATTGCCGCACCAAGGAGTGATACCGGATGACGAAAACCACCCCGCCCGATCGCACGTACGGTTTTGCCGCCCCGCGCGGGCGGATATACGACTCCATTGTCGAGACCGTGGGGGGCACGCCGCTCGTGGCGCTGCCACATCTGACCCGCGAGGATGGCCTTGCCGCCCGCGTGCTGATGAAGCTGGAGTTTTTCAATCCGCTCGCCTCGGTCAAGGACCGCATTGGCGCTGCCATGATCGAGGATGCCGAGGCGCGCGGCGAGATCCATCCCGGCAAGACCACGCTGGTGGAACCGACCTCGGGCAATACCGGCATTTCGCTGGCTTTTGTGGCGGCCGCACGGGGCTACAGGCTGATCGTGACCATGCCGGAGGGGGCCTCGATCGAGCGGCGCAAGATGCTGCGCCTGCTTGATGCGCAGCTTGAGCTAACCCCCTCGCGCCTGGGCATGGCGGGCGCCATCGCGCGGGCCGAGGAAATCCTGCAAAAAACCCCCAATGCCTGGATGCCGCGCCAGTTCGACAACCCCGCCAACCCCGCCATCCATGCCGCCACCACGGCGGAGGAGATCTGGGTCGATACGGCAGGCGCGGTTGATATCGTGGTGGCGGGCCTGGGCACGGGTGGCACGGCGAGTGGCATTGCGCATGGGCTCAAGCCCCGCAAGCCGGGCATAGAGGTCTATGGCGTGGAGCCGATGGAAAGCGCCATTCTCAACGGCGATGAGCCGGGGCCGCACGGCATTCAGGGAATCGGGCCGGGCTTCTGCCCCCGCACGCTCGACCTTGCGGCGCTGGCGGGCGTGCTGCCGGTATCGGAGCGCGAGGCCATTGCTGCCGCCCGGCGCTGCGCACGGCTGGACGGGGTGCCGGTGGGCATCTCATCGGGGGCGGCGCTGCATGCTGCCATACAGCTGGCGGGACGGCCCGAGAACGCAGGCAAGACCATCGTGACCATCGCACCCTCTTTTGCCGAGCGCTACCTGTCCACGTCCCTGTTCACCGGGCTGGTCTAGCGCTTCAGGACGCCGCCTTTGTGTAAAAAAAGGCGGCGTCCCGACAGTTCCATATGGAAAAAGCGGCTCCCTTGCGGTGCCGCTTTTTTCTTTTCCATGCCCGAATGTGAAAGGGCGGTCAGTGCAGGATGATTTCCACCCGGCGGTTCTGGGCCTCGCGCGTGTTGGCGGCGGTCTGCACCAGCGGGTTGGCATCGCCATAGCCGTGGATGTCGATGGCGGGGCCAGGCACGCCGTCACGCACCAGTTCGGCCTTGATGACCTGCGCGCGCTTGAGCGAGAGGGCCTGGTTATACTTTTCCCCCTGCGGGCCGGGCCGGGCCGCCGAGTTGTCGGTATAGCCATTGACCTCGATGCGCGTGGTCTGGGTATTGGTCGAGGCCTGCGCGGCCACCGCCACGATGGCGCGGGCGCGGTCGGTCAGGTCGCTGCGGTCCCAGTCAAAGAACACGAGATAGGTCCGGTTCTCGGCCGGGGCGGGCACGGCGTTGGTTGAAGGCGGTGGCGGCGGCGGCGGGGCGGGGTTGAACTCGTAGCGCAGGCCGAGCATCAGCGAATGGTTGAAGTCGGTGCGGCTGTCGCGGTTGCCGTTGCGGAAGCCGAAATCATTGTTCATGGCGGCCAGCGTGGTGGCGCTGCCTGTCACCACGGAATGGTGCGACTGCGGGCCCAGCATGGTCCAGAACCGGTATTCCGCCGTAGCCGACAGGCCCACGACCCACGGCATGGGGAAGGAGAGGCCGAATATGCCCTGATAGGCGAAGTTGCCGTAGCTGCCGCTCACATGCTGGCTGTAGTTCGCCCCGTTCACGTTGCCCGTGATGGTGGTGTTCATGTTCTGCCAGCCATAGCCGATACCCGCGCCAAAATACGGGAACAGCCAGCTTTTGCCGATATCAAGGTCAAACAGCGCATTGGCCATCAGCCCGGATTCCTGCTGCCGGCCATCGGCATGGGCATGATAGGCGGCATTGCCGCCCACCGTCTTGAGGTCGTTATTGCGGTAATGGCCCTCAAGCTCGACGCGGAAGCCATTGCCAAGCCCCCAGCCGATCGCGCCGAGGCCGATGGCGCCGGTGCGAAACTGATCACGTGCCGAAGAATGCCGTATGACCTGGCCCTGATTGAAGGTCGCGCCACCTTCACCGCTCATGTACAGGCCCTGGACAGGCTGGGCGAATACCGGAGCGGAGATCAGCACGGGGCCCAGGGTAACCGAGGCAGCCAATAAAGACCCTGCAAGCAATCCGTACCGCAGATTCATACTCTTCTTCTCCCTTCGACGGGCCTCTTCCGGCATACAGGCCCGGTCGGGTGCACGTGCCATATTCCCTGGACTGATCAGCATCCGCATTCTTTTGCTGAAAGAAACCGCCCCTGACAATCCTTGCCACCACCTTAACCCGCCGCTCGGGGGTGTGTGGCCCACTGGCATGGCTGAGTGTGTGCCAGATGCCACACCTTGCTGGCCGGATCGGTTTCCCTGCTTTCAAACCCGTGGAATCACGTCTTTCATATCAATCTTGCTTCAAACGGCGGCGCCAGATCAGGGGCATCGAATTCAACAACCCACAAGTCAGGGTCGCGTTCCATCTGCCGTGTGACATAGGCGTCAACACCGGCCTGATCACCATCCGTCTCCCCTGTAGCGCGGAACCATGCCCGGCGTCCATCGGGGGTACGGGTCTGGGCCAGCACGCACATCCGCCCCTGCCGCCCCAGAAGCACGGCCAGCACGCCGCCCGCATCGTCATCGCCATGGTGCAGCACCATGCCCGGATTTCCCTTCTGTCCAGCTTGGCGCAGCATTGCCCGGACCCACAGGCCGGTTTTCAGGCGGGGTTCTTCCATGGGGTCTGATCTCTCCGGTAATGCATAAAAACAGAGGGTGGCATGCAGGAATAGCACAGTTTCAACCCGCGCGGGCTGCTCACCCCCCGTTTGGGGGGGCCGTGTCCTCTTCCGGTATGGCCGACAGGGCGGCGCGGTATTCCTCGGGGTTGTCGAGCAGGGAATGGGCGGCATCAAGGTCGCTATCGGTGCCAATGGCGGCAGGGCAGGCCTTGCGGATGGCCAGGATGTGCGACAGGTCGGCAGGCGAGCGCACCTGGCGCGCCGCCATCACCCACTGTGCGCTGTCTGCCGTGCCTTCGGCCAGGTTCTGCAACTGGCGCTCGAGTTCGCTTTCGCCCCGGCTGGTGCAGACCTGCGGCATGACGCCCAGCCCCTGCAGCGGCCAGCCCAGCGGCGCGAGCACGCGACTCCATGTAACAAACAGCTCGGCCCCGTTGGGCATCTGGCCGATGGTCTGTACCAGCCCCTTGCCCAGCGTGGCGCTGCCAATCACCACGCCGCGCTTCTGGTCCGACAGGGCGGCGGCGAGAATCTCGGCGGCACTCGCGGTCCGGCCATCGACCAGCACGATAATGGGCAGGCCATTGGTCATGTCGCCGCCCTGCACGGCCCAGACATGGTTGGCCTGCGGGTCGCGCCCCTGCGTAATGGCGGCCACCCCGTGGTCGAGCATGAGGGCCGACGTGGTCACGGCCTGCTGCAGCACGCCGCCCCTGTTGCCGCGCAGGTCGAGGATCAGGCCCGCAATGCCGGGCACGTTCATGGCCTCATCGAGGTACTGGCTCATTTCCTCCGCCGTGTTGGCGGAGAAGGCGGTGATGTGCAGCACCACATGCTTGCCGCTGGTATAGGCGAACACCGTCTCGGGCGGGGTGGAGGCGCGATGCAGGGTGACCGTGGTCTGCCGCCCCTTCGCTTCCACTGTGATGCGCACGAGGCTGCCAGCGGGGCCATTGAGCCACGAGGTTACGGTATCGACCGTGCGGGACTCGGTGGAGCGGCCATTGACCGCGCGCACGATCTGCCCCGCCGCCAGGCTGGTGGGCCAGGCGGGACCGTTGGCGTTGACCGCCGTGATCTTGATTGTGTGGTGGTCCAGCCCCAGCGTCAGCCCCGCCGTGGCCTCGCCCCCGGTGCGGGTGCTGCGGTCCGATACGGCGGCGCCGGGCGGGACATAGCGTGAATAGGGATCAAGATGATTGAACAGCTCATCGAAGAAGCCCTGCAGCACCCCGTCCTGCCCGGTGTTGCGCATGGTGGGCGAATGCCGCCACGCCACATCGAGGATGCGGGTGATGGCAGCACTCCATCCCGCCACGTCATCGGGCGGGGGCACGGGCAGGGCGAGCACGGTCTTCTGGGTGGCGGCAAGTTGCAGGAAGCCGTGCTGCTCATCAATGCTGAGCGAGGGGTCGAGCGCGCTCAGCCCGTTCAGCCCCCACAGGGCAAAATCGTGAATCGCGTGGCTTTCGAGCGTGCGGGGCTGCAAAAAGGCCAGACTCGCCTGCATGACGGAGGACAGCACGGCCAGGTCCATACCGGGCATGTCCGGGTTTTCCACGCTGTCCTCATGCAGCGGTGGCTGCGGGGTGGGCGTGCGCGGGGTGGCGGGCAGGTCATCGGCGCAGGCGGCGGTGGTCAGCCGGGCAATGATGAGCAGCAGGATGAACGTATCACGCGGGAGATGGCCCAGCGTGGACATGCGCCGCCGCCACGTGCCCGTCCCGTCGCCGCACGGCTTCATGGGCCGGGCGATGATGACGGGAAACAGGGCGCGTTTCACGGCCTGCGTTTCCGCAGGCGGGGTGCCACGTCGGGCAGGGCCAGAAGGACGGTGCCCCGGATGGCGCATGCTTCTTCGATCCGTACGCGCAGAGCCTGACCGGGGCGGAATGCCATGGTCGTGTCGCGTGCATGCAATGTCTGCGTTTTTTCATCGTGATGCCATTGATCTTCCGGCAGGGCAGACATGGGCAGCAGGGCGGAGGTTCCTGTTGCATCCAGCACTACAAAAATACCGAATCGGGACAGGCTGGAAATATGCCCGTCCATCTCGGTGCCGATCCGCGCCTCAAGCCAGGTCGCGGCGTAGCGCTCCAGCGTCTCGCGCTCGGCCTGGGCCGCGCGGCGCTCGGTGCGGGTGATGGCCTCGCCTACTTCTTCCAGCGCCTCGTGGCCGGGTGCCGGGCCGGGCTCGAGCCCGGTGGCGACGAGCAGGGCGCGGTGGGTCAGCAGGTCGGCATAGCGGCGGATGGGGCTGGTGAAATGCGCGTAGGCCGCAAGCGAGAGGCCGAAATGACCGACCGGCTCGGGGCTGTATTCCGCCTGGTTCTGCGCGCGCAGGATCAGTTCATTGACCAGGGCGGCCTGATCGGTGTCGCGCACGCTGTCCAGCACGCGATCCAGGTCGGCGGCACGCAGGCTGCCCACGGGCGGCAGCTTCAGGCCCATCAGGTCGAGCGTGCGGCGCAGGCTTTCCAGCCGCTCGGGGGTTGGCGGGGCGTGGATTCGGTACAGGCAGGGAATATGCCGTGCTTCAAGGCAGCGGGCGGCGGCGACATTGGCCGCGATCATGAATTCCTCGACCAGCCTGTGGCTGTCGAGGCGGATTCGCGGCGCAATGGCCGTGATCTGGCCCTCATCCCCCAGCCGCACCAGCCGCTCGGGCAGGTCGAGGTCCAGCGTGCCGCGCGCGCGCCGGGCATGGGTGAGGCAGGTCCACGCGCCAAACAGGCTGTCGAGCAGCCCCGGCGGCAGGGCCTGCATGGTGGTGTCGGGCGTGCCATCGCGCGCGGCCTGTACCTGCTCGTAGGTCAGGCGGCCGGCACTGCGCATGATGCCCCGGCCAAAGCGCGCGTTGCTGGTCATGCCATCGGGCGCCACGTTCATGGTCACGAACAGGCAGCCCCGCTCCTCATCGGGGCGGAGCGAGCACCAGCCGTTCGAGAGATCCTCGGGCAGCATCGGGATCACCCGGTCAGGGAAATAGACCGAATTGCCGCGCAGCCGGGCATCGCGGTCGAGTGCCGTGCCGGGGCGCACGTACCAGGCCACATCGGCAATGGCGATGGTGATGCGAAACCCTTCGCCATCGGGTTCGGCGTAGATGGCATCATCAAAATCGCGTGCGTCTGCGCCATCGATCGTGACCAGCGGCATGTCGCGCAGGTCGGTGCGGCCTGCGGGGGCAACGCCACGGGCGGCCTTTGCCTGGGCCAGCGCCTCTGTGGGGAAGACGTGGGGAATGCCCAGCATGGCGACGGACACCATGCTGATGGTGCGCGCATCGCCCTGCGGGCCAAGCCGCTCGATGATGCGCGCGGGGTGCAGCCCCGGCCCGGACTGGGGCAGGGGGGTGGCGATGACAATCTCGTTATCCGGCGTGCCGTCATCCTCGCCCGTGGGGATGACCCATTCGGCCTTGGCGCGCCGGTCAGCGGGGGTGAGGCGGCCAGCGGGGCGGAATCGGGCCGGGGTGCTGGCTGTCGGGTCATCAGGCGGCAGGGTGCGGAACAGGCCCACGATCTGGGTGGGCGCATCACTCACGCGGCGCAGCGTGCGGCCTTCATATCTGCCTGGCCCCACCCGGCGCAGGCGGGCCACCACGCGCTCGCCCGGGGCAAGGGCGGCGCGGCCGCGCAGTTCGGGGTGCATGAACACGGTGGGGGAGGGGCCTTCTCCATCCCACTGTACGGGCCGGGCGATGGGGTCGCCATCGGCATCGGTGCCGGTGACCTGCACCACCATGGATTCGGGCAGCCGGTCCGATACACGAAAGCGCCGTGCGCCAGCAGGGGCCAGCGTGCCATCAAGCGCCATGTCGCGCAGCATCTGGCGCAACGCCGCCTTGTGCTCCGGCCCAAGACCGAATTCGCGGCTGATCTCGCGCTTGCCGATGCGCCCTGTCGCCCCTTCGATAAACGCACGAAGCTGCTCACGATCGGGCAGGCCACCCGTACGGGCTGGCGGCGTGCCCGTGGGCTGGCGGTCCGGCATCTCGGGAGTTGCTGGACGCTGCCGCTTCATGATCAGTCCGTCTCGCTTTCAGTCTTGGCCGGGGCGGCCTTCTTGCGGGTGGTGGTGGTCTTTTTGGCGGCTGGCTTGGCTGCCGTCTTTTTCGGAGCGGCCTTTTTCTTGGGCGCAGCCTTCTTGGGGGCTGCTTCCTCGCCTTCCGCCGCCTTGGCCTTTGTCTTGCGGACTGCGGGCTTGCGGGCGGTGGTGGCCTTCTTGCCCTTGGCCTTGAGCGGCTTGCCCTTTTCGCTCAGCAGCGTCAGGGCTTCCTCCATGGTCACGTCGTTCATGTCCTGCCCGCGTGGCACGGTGGCCACGATGGAGCCGTGCTGGACATACGGGCCAAAGCGGCCCTTGCGCACCATGACCGGCTCGCCATCCTTGGGGTGCGGGCCGATGGTGCGGATCGAGGCCAGCTTCTTGGCCAGCGCATCGACCGCGCGGTTCAGCCCCACGGTCAGGACATCGTCATCCTTGTCCAGCGAGCCATAGACCGCGCCCATCTTCACATATGGCCCAAACCGGCCCAGCCCCGCCTCGATCGGCTCGCCCAGCTCGGGGTGAATGCCCACGATGCGCGGCAGCGACAGCAGGCCCACCGCCTGCTCGAGCGTGATCTTGTCGCCATCGAGCCCGCGCGGAATGGTGGCGCGTTTCGGCTTGGCCTTCTTGTCCTCGGGGTCGGGTTCGCCCTGCTGCACGTACAGCCCCCACGGGCCACGGCGCACGGTCACGTCCTCGCCCGTGGGGGCCGTGCCCAGCACGCGCATGCCGTCCTTCAGGGCGGCGGCGTCATCGCCTTCCTTCGGGTCGGCCACGAGTTTGCGGGTGTACTGGCACGTGGGGTAGTTCGAGCAGCCGATGAACGCGCCATAGCGCCCCAGCTTGAGCCCCAGCCTGCCGGTGTTGCACGCCGTGCACAGGCGCGGATCCTGCCCGTCCTCCCGCGCGGGGAAGAAATAGGGCGAAAGGTCCGCGTCCAGCGCCGTGATGACGTCGGATATCTTGAGGTCCTTCGTCTGGTCCACCGCGTGCGAAAAGTCGGACCAGAAGGCGGACATCACATCGCGCCAGTTGGCCCGCCCGCCTGAAATGTCATCAAGCTGTTCCTCAAGCCCTGCGGTGAACTGCGTGTCCACGTACCGCTCGAAGAACGAGGTGAGGAAGGCCGTGACCAGCCGCCCGCGATCCTCGGGGATGAAGCGGCGGTTTTCAAGCTGCACGTAATTGCGGTCGCGCAGCACGGTCAGGATGGAGGCGTAGGTGGAGGGGCGGCCAATGCCGATCTCTTCCATCTTCTTGACCAGCGAGGCCTCCGAATAACGCGGCGGCGGCTGGGTGAAGTGCTGGTCCGCCGTGACCTCGCCGCGCCCGATGGCGTCGTGCTCCTTTATGGAGGGCAGCATGCGGTCCTGCTCGTCCTCCGCCTTGGCGGGCGAGTCGTCGCGGCCTTCGCTGTAGAGTTTGAGAAAGCCGTCAAACGCGATCATGGAACCCGTGGCGCGCAGGGTCACGCGCTTTTGCCGGTCCACGATGTCAACCGCCACCTGGTCAAGCTCGGCGGACTGCATCTGGCTGGCGACCGAGCGCTTCCACACCAGGTCATACAGCTTCTTCTGCTCGGGCGAGAGGTAACGCGCCATGTCGGCTGGCGTGCGGCGCACGTCGGTCGGGCGGATGGCCTCATGGGCTTCCTGCGCGTTCTTGGCCTTGGTGGAATAGATGCGCGGCTTGTCGGGCACGTACTCCTCGCCAAAGCTGTGGCCGATATGGCCCCGGATGGCGCTGATCGCCTCGCCCGCCATCTGCACGCCGTCGGTTCGCATATAGGTGATGAGGCCTACGGTCTCGCCACCGATGTCGATGCCCTCATAAAGCTGCTGGGCCGTGCGCATGGCCACCTGCGCGCCCATGCCCAGCTTGCGCGAGGCCTCCTGCTGCATAGTCGATGTGGTGAAGGGCGGCGGCGGGTTGCGGCGTACCTTGCGGCGCTCGACCTTCTCCACCCCGAAGTCACCGGCCTCGACCGCGGCCTTGGCCGCCATGGCGCTGGCTTCGTTGTTCAGGTCGAACTGATCAAGCTTGTGGCCATCAAGATGCGTGAGCCGCGCGGTAAAGGCGGCGCCGGCGGGCGTGGTCATGCGGGCCAGCACGGACCAGTATTCACGCGGCTTGAAAATCTCGATCTCGGCTTCGCGCTCGCAGATCAGCCTAAGTGCGACCGACTGCACGCGCCCTGCGCTGCGCGAGCCGGGCAGCTTGCGCCACAGCACCGGCGAGAGCGTAAAACCCACGAGGTAGTCGAGCGCGCGGCGGGCGAGATAGGCCTCGATCAGCGGGAAGTCGAGCTCACGCGGATGCGCCATCGCGGCCTTGATGGCGCTTTTGGTGATTTCGTTGAAGGTGACGCGCTGCACCTCGATGCCCTTGAGGAGCTTCTTCTCCTCCAGGATCGAGCGCACATGCCACGAAATGGCTTCCCCCTCGCGGTCGGGGTCAGTGGCGAGGTACAGATGTGTCGCCCCGCGCAGCGCCTTGGCGATGGCCGCGATCTGGCGGCTGCCGCGCTCATCGGTTTCCCACACCATGGCAAAGCCTTCATCGGGCTTGACGCTGCCATCCTTGGGCGGAAGGTCGCGCACATGCCCGAACGAGGCCAGAACCGTATAGTTATCACCCAGATACTTATTGATCGTTTTCGCCTTGGCTGGCGATTCGACCACCACGACGTCAGTCATTCTGTCTCCGGATCACGATTCTCAAAACCTTGCTCTATCCCGCGCTCAGGCCGGGGGTGGACGCCGCACGACCAGATCCCCCGCGAGGAATTCGATCGTGCCCGCAATCTCCATTTCCGACAGGACGGTCAGGACTGCTGCTGTCGAGAACTGGCAGCGCCGTACGAGATCGTCAACAGGCGATGGCGTGAAAGATAGAAAACCTTCCACCATTTCATGCAGGTCGCCCTGGGCGCAGGGCGGTGGTGGCGGGTCTGGCTGCGGCGGGGCCAAGGCTTGCCCACCCGATGGGGCAGCATTGTGGCGCGGTGGGCGGGGCGGGGCGGAAAACAGGTCGTTTTCCTCTATTGTTTCAGGCAGTTCGCGCAATATGTCGCGTTCGGTTTCGGTCACGACCGCGCCCTGGCGCAGCAGGTCGTTGCTGCCCCGGCAGCGCGGATCAAGCGGCGAGCCGGGCACGGCGAAGATGGTGCGCCCGTAATCCAGCGCCATGCGCGCGGTAATCAGGCTGCCCGAGCGCAGTGCAGCCTCCACCACCACGCAGCCCAGCCCAAGCCCCGCAATGAGCCGGTTGCGGCGCGGGAAGTGCCGGGCCTGCGGCACCGTGCCCGGCGCGGCCTCGGTCACGACCGCGCCGGTGCGGGCAATCTCGGCCTGCAGGGCGGCATGTTCGGGCGGGTAGGGGCAGTCCAGACCGCCCGCGATGGCGGCAACCGTGCGGCCCGCCGTCATGGCGCCGCGATGGGCCGCGCCATCAATGCCGCGCGCCAGCCCCGATACGGTGTGCACGCCGTGTGCCGCCAGCAGGGCGGCCAGGCTCTCGGCCATGCGCAGGCCGCCTGATGAGGCATTGCGCCCGCCCACGATGCCCACCATGCGGGCGGACAGAAGCGTCACGTCGCCCAGTACCGACAGCACGGGTGGCGCATCAGGCAGTGCGGCCAGCAGGGCCGGGTAGCCGGGCTGGCCATGCACCAGCAACGTGCCGCCCAGCGCCTGCAGGCGTTCAAGTTCGCGCAGGCCGTCATCACGCGGGTAGAGCGGGCCGATGGTGCGGCTGATGCGGGTGGCCCCGCGTTCGAGCATGGCGAGGGCTGCTTCAACACTGCCATGGGTGCGGATGAGCTTGCGGTAGCTGACCGGGCCGATGCCGTCCGTTCGCGCCAGCCGGAGGCAGGCCAGCGCCGTTTCGGCATCGGGGGAATTCATGTGCTTTTCTGGCCGATTCTGGGCTCGGTGCCCTTGAGCAGGCGGGTGATGTTGGCGTGATGGCGGATGAGGATCATCACCGCGATCAGTACCCCGGCCAGATAGGCGGGGGAATGGAAGTCAATGCGGCCGGGCCGAATCATGAGCAGGGGCAGGGCGGCAAAGGCAACGATCGCGCCTGCTGATGAAATGCGCGTGACCTTGGCAAAGATCAGCCACAGCGCGCAGCAGCACAGCCCCACCCCGGGCATGAGCGCCAGGATGCACCCCAGCCCCGTGGCCACGCCCTTGCCGCCCTTGAACTTGAGCCAGACGGGAAAGCAATGCCCGGCCACGGCAAAGATGGCGGCCAGCGATTCGGCGGCCAGCGTGTGGAACGGGCACAGCACGAAGGCGCAGAACACCGCGAATGCGCCCTTGGTGCCATCCAGCGCCAGCGTGCCCGCGGCCAGCCCCTTGCGCCCCGTGCGCAGCACGTTGGTCGCCCCGATATTGCCCGAGCCGATCTTGCGGATATCGCCCCCGCCCGAGAGCGCGGTCAGCACCAGACCAAAGGGAATGCTGCCAATCAGGTAGGACAGGAAGGCGACACCGCCCATCAGCGGCAGGTCGTAGGTAGGAATGCCGTAGATCATGCGGCCTGCGCCCCGAACACGCGCACGCCCTTCTTCCACGTGCCCAGCACGCGGCCTTCCAGCGCGCGGCCATCGAACGGGGTGTTCTGCGCCTTGCCCGGCAGGTCGCCCGCGCGCACCACCCAGGCGGTGTCGGGGTTGAACAGGCACAGATCGGCAGGCATGCCCACGGCCAGCGTGCCCGCCTGGCTGCCCAGCACGGCAGCCGGGCGGTGCGTGAGCAGGCCAATGGCCTCCATCATGCCAAGATGGCCCGCATGCACCTGCGCAAGTGTTACCGCAAGCAGCGTGCACAGCCCGGTGCCACCGGCGGCGGCCACGGCAAAGGGCTGGCGCTTGTCATCGGCATCACACGGCATGTGGTCGGATGCGATGGCATCGATCGTGCCATCGGCCAGGGCTGCGCTTACGGCGCGGCGGTCGGCCTCGCTGCGCAGCGGCGGCGAGAGCTTGGCATAGGTGCGGAAATCCCCGATCACCGTCTCGTTGAGATCGAAATAGGGTGGTGCCGTATCGCAGCTCACGCGCAGGCCATCGGCCTTGGCATTGCGGATCAGGTCCAGCCCCTCGGCGGTCGAGACATGGCCGAAATGCAGCCGCCCGCCGGTCATGCGCGCCAGCCGCAGGTCGCGTGCGATCAGGATGGCCTCGGCGGCTGCCGGAATGCCCGGCAGGCCGAGGCGGGTGGCCAGTTCGCCATCAGTCGCGCAGCCGCCACGTGCCAGTGACGGGTCTTCGGGGTGCTGCACGATCAGGGCGTTGAAGCCTCTGGCGTAGGTCAGCATCTGGCGCATCATGCGGCTGTCGGCAATGGCGTGCGGGCCATCGGTAAAGGCAATGGCGCCCGCTTCGGCCAGCAGGCCGATCTCGGCCATTTCCCTGCCCGCGCATTCCCGCGTCAGGGCGCCATAGGGCAGGATGTCGATCATGCCCGTTTCCTCGCCACGCGCGCGCAGCAGGCGGGCAAGGGCGGGGTTGTCGATGGTCGGGCTGGTATTGGGCAGCACGGCGATGGTGGTGATGCCACCGGCCACGGCGGCGCGCGCGGCCGAGAGCACGGTCTCGCGGTATTCGTAGCCGGGCTCGCCAATGGTCACGCGCATGTCCACAAGGCCGGGGCACAGCACGAGCTGGCCGCCGCCATCAATCACATCCGCCCCTTCGGGTGCGCCTTCGGCGTTTGGTGCGTCGGTGCCTGCAATCAGGCCATCGTGCACCAGCAGGCGGCCGGGGCGGTCCGTGTTGCTGGCGGGGTCGATCAGGCGCACATTTTCAAAAACAACCGGCTTCATGCGCCTTCTCCCCCGCGTGCGAGCAGGTCGAGCACCGCCATGCGCACCGCAACCCCCATTTCCACCTGTTCACGGATCACGCTCTGGTCGGAATCGGCCACGCGGCTGTCAATTTCCACGCCCCGGTTCATCGGGCCGGGATGCATGACCAGCGCATGCGGCTTCGCCAGCGCGAGGCGCTTGTTGTCGAGGCCATAGAAGCGGAAATATTCCCGCGCGCTGGGCACCTGCGTGCCCTTCATGCGCTCGCGCTGCACGCGCAGCATCATCACCACGTCCACGCCGCGCAGGCCGTCTTCCATGGTGTGATGGATGCTGACCCCCAGCGCGCCAATGGCGCCGGGCACCAGCGTGGGCGGGCCCACCACGCGCACCTGGCAACCCAGTGCGGTAAGCAGGTGAATGTTGGAGCGCGCGACCCGGCTGTGGCTCACATCGCCGCAGATCGCCACCGTCAGCCCCTCGAACGTGCCGAAATGGCGGCGGATGGTCAGCGCATCGAGCAGGGCCTGCGTGGGGTGCTCATGCGTGCCGTCGCCCGCATTGACCACGCTGGCCTGCACCTTCTGCGCCAGCAGCGCGGGCGCGCCGGACTGGGCGTGGCGCACCACCAGCAGGTCGGCATGCATGGCGTTGAGCGTTGCCGCGGTGTCGAGCAGCGTCTCGCCCTTGTTGACCGAGGAACTGGCCACGGTCATGTTCACCACATCCGCGCCCAGCCGCTTGCCCGCCAGCTCGAACGAGGTGCGGGTGCGGGTGCTGTCCTCAAAGAACAGGTTGATGAGCGTGCGCCCGCGCAGCAGGTCGCGCGGGGTCTTGCGCGAGCGGTTGAGCAGGGCGTAGTGCTCGGCCAGGTCCAGTATGGGCATGATCCGGCTCGGATGCATGCCCTGCACGCCCAGCAGGTGGCGTGTGGCCGGGGTGGCGAAGACGTTGCTGCCGTGGCTGCCGCGCTCACTCATGGGCGGCAACCGCGTTGATGCGCGCCAGAACCTCGTCACGGCCAAGGGCGAGCAACGTGTCATCAATGCCGGGCGACATGGTGCTGCCGGTCACGGCGGCGCGCAGCGGCTGGGCCACCTTGCCCAGCTTCATCTCATGCGTTTCGGCAAACTGGCGCAGTGTCGCGTCGATCGCCTCCTTGCTGAACGGCTCGGTGGCCTTCAGCGCCACGGCCAGTCTGCCCAGCATCACGCGGTTTTCCGGGGTGAGCTGCTTTTCGGCCTTGGGGTCGAAGGCCAGTGGCAGCGAACGGCCGAGGAAGGCCGCGTTATCGGCCAGTTCCACCAGCGTCTTGGCGCGTTCCTTCAGGCCGGGCATGAGTGCGAGCACCTTGGCGCGGGTAGCATCCGATGTATCCACGCCGTCCATCTTGCCCAGCCGTTCCATCACGTCGTTGGTCAGGCGGGTATCATCGGCCTGGCGCAGCCACACGCCGTTGATGTGCAGCAGCTTGGCGTAATCCATGCGCGAGGGCGAGCGGCCCACGCCATCGAGGTCGAACAGTCTGATCTGCTCCTCGCGCGAGAGGATCTCGGCATCGCCGTGGCCCCAGCCAAGGCGCAGCAGGTAGTTGTTGAGCGCCTCGGGCAGGTAGCCCATCTCGCGGAACTCGACGACCGACTGCGCCCCGTGCCGCTTGGACAGCTTGGCCCCGTCGGGCCCGTGAATCAGCGGCAGGTGCGCGAAATGCGGCAGCTTCCAGCCCATGGCGCGGTAGATCATGGCCTGGCGGAAGGTGTTGGTCAGGTGGTCATCGCCACGGATGACGTGGGTGATGTCCATGTCATGGTCATCGACCACCACGGCAAGCTGGTAGACCGGCGTGCCATCGGCGCGCAGGATGATCATGTCATCGAGTTCGGAATTGGCCACGCGCACATCGCCCTGCACCAGGTCGTGGATGGTGGTTTCCCCCTCGCGCGGGGCCTTGATGCGGATGGTGTAGGGGGTGTTGGCGGGAGCCTCGGCGGGGTCGCGGTCGCGCCACATGCCGTTGTAGCGGGGGGGACGGCCCTCGGCCATCGCCTTCTCGCGCATTTCCTTCAGTTCATCGGCCGTGCAGTAGCAGCGATAGGCCAGGCCCTTTTCCAGCAGTTCATGCGCCACCTCGGCATGGCGGGCCTGGCGCGTGGACTGGAAGACCGGCTTCTCGTCGGATTCGATATCCATCCAGGCCAGGCCATCGAACAGCACGTCGACCGCCTGCTGGGTCGAGCGTTCGCGGTCGGTATCCTCGATGCGGAGCACGAACTGCCCGCCGTGGTGGCGGGCATAGAGGAAATTGAAGAGGGCGGCACGGGCGTTGCCGATATGCAGCAGGCCGGTGGGGCTGGGAGCAAAACGCGTACGGACAGTCATGAACCGGGTTCCTAGCATGTTTTCGCCCTGCTGACAGGGGGCACTCTGGCGTGAAAACCGTTCCGCCCGCTAGGGTGTGCATTCCTGCCACGCCTTTTACGCGCATCATGGGGGTCTCCTGTCGGGTCTGTCTGCCATTTGCCATCAATGCCGATGCCGCTGGCCTGCCATGGGGGCGTGGGCAGGCGCCCGGCGGGTGGCGATTTTGGGCCGCGCGGCGGCATCCTTCGGGCGGGGTGGTCTGTGAGCCGGGTGTCGGCGCGCCTGCGGCCTGCGCTCACGGCGTGGCTGTGGGGGCAGAACACTCGCCTGGTGCTGTGGCTGCCGGTGGCCCTTGCAGGTGGCATCATTGCGTATTTTGCCCTGCCGTCCGAGCCGGGCGGGGTGGTTGTGGCAGGGGGCGCGCTGGCCTGCATTGCCGCGCTTGCCTGCCGCCTGCTGTGGCCTGGCCGACTGGCCGTGCGGCTGGGCGCGGGCGTGGTGGGCGCCGGTGCCGTGGGGCTGCTCGTGGCATGGGGGCAGGCATGGCGCATGCCGCCTTTCCCCGACCTGCCGCGCCGGGCGGTGCATCTGTCGGGGGATGTGAGCGGGGTTGAGGTGCAGCGTCTGGCCGATGGCACGCAGGCGCTGCGCGTGGCGTTGCGCGGCGTGCGCCTTGAGGATGGGATCAGCACTGGCATGCCGCCCCTGCGGCGGTGGCTGTCCGTGCGGCTGCGGGCCGATGATCCCGCGCGGCCCATGCCGGGCGATGGATTCCGGGTGCGTGCCCTGCTTTCGCCGCCTGCCTTCCCCGATGTGCCGGGCGGGTATGATGCCCAGCGCCGGGCGTGGTTTGCAGGCCAGGCAGGCCATGGCCGCGCGCTTGACCGGGCCACGATTACGCCTGCGCAGGCCGGTGGTGGGGCGGCGGGCTGGCTTGCGGGCCGGCGGCAGGCGCTGGCGGAGCGGATTCGTGCGGCCCTGCCCGGCACGCGCGGCGATATTGCCGCAACCATTCTGGCGGGGGCCGATGGCGTGGTGGCGGCCCCCGAGCGCGAGGCGTTTGCCGATGCGGGGCTGGCCCACCTGCTGACCGTGGCGGGGCTGCATCTGGCGATTGTGATGGGGCTGGTCATGGTGGTGCTGCGCACGGGGCTGGCATTGAGCGAGCGCGCCGCGCTGTACTGGCCGTGCCGCCAGATCGCGGCGGTGGGCGGGCTGCTGGCGGGTGGCGGCTACGTGCTGCTGACCGGCGCGCACCTGCCCGCCCTGCGCAGCCTGCTCATGGCGGGGCTGGCGGTGATGGCGCTGCTGGCGGGCAGGCGACCGCTGTCGCTGCGCGCGCTGGCGGTGGCCGCGACAGTGCTCATGGCCCTCAACCCGGAGGGCGTGACCGAGCTGCCGCTCCAGATGTCGGTAGCTGCCGTCATGGCGCTGATTGCGGGGTTTGATGCGCTGCGGCCTGCCCTGTCGGGCTGGGAGCATGATGATGTCTGGCTGCGGCGGGTTGCCGCCCGCCTGGCTCACCCACTTGCGGCCAGCGTGCTGGCGGGGAGCGCGTGCCTGCCGGTGGGCATGGCGCATTTCGGCACGGTGCAGCCATGGTTCGTGCTGGCCAACCTGCTGGCGGTGCCGCTCATGTCGGTCTGGATCATGCCATGGGGGCTGGCGGCGCTGGGGCTGATGCCGCTGGGGCTGGAAAAACTGGCCCTTGTGCCCATGGGCTGGGGCATTGGCGTGGTGGCATGGCTGGCGCATCTGGTCACCCGCCTGCCCATGGCGCGGATGGGCGTGCCTGCCTTGGGCAGTGTGGGGCTTTGCGTGTTCTTCGTGGGGTTGTGCTGGCTGTGCCTGTGGGTGGGGCGGGTGCGGCTTGTGGGGCTTGCGCCGATCGTGCTGGCGGTGCTCTCGCCATGGATGGCGACACGCCCGGTGCTGCTGCTGGCCCCTGATGCGCGCATGGCGGGGATTGTAACACAGGGCCGCCTGCTGACTGGCCCCGGCACGCACCCTGATCCCTTCGCGCTGCGCGAATGGCAGCGCGTGACCGGCCTGCCCGCAGGCGTGCTGCCTGCCGAGGGAAGGGTGGGGACTGTGGCGTGCCACGCCGGGATCTGCCGCGCGGGCGATATCGTGCTGGTTCTTGCCAATCGCCCGCCTGCGCCCGGCCTGTGCCAGGGTGCCGGGCTGCTGGTCAACCTGCCGGGCACGTGGGGGTGTGACGGCGTGTCCTCCATCGGGCGTTTCGACCTGTGGCGCAACGGCGCTTATGGCATTGACCGGCGGCCCGATGGCGGGCTTGTGGTGCAGACGGACCGCGCCGTGCGCGGAGCACGGCCTTGGGTGATGCGCCCCGGTGGAATGGGGCTGCCCAACCTGCCGCTGGCGCAGGCGGAATAGGGATTCGGTAAAATTGATAAAAGTTTTTGGGTGCCACCTTTTTTCAAAAAGGCGGCGTCCTTTCGAAGCTTTTTGAAAAAAGCGTCTAGCTGTTCATGCCGGGGCCAGTCGCAGTTCGTCCTTCAGGCGGTACTGGCACGGTTCAAAGGCGGGGCAGCGCCAGCATTCGGGCTTGCGGGCCTTGCACACATAGCGCCCGTGCAGGATCAGCCAGTGATGGGCCGGGCGCAGCATGTCGGGCGGAATGCGGCGGACCAGCTGGTCCTCCACCGCGCGCACACTTGCCCCGGGTGCAAGCCCCGTGCGGTTGCCAATGCGGAAGATGTGGGTATCCACCGCCATCGTGCTGTCGCCAAAGGCCACGTTCATTACCACATTCGCAGTCTTGCGGCCGACACCGGGCAGGGATTCAAGGGCGGCGCGGTCATGGGGCACCTTGCCATCAAAACGATCAAGCAGCTGCCGCGACAGCGCCACCACGTTACGCGCCTTGGTGCGCCACAGCCCGATGGTACGGATATGCGCCCCCACCTTTTCCTCGCCAAGCGCCACCATGGCCTGCGGGGTCGGCGCATCGCGGAACAGGTTGACGGTCGCCTTGTTGACCGAGGCATCGGTAGCCTGTGCCGAAAGCACCACCGCAACCAGCAGCGTGTAGTCATCCACAAAGTCGAGTTCGCTCTCGGCATCGGGGTTGGCGGTGGCCAGCAGGCTGATGAAGGCGCGCACTTCGGCCAGCGTCATGGCGCGGCGGGCGGGCTTGGCTCTGGTGCGGGCGGGGGGTGTTGGCATCGGCTACTCGCTGGGGTGGATTGGTGCGTATTGTGCGGCGTAAGGGTGGGGTCTGTAAATTGCCCGGGCATATCATAACCCGGTAGAGGGGCCTTGCATGCCACGCGGGGCGGGGCTAGTCGTTCCAGCCCTTTGCCGTGGCCGGTCCTGGCCGCGTTTCTTGCATTCTGGCGTGGTGGGCATGGCTTCTCCTTCTTCCCGATCCCTCACGCGGCGGCATGAATTTGCCGCCGTCCTGGGCTTTGTGTGGCGCCGGTGGCGGGCGTGGCCTGCCCTGCTGGCCGGCACGCTGGCGGGTATCGCGCTGGCTACGGTTGCGGATGTGATGATGCCGCTGCTGGCAGGCTGGCTGGTCGATGACGTGTCGCACCCCGCACAGGCGGCCACCATCCATCATGCCATACGCGATGTTGCGGGGCTGACCGGGCTGGGCGTGGGCGGCATCGTGGCGCGGCGTATGGCTTATGTAACCATCTCGCACCTCACCTCCCGCGTCATGACCGGCATCGTGACGGAGGCGTTTGGCCGCGTGCAGCGCTTCTCCAGCGAGTGGCATGCCAGCAATTTCGCGGGTTCGACCGTGCGGCGCATCACGCGCGGGCTGGGGGCGATCGACACGCTGGGGGACACGGTGCTGCTCATGCTGGTGCCCGAGGTGATCGTGCTGTGTGCTACCACTGGCGTGCTGGCCTTTCACTGGGCGCTGATGGGGCTGGTGCTGGCGGTGGGGGCGGCGGCCCTTGTGGGGCTCTCGGTCGTGCTGACGCTGCAGTATGTCGCGCCATCCGCCCGGCTGGCCAATGCGTGGGATACGCGCATGGGGGCCACCCTGTCCGATGCCGTGACGTGCAACGCCGTGGTCAAGGCCTGCGGGGCGGAGGGGCGCGAGGATGCCCGGCTGGCCTGGGTGGCGGGAAGGTGGCGGCAGCGCATGGTGCGCTCGTGGCTGCGCGGCACCGACAGCGCCAATTTGCAGAACCTTGCCGCCCTGCTCATGCGCATGGCGCTGATTGCCGGGGTGGCGGTGTTGTGGGTGCGTGGCCGTGCCGGGCCGGGGGATGTGGCCTATGTGCTGACCATGATGTTCGTGATCCAGGGCTACCTGCGCGATATCGGCCAGCAGATTTCGGTCGTGCAGCGCTCGGTCAACGAGATGGAGGAACTCGTTGCCCTGTTCGCCATGCATCCCGGCGTGGCGGACCGGCCGGGAGCCCCGGCGCTGCGCGTAACGCAAGGACATATCTGCTTCGAGCATGTGCGCTTTGGCTATGTGCGCCAGCACGGGCGGGTACTGTTTGATGACCTCAGCCTTGATATCGCGCCCGGCAGCCGGGTGGCGCTTGTTGGCCCGTCGGGTTCGGGCAAGACCACGCTCACGCGGCTGCTGCAACGGCTTTATGATGTGCAGGCCGGGCGCATCACCATTGATGGCACGGATATTGCCACGGTGACGCAGGCCAGCCTGCGTGGGCAGATTGCCATCGTGCCGCAGGAGCCGCTGCTGTTCCATCGCTCGCTGGCCGAGAACATTGCCTATGGCCGGCCTGACGCCACGCCAGCCGAGATCGCCCACGCTGCCCGGCAGGCCAATGCGGCGGACTTCATCGACCGCCTGCCGCGCGGCTACGCCACCATGGTGGGTGAGCGCGGGGTCAAGCTCTCGGGGGGCGAGCGCCAGCGCATTGCCATTGCCCGCGCCTTTTTAAGCCAGGCGCGCATCGTGATCATGGATGAGGCGACATCGAGCCTCGACTCCCAGTCCGAAGTGCAGGTGCAGCAGGCGATGGAGCGCCTCATGGCCGGGCGCACGGTGCTGGTCATTGCCCACCGGCTTTCCACCGTGATGGGGCTGGACCGCATCATTGTCTTCCGCCATGGCCAGGTGTGCGAGGATGGCACCCATGCCGCCCTGATGCAGCGTGAAGGCGGGCTGTATCGTGACCTGTTTGAACTGCAGTCCCTGTAAAAGACTGTTCATTATAGAAAGTTTTTGGTGAAGCTTTTTTCAAAAAGCTTCGAAGGACGCCGCCTTTTTACAAAAAAGCGGCGCCCTGCAAGCTGTCATGCGTGTGCTCATGGAGTGGCGGCATCAGGCAACCGCCCCTGTCTGCCCGGCTTCAGCCCGGCAGCATGGCGCCAAGCGGGCGGCCACCAAACAGGTGCACATGGAAGTGCGGCACTTCCTGCCCACCCTCGATGCCAGTGTTCGACACCAGGCGGTAGCCCGGCGCTTCCAGCCCGAGGTCACGCGCGACCTTGCCCACCGCCCGGGTGAAGCCTGCGATTTCCGCCTCACTTGCCCCGGCGCTGAAATCGGCAAAGGAAACATAGGCCCCTTTGGGGATCACCAGCACATGGATGGGCGCCTTGGGGGCGATGTCATGGAAGGCGAGGGCGTATTCATCTTCATACACCTTCCTGCACGGCAGTTCCCCGCGCAGGATGCGGGCGAACACGTTCTGCGGGTCATAGGCGCCGGTACCATTTACGGGCATGGGTCTTGTCTCCTGTTGGGGTGGCTCAGGCCAGCGGGTCGCGCGGGCGCGCGGCTTTCTCGGCCACGCCGCTCGTGCCTTCACGGCGCAGCAGTTCGGCCCAGACCTCGGCCGGTTTCACGCCCGCATCCACCCACATCACGATCAGGTGGTAGAGCACGTCCGCACTTTCGCTGATCAGTTCCTCGCGGTTGCCCGCCACGGCCTCGATCAGGCATTCCACGGCTTCCTCGCCAAATTTCTGCGCGATCTTGCGCCGGCCCCGGGCAAGGAGGCGGGCGGAATGGCTGACGGAGGGGTCCGTGCCCCGGCGCGATTCCACAACATCGAACAGGCGGTCGAGCACATCAGGTGTCGCGGGGCCTACGGCCTCGATCTCGATGGTCGCGGCAGGGGCCTTGCGTGCTGCCGCCTTGCCGGAGGCCGGTTTGGCCGGGGCGGCCTTGGCGAGCGCGTTCTTGCGGGATTTTTCTGGCTTGGCCATGACAATGCTCCGATAGGCGGGAAAGGGAGGATCAGGCGGTCTGTCTGACCGGCAGGCCCGCTTGCGCCAGCGCCTGCTTGACCTGTGGAATGGTGAACTGCCCGAAGTGGAATACGCTGGCCGCCAGCAGGCCGGTCGCACCCGCGCGCGCGCCTTCGACAAAATGGTCGAGCGTGCCGACCCCGCCCGAGGCCACGATGGGAATGCGCACCGCCGCATTCGCCGCCCGCAGCAGGTCAAGGTCGAAGCCCTTGCCGGTGCCATCGCGGTCCATGCTGGTCAGCAGGATCTCGCCTGCCCCACGTTCCGCCACTTCCCTGCACCAGTCAATCACGTTGCGCCCGGTGGGGGTGCGGCCGCCATGGGTGTACACTTCCCACCCGCCATGCCCGTCGCTGCGGGCATCAATGGCGACCACCACGCACTGGCTGCCGAATTTCTGCGCGGCCTCGCTCACCAGTTCGGGCCGTGATACGGCAGCCGAGTTCATGGCGCATTTATCAGCGCCCGCCAGCAGCAGGCGGCGCATGTCATCGGTGGTGCGCACGCCGCCGCCCACCGTCAGCGGCAGGAAGATGCGCTCGGCCGTGCGGCTGACCACATCAAGGATGGTGTCGCGGTTTTCGTTACTGGCGGTAATGTCGAGGAAGGTGAGTTCATCCGCCCCCGCCGCGTCGTACACGGCGGCCTGTTCCACCGGGTCGCCCGCATCGCGCAGCGAGACGAAGTTGACCCCCTTGACCACCCGGCCGTTTTTTACGTCCAGGCAGGGAATGACGCGCAGCTTGAGCATCAGGACAGGACCCGCAGGGCTTCACCAAGGTCGATGCGGCCATCATACAGCGCGCGGCCCACGATCACGCCTTCAATGCCCGGCGCCTGTGCCGTGGCCGCCCGCAGGGCTTCAAGATGGGCCAGGTTGCCCACCCCGCCGCTGGCAATGACCGGGATGGAGAGCGCATTGGCCATGTCGGCGGTCTGCTCGATGTCGATGCCGGTCAGCATGCCGTCGCGGCTGATCTCGGTGAAGATGACGGCGGCCACACCGGCATCCTGCATGCGCAGGCCGAGATCGACGGCTTTCATCTCCGATGTTTCGGCCCAGCCTTCGGTGGCCACCTGGCCGCTGCGCGCGTCAATGCCCGCCACGATGCGACCGGGGAACAGGCGGCATGCCTCGCGCACCAGCTCGGGGTTCTTGACCGCGATCGAACCCAGGATCACGCGGCTGATCCCGGCATTGAGCCATTTGCCGATGCTTTCAAGGTCGCGCAGGCCGCCGCCAAGCTGCACCGGCACCGAGGCATTGGCGATGATGGCCTCGATGGCCTCGGTATTGGCCGAGCGCCCGGCAAACGCGCCGTTGAGGTCGACCACATGCAGCCACGAGCAGCCGGCATGGATCCATGCCCGCGCCTGCGCGCCGGGGTCATCGGAATAGACGGTGGCGTTGTCCATCTCGCCACGGCGCAGGCGCACGCATGTGCCATCCTTGAGGTCGATGGCGGGGTAGAGGGTCAGGCTGTGTCCGGTCACGGGGGCATGTCCTGCTGCAGGGATGGGGGTGGAGGCAGCCTGCGGGTGGGCGGGCACGATCCGCTCGTTATCCTGCAGGCGCTTGGTGAAGAACAGGCCGCGCACGGTGCGGCCATCGGTGCGGGCATAGCTGGGGTGGGTGCCCCAGTGGTGGAAGCCGCTGCTGCGGAACAGCCGCACGGCCTCGGCCTGTGTCTCGCGCACGTCGAGGTTGATGATCTGGTAGCCCATGCTGCGCGCGCAGTTTTCCACCTCGGTCAGCAAAAGGCGGCCCAGCCCCAGCCCGCGCGCGTAGGGGGCGATGTAGAAATGCATGAGGGCAGCGCTCATTGCCTGCGCCTCGTTGTTGCGCGGCGGGCGCACGAGCTGGGCGGAGCCCACGATCATGTCATCGAGCCGGGCCACGAACATCTGCCGCTCGGGCACCAGCAGCACGCCGCGGAAGTAACGCTCCAGTGTCTCGCGCGGGGGCGGGGCCAGCCAGCCAAAGCCGCCGCCATCGAGTATGGCGGCGTTGGTTGCATCACACAGGGCGTGCAGGTCGTCCTCGTGCATGTTGTCGAGCAGGCGTTCGGCATGCAGCGTGCCGGCAAGGGTGGCCTGGCGGGTCATGGCGCGGGGTCCGGCGCGGGTGTCCAGCGCAGGAAGTTGGACAGGATGCGCAGCCCGACCTGCTGGCTTTTTTCCACGTGGAACTGGGTGCCCGCCCGGTTGCCGCGCGCCACGATGGCGGGCACGGGGCTGCCGTAATCGGTGGTGGCCACCATGTCGGCGCTGTCATAGCCCGCCAGTGCGAAGGAATGAACGAAATAGCCATGCGCACCTGCCGCCAGCCCTTCGGTCAGGGGGTGGGCGCCGGGGGTGAAGGCCAGTTCGTTCCAGCCCATCTGCGGCAGGCGCAGGCCGGGGGCCTCCATCAGCGCGATTTCCCCCGCAATCCAGCCAAAGCCGGGGGTGACGCCATGCTCGCGCCCGCGCTCGGCCATGAGCTGCATGCCAACACATATGCCCAGGAACGGCACGCCGCCATCGGTTGCCGCAACAATCGCATCACGCAGGCCGGGCCGGGCCGCAAGCCCTGCCGCGCAGTCGGCAAACGCGCCCTGTCCGGGCAGGACGATGCGGTCGGCCTGCAGGACGGCCTGCGGGTCCGCCGTGATGGTGACGGTGGCGTCGATGCCGCTATCGGCTGCCGCCCGTGTCAGGGCGCGGGCGGCGGAGGCCAGGTTGCCGCCATTATAGTCGATCACCACGATGGACCGGGGGCGGGAGGATGCGGGCGCGGGCATGGTATGCCTCATGATACGGGGGAAGGGAGGGGAACAGGCCGGTTATGCTCCAGCCAGCGCAGCACGGCGGCGTTGCGGTCCGGCGCATAAACGCCTGGCGCAGGGGCATAGCCGCGCAGTTGCAGTTCCCATTGCCGGATTTCCGGCGTGTTGAGGGCCAGCAACAGGTGCAGCCCGCCCAGCACGGGCAGGGCAAGGGCCAGCGGCACGAACTGCATCAGCAGAATGCTCACGCCCCCCGCCAGCAGCCCGCTGATGAAACACCCCCGCAGCAGCAGTCCGCCCCAGCCGCACAGCAGCACCAGCCACGACATGCGGCAGGCCACCATCACCGGCCAGCCCCGCGTATCGGCGGGCCTGCCCGCAGGCGGCAGCAGGGCGGAATAGAATGTCACAGGCTGCCCTTGGTGGAGGGGATGATGCCACCCGCGCGCGGGTCGGGCTCGCTTGCGGTGCGCAGGGCGCGGGCCAGGGCCTTGAAGGCGGCCTCGGCAATGTGGTGGCAGTTATGCCCCGCGCGCTGGATGACATGCAGCGTGACCAGCGCGCTCATGGCGAAGGCGCGGAAGAATTCCTCGAACAGTTCGGTGTCCATCTCCCCGATCTTGTCGCGCCCGAAGGTGACGGACCAGGCCAGGAAGGGGCGGCCGGAAATATCCACCACCGCCTCGCACAGCGCCTCGTCCAGTGGTACGCTGGCGCTGCCGTAGCGGCGGATGCCCCGCTTGTCGCCAATGGCCTGCGCGAAGGCCTTGCCCAGGGCGATGCCCGTATCTTCCACCGTGTGGTGGTAGTCGATATGCAGGTCGCCTCTGGCGGCAATGTCGAGATCGCACATGCTATGGCGGCCAAGGGCTGTCAGCATGTGGTCAAGGAAGCCGATCCCGGTGTCGATGCGGGTCTGGCCGGTGCCATCGAGGTTGATGGTCACGGTAATGTCGGTCTCGCTGGTGGCGCGATGGACCGTGGCTGTGCGCGGGCTGTTCATGCCCCCCTTCTACAGAAGGCCGGGGCCGGAATCCATACCGATCCCGCCCGCGCCGCGCCGCCCGGGCATGCGTATTGGCAGGGCCGGGCGGTTGCGGCATGGTGTCGCGCGCGTTGGCTTCTGGCCTGCTGCTGCGTGTCTTCATATCAAGGGAATGACCATATGACATCGCTCGATCTTCTCCTGTCACGGTTTTCCACCGATGCGCTGGCGGAACCGGCCCCCGCGGGTGACGTGCTCGAGGCCATCCTCTCCACCGCCATGCGTGCGCCCGACCATGGCAAGCTGCGCCCGTGGCGTTATGCCATCGTGCAGGGGGAGGCACGGGTGAAGCTGGCCGAGCGCGTGGTGGCCAGCATGAAGCGGCTCGACCCCGATGTGGCGCCCGCCAAGGTGGAAAAGCGTTTCTCGCGCATGTCCACCATGCCGATGACCATCGTGCTGGGCATGCACCTGCGGCCCGAAAACAAGATTCCCCTGCTGGAGCAGGAACTGGCCGTGGGAGCTGCCGCCATGAACATTCTCAACGCCCTGCACGCCACGGGCTTTGGCGGCGTGTGGGTGAGCGGCGATGTCGCTCATGACCCGGAATTCGCTGCCGAGATGGGCTTCCCCGCGCCGCACAGGCTGGCCGGTTTCCTGTTTGTCGGCACGCCCACGGCGCAGGCGAAAGCCCCCACGCGCCGCCCGGTTGATGATTACGTGGCCCGGTGGACCGGCGCGCCCGCCTCGTTCGGCGCGGATGCGTAACCCCTGAAGGCCACACGGACAGGAACCCAGCCATGACCTATCATGATGTCACCATAATGGGTGGCGGCCCGGCAGGGCTTGCCGCCGCCCTGTCGCTTGAGGCCCGTGGCCTGTCCGTGGCCGTGCTCGAGCGCACGCCGCAGGCCCCCTGGGCGGAGCCGGGCTTTGACGGGCGCGAGATCGCGCTGACCCATCATTCGGTTGCGGTGCTCAAGGAGCTGGGCGCGTGGCCGCATATCCCTGAAGTGGCCATCTCGCCCCTGCGCGAGGCGCGGGTCGAGACGGGGCGGGGCAACCACCCCCTCCAGTTTGATACGCAGGGCCGGGGCGTAGATGCGCTGGGCTATCTGGTGTCCAACCACTGCATCCGCCATGGCTTATATATGGCAGCCAGCCAGCGCCCCGGCATCAGCCTGCTTGGTGGCACCGCCACCCGCCATATCCGCCGCATCGGGGAGGATATGGTCGTGGTGCATGATGGGGGCGAGATCACCTCGCGCCTGGCCGTGGGGGCTGATGGCCGGTTTTCCCAGATCAGGCGTTCGCAGCGCATCGGGGCGATCGTGCATGACTTCAGGCGGTCCATGCTGGTCTGCCGCATGGCGCATGACCTGCCGCACCATCATGTGGCCACCCAGTGGTTTGACGAGGGGCAGACCGTTGCCCTCCTGCCGGTCAATGGCGGGGCCTCGTCCATCGTGCTGACACTGCCGACCGAGCAGATCGAGCGGCTGCGCACGCTTGAGCGCGATGCCTTCAATGCCGAGATCATGGAGCGGGTGGGCAGGCGGTTGGGCAATATGCGGCTGGTCAGCACGCGGCATGCCTATCCATTGCGGGGCGTGTATGCCCATCGTTTTGCAGCGCCAGGCTTTGCACTGGTGGGCGATGCCGCAGTGGGCATGCACCCGATCACCGCCCATGGCTTCAACCTCGGGCTGAAAGGGCAGGAGACGCTGGCGCAGGAAGTGGCTGCGGGCATGGCGCGCGGCGAGCCCGTGGGCAGCCTGTCCGCCCTGCGGCGTTTTGAGCGGCGGCACCGGATGGAAACTGCCCCCCTGTTTGCCGCCACCAATGGAATCGCCACACTTTATACGCGTGATGAACCCGCTTTCCGCGTGCTCAGGCAGGCCGGGCTGCGCGTGGCGGATGCCCTTTCGCCATTTAAATCAGCGGTGACAAATATGCTGATGGACCGGAAAGCGGCGTCCTAGCGGGCTTTTTGGCGCATTGGGGTGTTTGGGGCCGCGACTTTTTTCATCTCCGGTGCGATTTTCTGATTGACGGTATGTGATGAGGGTCCTATATCCCCAATCACCGGCGGCGCTGAGGAAACTTCTTGAGCTTCTTTGGTGGATTTGCTAGGTTAATCGGCCCTGTTGGGTTGAGGGTTCTTTGACAAGAGAATAGAGAGAGTATCTGGAAGGGATATGCTGGCGGCGCGATTGTTGTCTTTAGGGATGATAATTGGCGGTCTGGACTGGGTGAGACTGGTCT
>NZ_JAPIVJ010000080.1:0-1059 GCF_054182245.1 Komagataeibacter sp. NFXK3
CTAGAGCATAATCTGATCTAATAGGTTCATTTTAAGATTCCCATACTGGTCGAAATCTGATTCATACTATGTGCCGGTATGGAGGCCGGCCCGTATGACCCGAGCCCTGTCTGCTGACCTTCGCCGCCGCACGATTGCGGCTGTTGCCTCTGGCATGACCCGTCGTGCGGCGGCGGTTCGTTTTGGTGTGTCTTCGTCGAGCGTTATCCGCTGGGTTGCCGAGTGGCAGGCCAGCGGTCGTGACCATGCGCTTAAACAGGGCGGTGATCGCCGTTCTCACCGGATTGAAGCGTGGTCAGCCTTCCTGCTGGCCGCGATTGAAACAAAGGCCGATATTTCCCTTGTCGAACTGGCGGAGACACTTGCAGCGGAACACGGTGTCCGCTTTGCGCCGAGTACGATCTGGCGCTGTCTCGACCGTCACGACATGACCATCAAAAAAAACGGCGCACGCCAGCGAGCAGACACGGCCCGACGTCGCACAGCGGCGCGAGGCCTGGTTTGACAGTCAGCCTGACCTTGATCCGGCCCGTCTGATCTTCATCGACGAAACAGCCGTCTCAACGAAGATGGCCCGCCTGCGGGGGCGGTCACAACGGGGCACGCGCTGTCGGATGTCCGTGCCCCACGGGCACTGGAAAACCACGACGTTCATCGGCGGGCTGCGCCTCTCCGGCATGACAGCACCGATGATGCTGGACGGCCCAATGACCGGCGAATGGTTTGCCGCCTATACCCGCAAGGTGCTCGTTCCAACCCTGTCGCCGGGAGACGTCGTCATTCTGGACAATCTGCCCGCCCATAAAGGAGCCGCTGCCCGCGAGGCTGTGGAGGCAGTCGGCGCCAGGTTGTTGTTCCTGCCGCCCTACAGTCCTGATTTCAACCCGATCGAAAACATCTTCGCCAAAATGAAGGCGTGGATCAGACGGGTGGCACCGCGAACCCTCGACGCTCTTCAAAATACCGTCTGTGGAGCAATTGACGATATCTCTCATCGCCAGGCCGCAGCGTGCTTCACCGCCGCTGGATATGAACCAGACTGATCGGATTATGCTCTAG
>NZ_JAPIVJ010000081.1:0-1020 GCF_054182245.1 Komagataeibacter sp. NFXK3
TAGGTGTTTAGTCCCGGGATTTGATGGGTTGGGTTGATGATGAATCGATCTGGTTCTGAAGTCCATATTTTGCAGATGTATTCATAGGGCGTGAGACCGTTGAGGGTTTTGAGCCTTCGCCCGAAATTATAGGCTGCCATGAAGTCATTGAGGTGCGTCCTCAACTGCTCATGGCTGTCGTAATGAAAGCGTTTGACAGTTGCTTCCTTGATCGTCCGGTTCATTCGCTCGACCTGACCATTGGTCCAGGGGTGATTGGGTTTTGTCAGGCGATGCTCGATCCCGTTAGCCTCGCAGATCATGTCGAAACGCATGGAACGTGACCATGCGGTTCCCCGGTTACGGGGCTGTTCGGCGAACTGGATGCCGTTGTCCGTCAGGATGGTATGAACCTGATAAGGGACGATGCGCAGAAGATATTCGAGAAATTCCCAGGCCGTTCGTCTGTTGGCTTTGTCCACAAGCTGCGTCACTGCAAACTTGCTCGTGCGGTCTATGGCGACGAAAAGATAAAGCTTTCCTTCGGCAGTCTGAACTTCGGCAATATCGAGGTGAAAGAACCCGATCGGATAACGCTTGAAGTGCTGCCGTTTTGGCTTGTCTCCTTCGACATCAGGCAGACGTGAAATCCCGTGACGCTGAAGACAGCGATGCAGCGCTGAGCGTGTCAGATGCGGAATGGTGGCCTGCAACGCATAAAGGCAATCGTCCAACGGCAGTAAGGTATGCCGACGAAAGGCCACGATCATCGCTTCGTCAGTCTCGGACAAAACCGTTGAACGCGGTTCTTTGGGCCCTGTCTTCTGATCCTCGACAGTCTGACGCTTCCGCCATTTTGCAACTGTTTTCGGGTTGATCCCGAACTCCCTGCTCAGCGCCGCGAGCGAAGCCTGCGATCGCTGTATTGCTGCTCGCACGGCGTGCGTGCTCGTGGCGCTGCCATGACGTATCTGTCCCATAATGCTTCCTTCCACTCGCGTGAAAATACCACACCATCAAATCCCGGGACTAAACACCTAG
>NZ_JAPIVJ010000082.1:0-989 GCF_054182245.1 Komagataeibacter sp. NFXK3
ATTGCTTTCAGAGGCGAAATCACAAGACCATGTGCATCAAGCCGGACCTGTGACAACTCGCCCTTCCTGGCAAGAGCCGTCACCCGGTTCAGCGCGGTTTCCAGCACTGCACGCCGTTGAGAAAGGAACGTGTCAGCCGTAGCATTGATCGCCAGAGGCAACGGTCCTTGCGCGCGCATCGCTGCAAACGTGGCTTCCGGAAGAAGGTAGGTGTCGAATGCGCGGTATTGGCGACTTTCCGTTACCCAGATGTCTCCGGCACGCAGACGCTCGCGCAGCTGGGTCAGAACACAGAGTTCGTAGGCCTGTCGTATGACTGTTCCCTCTGGCCTGACAAAGCTGTGCCAGGAAGGCGGAATGAAACGGATCGGACAGGAGTCAGGCAAGCGGCGTTTACCGGTCCGATAGAGGTCTCCAATGATCTGCACCGCCTTCAGTAATCCCTGTACCGTGCGACCACCCTGAAACTGGAACGCGTTCAGGAATGGACCAATGGCAGGACGAAGAGAGCGATGCCGGTTGATCAGTTCGGCCGTGCGATCAATGGTCTCTGGAGCTGTCAGGGTTTCAGCCCTGCCGATGGCGTCCTGGAGGCGGGGCCAGTCAATTCCCGTAATGGCAGACAGTGAATCAACACCCTGATCACGCGCCTCAATCAGATGACGGCAGGAGGTTGTCAGCAGACGAAGCTGGGCCTGCAACGATCGCATGGTGACAATCGCTTTGTCACGGATCCGGTGCTCGGCACGGCGCATCATGCTTCCGAGGAGTTTGTCCATCATTGTGAGGGTCGCGTCGGTTAGAACCTCCTCAAGTCGGACCCCGGCTGCCACCAGAATGGCGTAACGACGGGATGACCGAAGCTCGGCCAGATGCTGGGGCGTAATCCGGGCAGCTTCTTCGCTCAAACGGTCAAAGGCCACACGCGGTATGGTCGTGGCGCGAGCGCTGTCGAGGTTCAGGGATCGTACATACTCCAGGCGTTCCAG
>NZ_JAPIVJ010000083.1:0-986 GCF_054182245.1 Komagataeibacter sp. NFXK3
CATAGCGGAAATTCAGGGTATCAAGATTCAGCCCCGCGTCCACGGGGGCAGCATCATCGGCCGCATTGTCCTGCCGATGCAGGGCAATCAGGTCATCCTCGGGATAGTCCCACGACACCGATGCCATGTAAGTCGCGGGCGTGGAGCGCAGTTCCGCCAGATAGGTCCGCCGGTCGGTATTGACGATCAGATTGGTGGTCAGATCTGGGCGCGTCGGCTTGACCAGGATATGGATGCGTTTTGTTGCCCCTGCCCCGCTCTCGGTATCACCGATGATCCAGCGCACCGTGTCACCTGCCGCCACAGGTCCGGTTCCCACTAGCTTCTCACCCTGCTGGAGCATGATGTCGGTGATTTCACCCGGCGAGGTGTAGACCTGATAAAGCGCACCGGGAGAATAAGGATAGACCTGCACCGCATTGATGAAGTCTGCCCGCGTGGGCTGAATGCGCGCCGCCATATTGGCCTGAGTCACACGCGCGGTCGGGTCGGCAACCTCGGGGGCCGGATGGGCCGTGCGTCGCGAAGACAGCGGCTTGAGTTGCCCCGGCAGGGGAAGCAGTCTGGGGACTTCCACCACCTGCACCGGTTTCGGCGGGTCCGGCAGACGTGTCGCCTGAACAGCGTCATCGTAACGGATGACGGGCGGATGGTAATGCTGCGCGCATCCGGCCAGAGGCAGGACCAGCAGCGGGAGAGCACGACGGATCATTGGCCCAGCTCCTTCGACCAGTTGATGGCGGAGACGTAGATTCCGAGGGGATTTTTCCGAAGATGGTCGGCGTCACGCGGCGTGCGCAGAACGATGGAGACGATAGCGGTCCAGCGTTCGGTGCCGGTGAACGCGCCGTCGCGGTAATGAACTGCCCCGGGTTTACCGGAGAGTAAAACTCTCGGAGGATGAGCCCTATGGTAGAGAAGAAGAAGACATCGCGATATTCGCCTGAGTTCCGTGAGCGCGCCGTACGCCTTCTGGACGAGCATCG
>NZ_JAPIVJ010000084.1:0-954 GCF_054182245.1 Komagataeibacter sp. NFXK3
GTCGTCCCGGCGATACTGCGCGCGGGTGATTTCAGTCCAGGCCATCTTGATCTCATCAGGTTATCGCAAACCCATGAATCATAATCCACTGAAATCACTCAACTCATTTTCGGTCAGACACTTAGAGGAACCGAGTTTCTCCTTTGCCTCCCGTCTGGAATTTCACTACTTCGATTCGCTTGGAATGTCGCCAGAGTTCCCGCTTTGACGACCAGTATGGGGACTCTAGCGACACATTCGTTCCCGAGAACTTTAGCGGCTATTGAGGACTCTAGCGACAGATTGAGAACTCTAGCGGCGAAATTTGGGAACTCTGGCGACCCAAGACTCCAGAAAAAAGCCTTATCCCGAGAACTTTAGCGGCACATACTAATAACTAATTCCTAATATCTTTTTCTAATAGCAGGGGTGTCGCTAAAGTTCCCGGAGACAAACTGCCTCAACGGTGTAAAAGTCACGTCATGGGAACTATCCATGACCTTATCGAGAACGAAGGCCGCCAAGGCGCTCTGTCCTTCGATTATGACCGTCGCGTCATCAAAATCGCCTCAGAGTATATGGCGATGGAAGAAAGCTCGATTGGCTTTCTCTACAGCGGTTTTACTCATGTAGGTTTACCGCATAAAAGACTCTCTGATGACGCTGCATGGCAAGTTACGACTGACAGAGTAACAATGGTTGTAGAGCCTGGTCGAAAGGCATCACCGTCAGGCCAACCCGTTTACGTTGGAGTTCCATACGGCTCCAAGGCTCGTCTAATCATGCTGTATTTACAGACTGAAGCCCTGAAAACTAACAACCGAGAGGTCGAATTAGGTCGCAGTCTAAGAGCCCGATCCGAAAGTTTTTCAAGCTTGACAATGCCTTGCTGTCCGTCGTGTGAGCATGCGGATCGAGGCGATCAATGTCCATGCGGTTGAGGACGCAATGGATTGTTCCCAATCTTTGGCGAGC
>NZ_JAPIVJ010000085.1:0-953 GCF_054182245.1 Komagataeibacter sp. NFXK3
GTTCGGGCGCGCGGGACGGCAGGAAGATCAGGCTGACGTTGCGCGGCAGTCTGAGTTTGGGTGTCGTATGCCAGCCGGCACGATCGAGCAGGACGACGGCATGCGCTCCGCGTGCGACGCAGCGTGAGATTTCCTCGATATGCAGTTGCATGCTGGCCGTGCCGGTAAACGGCAACACCAGGCCTGCCGCCTTGCCGAGTGCGGGGCAGATGGCGCCGAACAGCCAGGCATTCTCATAGCGTTGATCGGCAGGCTGGCGTGGTCGGGTGCCACGCCGCGCCCATTGCCGGACAAGACCGTTTTTCTGCCCGATGCGGGCCTCGTCCTGCCACCAGAGTTCAATCCGCCTGCCTCTGGGCAGATGCCCGGTATGGGCGTTCAGGATCGTGGGGAAGTTTTTTTAAACGCGTCCATGACGGACGGATCCTGTCCGGGGTGACGCGGACGCGCGCTGACGTGGCTGAACCCAAGCCGCTTCAACAGGGCGGAGACATGGCGTTCGTGATAGGAGACGCCAAAACGCTCTTCGATGACCCGCTGAAGATCGACCCGACGCCAGCGCACCACGCCGTCCCGGGCACGGTCAGGCCCTGTCGTGACCAGCGCCGATAATTCTGCCAGTTGGTCCGCTGTCAGGCGGCAGACCGACCCGTTGCGCCACTGATCGTGCAAGCCATCCGGCCCCGCAGCATTGAACCGGTGCACCCAGTCCCGCAGGGTTTGCCGGTCCATCCCGCCGATCCGCGCCGCTTCGCCCCGGCTGGCACCGTCGCGCACCGCAGCCAGAGACAAAAGGCGCCGTGCAACATTCGCATCCCGCGTACGAGAGGCCAGACGCCGTAACGCAGAAGCCGTATAATCCGTCCGTAAGGCAATCGCACCAGCCATTCCCGATCCTCCCTCTCACGACAGAATCAGAACAGGCCCTTCGCGTCACTTCACAGATGAGTCAG
>NZ_JAPIVJ010000086.1:0-946 GCF_054182245.1 Komagataeibacter sp. NFXK3
AGCCGGTAACAGCTCCCAATCTGCTCAAAACGCAGACCGGATGCCATCGCAAAAACCGTCAATCAAATCGCCAAAAGCCAGAAATTACCCGCCAAGCACATCAATCAACGGTTCTTCGATCCCTCCATTTTTATCGCGATTAAGTGGTTTTTGCGTCGACAAAAAAGGCAGTCAGCTGCGGATTATCATTATCTTCTGGTTTTCGACAAATGTCGAAATACCTTAATTATGTTAGTCAATATTCTTATATTTCAGCATGTTAGTGATACCCTTAATTATGGGAAGGTCCCTTATTGATGCGAAAAAAGCCCATAATTAGGAGACAAAACGCGACCGCATGTTTATCAACGCACGGGTCTGCTTCCGCCTACATCTCGGTCGTTTGGACCACAAGATTATTTGTCAAATAGCGGACATCAGCGCTTCAAAGCCTCGTTGTAGAGCTTGTCTGGATTTCACTGATTACACCTATTGAATGATTCCAAGACACAGGCAGTCCCCCCATGGACGTTACGGTGAAAATTTCGGCGATACGGACTTTTGATCGGATCATATGACAAGCACATCCTTATATCCTTGTCATACTGCCCCATAGTATGAAAGGATACTCAAGGGCAGTATATTCGGAGTAAACGTTTCGTGCCGCACACACCAGCTGAGAAAAAGCGCGTTCTGACCCGCGTGCGCCGTATTCGCGGGCAACTTGATGCGCTGGAACAGGCTCTGGAGAAGGGGGCTGATTGCGGTCCGGTACTGCAACAGGTTGCGGCTATCCGGGGAGCGATCAACGGATTAATGGCCGGTGTCCTCGAAAGCCATCTGCGGGAAGAATTTGTTGAGTGTGCCGGTGATCGTGATGCTGCCAGTGGTTCGATCGAGAATGTGGTGTCACTCGTTCGATCCTATCTCCGGTAATGCCCTCGATGCTGGCTGATAGGTTATTTGG
>NZ_JAPIVJ010000087.1:0-926 GCF_054182245.1 Komagataeibacter sp. NFXK3
CTTTCCTGCCAATTTCAATCACCGCTTCTCCATCCGCGCTTATGACGTGAACGTGCATTGGCACATGATCTGCCGTGTAAATCACGACACGAAATCCATTGATGCGTAGAAGCGTCGGCATAATGCATCATATCCCTAACGCTTGGGTTTTTCAATCAGAACTATCCCACTGAAAGTCAGGAGGAGGATATCTGGACGGTCAGACAGAAATGGACAGCCCATCAATTCCTGATAAAGCCAGCAGAGCGCCATGGGAGGCCGCACAAAGCGCAATTCCCGTTATTGCCAACCCAACTAGCCGCCACACACAATAACGCCTGTACGGCCATCCTGTGGCGTCTGGTGGGCATGCTGCGACACGTGAGCTGCTGAATGATCGCCTGAATACCGGTGCGTCTTGAGCAGATTACGGTCTTGCCCGGTTCTTCTGGTGTTGCAGGCGTTGGGCGAGCGCGGAGCGGGAGCCCCGTAGGGCGCCGAAGGCGCCGACGCGGGAGAGGAGGGTGCTGGTGGAGAGACGATGCGGGAATGCATCGTCAGATTATGATTTTGCGCCGTAGGCATGTCCGTTTAGCGCAGCCCTGGAAGGGCGAGCAGGGGGATGCCGGGTGGGAGATCGCGCGAAGCGCGATCGGGGCGGCCGTAGGCCGCGAGCCGGCGGGGGCGTAGCCCCCAAGAGGCGGTGCCTTTTTTGTTAAGAATTTTGTTAAAATATATAGTGTAAGAGAGTTAAGCACTAAAAAACCTATGAAAAAACGATTGATAACAGTCTGTTACGGTTATGGGTGGTGGGTGAAACCGGGAGTGTCCTGAAGTCTGTGTATCTGGCCTGGCCCATGGGTTTTCAGATACTCAAGCGGCGAAGCGCTCGCCGAACATTATGGCGAACTGGTTGCGGGCTGCAAACCATTCCCGAACATTCCGCC
>NZ_JAPIVJ010000088.1:0-922 GCF_054182245.1 Komagataeibacter sp. NFXK3
CATTTACGATAATATGAAGACTGCGGTGGAAACGGTTTTTGTTGGCCGGGCGCGGGACTATAACCGGCGTTTTTTACAGATGTGCGCCCATTATCTGGTTGAACCACAGGCCTGCACGCCGGCGGCAGGATGGGAGAAAGGCCAGGTTGAAAGCCAGGTGAAATATGCGCGTGGACGCGTGTTCTCCCCGCGTCTGAAGTTCCGTGACTACGAGGAACTCAATGGATGGCTTGTGGATCGATGCATCCAGCTGGCCAGAACGCATGCCCATCCGGATGTCCCGGAGAAAACGGTGTGGGAGATGTTCCTGGCCGAGCGCGCGGCTCTGGTTCCTTATGCCGGTTCCTTTGACGGGTTCCATGCCCGCATGGCATCCGTCACGAAAACCTGCCTGGTCCGCTTTGACAACAACCGGTATTCCGTCTCCAGCAGCGCGGTTGGTCGCCCTGTGGAACTCAGGGCCTATGCCGGGCGCATCGAAATCCGGCAGGATGGCCGGACGGTTGGGGTCCATGCCCGCTCGTTCGAGCGGGACCGGACGGTTTATGATCCATGGCATTATATCGGGGTGCTGGAGCGCAAGCCGGGTGCCCTGCGCAATGGCGCTCCATTCCGGGACTGGATCCTGCCCGTCTCCATTGAACGGATCCGCAGGCGACTGGCTGACAGGCCAGGTGGCGACAGACAGGTCGTACGTCTTCTGGTTGCCGTGAACGAGCATGGCCTGACCTGCGTGGATCAGGCCTGCCGGGAGGCCCTGGAAGATGGCATGCATTCCGTTGATGTCATTCTCAACATCCTGTCACGCCGGGATGAAGCCACAAATCCCGTCCTGCCTGCCCTTCCCGAACCTCTGGTCCTGCATCATGCTCCTGTGGCTGACTGCAGCCGGTATGATATCCTGAGGACACGCCCATGATGG
>NZ_JAPIVJ010000089.1:0-885 GCF_054182245.1 Komagataeibacter sp. NFXK3
AACTGATGGACCAGGCGGAGCACGCAGATGCCACAGACAGCGATCCGCAGGCATTGCCGGAAGCGCTTGCCCGACGGGAAACACTGAAAGCGAAGCTGGACGAAGCCTGCGCCCGGCTGGAAGCAGAGCGGCGCGATCGGCATACGAGAAAAAGAAGGCGGTGTATGACGCAAAAACAGGGCGTCGCGGCCGGGCGCCCAAACCGCCCGATGATGAACCACCACCCGACCGGCAGATCAGTCTGACCGATCCCGACAGCCGCCTCATGCGGCGCTCGGACGCCCATGAATTCCGGCAGGCTTACAATGCCCAGGCCGTGGTCTGCGCCGAAGGCAGTCAGTTGATCGTGACAACCGACGTTGTCGCCACGTCAGCGGATGCGCCGTCCTTTGCCAGCACCGTGCTGTCGATGGAACACACGATCGGTCTCCCAAAGACAGTGCTCGCCGACACCGGTTACGCCAGCGGGCAGGCGGTCCGGGACCTGCGGAAAAAAGGCATTGATCCGCTGGTCGCCATCGGACGTCCCTGTGCCCGCAGGCCATATGATTTCCGGCCACCTCCTGAAAACACGGAGCCACGCCGGATAACCGAACCCTGGCGGCTTGCCATGAAGGACAGGCTGGAAACAACAGAAGCCGGGTAATCCCCCCATAAAAAGAGTGACTTTTGAATGAGAATTTTCTCAGCGTAAGAATTGAGGAGATTCTGATGGAGAGTGATCGCTTTAGAATTGAGGAGATTCTGATGGAGAGTGATCGCTTTACTGACGCCCAGATCATGGGTGTGATCCGCCAGGCTGAGGGCGGTGTCCCGGTTCCTGACCTGTGCCGGGAGCATGGGATTAGCAACGCCACGTTTTACCGGTGGCGCGCGAAATATGGC
>NZ_JAPIVJ010000009.1:0-160279 GCF_054182245.1 Komagataeibacter sp. NFXK3
TTCCGTGCTGCTTGCCGTTGTTCAACAAAGAAACAGCGGCTTGCCCTCAGGCAAGATCACGCTACCCAGACGTTCTTCTACTGTTCATGCTAAACGTTGTTTAGCGTACTTTCCACACGATGGCCTCAACCTGTTCGTCATAAAAGCGCCCAACGGACCTCTTTTTGATGGTGATAACCCGCGTGAAAGCATGGCCGCTTTTCTCGGTGATATTCTTGATGCCTTCATCAGAGGCGATCTGGCCCGCGCGCTTGATGCCGAACCGGGCGAAGAAGAAAGTAGCCGGAAGGACTGATCAGCGCCCTGCCCCGATGAACTGCGGACTGGAGCGGAGTGGGAATCAGGGCTGGGAAGGCGGTTCTGAAGGGGTCATGGCACGAGTTTCACGCAGAATCACTTCTATGGCCCAGCTTATGGCGGCGCCTGCCTCGCTGCCGTTCATATCGAACTCCTCGCGGAGCGTCAGCCACGACAGGACATTGTCCAGGCAGGCAATTACGGCTTCTGCCCGGCGTCGATCGGCGGCGGGCACGTCTGGCGTATCGCGCCATAGCGTTCTGCGCCGACGGACGAGAAGTTCATTGCGAAACTTGATCCGCATTGAACGCCCGACCCGTGTCAGGGCAAGAATGCGGGAAAGATTCGGGTGCTCGTCAAACCGCGCCGCCGCGATGCGGAAGCCCTGTACCAGATCATCCGCGTCCGTGCCCAACGCAAAGCCGAATACCTGCGTATTCAGCCATTCACCCGTCGCCCGCAACAGGGCATCACGGCAGGAAAAATACTTATAGATAGTCCTTACGGAAAGGTTGGCGCGTTCTGCAATATGGGCCGTGGGGACCGTGACATCATCGCGCTCTTCAATAAGGGCGACAAAGCTTTCAATAATGCGTTGCCGTGTCTGTGCGGCAGCTTTATCGCTCGGCATACGTCATTCCCCTGACTTTAATAACACGGCTTTGTCATGAGAGCATGTATGATGTCAATGTTGTTGATGTAATGCCCCTCACAGCCCATGTTGTCAGTAATTACAAAATTCTCAAATTCAGGCCAGCCTTTCTGATTTTCCTATGAGCCGTTTGTTTCCTGTCCCCTTACGTGGGGTCTGGATGACATTTTGTGTTTCTTGTCCTGAATCACATCAGGACCCTTGAGAAAATTCAATTCTCAACAGATTCTGAAAAATATTTACCAGAAAATTATTTATCATTCATATCATTAAACAAATCACGCGCACCGGAAGTATGACTGTTACAGGTCCAGAGTGATGGAGGGCGTGCGGGCGCGTGAGCAGCACAGGGCAATGCTGCAGGCCTGTTCCTCCTCGCTCAGCACCATGTCACGGTGCGCGCCTTCCCCGGCCAGCAGCGGCACGACACAGGCCCCGCACATGCCCTGTTCACACGAGAGGCTGACCGCGATGCCTGCCGCCATCAGGGCACCGGCAATACTCTGGCCAGGTGGCACGGTTATGCTGCGCCCGGAGCGGGCCAGCACGACCTTGAATGCCTGCTCATCATCGTCAGTTACCATTTCCGTAGGGCGGAAATATTCCGTATGGACCTGCGCAGGCTTCCAGCCTGCGGCAATGGCATGGGAGGAGACCGCCTGCATGAAGCCATCCGGCCCACACAGCATGATGGCCGTATCGGTGTCAGGGCGGGACAGTGCTGCGGGATAGCCCTGCTTGAGGCTTCTGGCCATGTGCACGCGGCCCATATAGGGAGCGGCAAGCAACCGGTCCCTGAATGGCGCCTGATCGGGCGTGCGTGTGTAATAGTGCAAGGTCCAGTCCGCACCCTGACGCTGCAGCCGCGCCATCATGGACAGCAGTGGCGTAATCCCGATCCCGCCTGCAATCAGCACATAATGTTGCGCAGCCGGGAGCGTGAAGGCGTTGCGGGGTGGCGAGATGTGCAGTTCCATCCCCTTCTCCACGGTGCTGCACAGGGACTCCGATCCCCCGCGTGAGGCTGCTTCACGCTTGATGCACAGTTCATAAAAACCGGGATCATCCGCATCGCCACACAGCGAATACTGGCGCACCAGCCCCACAGGGGTCAGGACATCCACATGCGCGCCGGGGGCGAAGCGGGGCAGCGCCCCCTGCCCCGGCGCGGCTGCCAGCCGCAGGCGGACACAGTCCGCGCCCTCGGGCATGACGTCATGCACGATAACAGGAAAAAGTGCTGACATGACGCTATGCCGTGAAAAACTGGCTCAGCCCCATCGTGCGTAGGGCACGACGATAGGCAATGGAACTGCGATCGGCCATGACATGGGCCTCAAGCGTGGGGTCGAGCGGCAGGTTCTCGGGCTTCTGGGCCTCGACAAGCGCACGGTCTTCCTCGAAGACGCGCAGGTTGAAGTCATAGACATCCTGCAGCGGCAGTTCCTTGTCGAAGTTGCGGCACATCGGCGCGAACATGCGTGTCTGCCGCGCTGATACGGGTGAGGCCGCATTCATGATGACCAGCCGCCCGTTATCGGGGAAGTGGATTTCCAGCGTGGCGGTAAAGGGCACATGCACCCGGAAGTGGCGCAGCCATTCAAAGCCGGGGCGCCCCCGATCAGTCTTGCCAATGGGGTAGTTGCCCACGCTGCTGCGGTATTCCGCCTCGAACCCATCGGGCGTGAGGTGCGTCTTGTAAGGCGGCACCACGGGGTTTTCGGGGTCGGCAAAGGTGTCGGTATGCACGAAGGCGAAGTGGGCCACATCAATGAAGCCTTCCACCTGCCGCCCGGCAAAACCGGCAATGTCGATAAAGGGGCAATTGATCTGCTGATAGGCCGGGTCATCCCAGTGTGGCATGGGCGGAATGACCGGCAGCCCCTCATCAGGGCGCAGGCAGGTCCAGATCAGGCCGTACCGCTCCACGGCGGGGTAGGTGCGCAGGTTCAGCTTGCCGGGAATGGCGTTGTCCGGGTGGGCAGGCACCTTGACGCACCGCCCCTGCTGGCCAAAGCGGAAGCCGTGATAGGCGCAGGCTACGCTTTGCCCGTCGCCCTTGCCCATGCTTAACGGCACGCCGCGATGCGGGCACAGGTCATCAGCCACCACAATGGCATCGCCCGTGCGGTAGAGCACCAGCGGGGCATCAAGCAGGGTCACGCCCATCGGTTGCGTGCCCAGGTCACGCACCAGGGCGACCGGGTGCCAGCAACGGGCCAGGATCAGCCAGTCATCGGCATCAAATGTCATGTTGCGGGGCAAGGAGGGGGTGGCAGCGGCGAGGGTCATGGTGGGGGGTCTCCTGAACGGGCCGGAAAGGCTCTGGCGGCTTTCAGAAAGATCATTTCACATGCAGCATGCTCTCAGATATATCATAATTGAGCCTTTCCCATTCTCAAAATGAGAACGCATGCACCCCTTTTCGCGCTTTCTGGTCTATTTCCTGGCGGTTGCGCGCCATAAGTCCATCCGTCGCGCGGCAGAGGAACTGCACATCGCGGGTTCAGCCATCAACCGGCACATCCTGCTGGGCGAAAAGGAATTGCAGACCCCCCTGTTCGAGCGCCTGCCCACCGGCATGCGGCTGACAGCGGCAGGCGAGCTGCTTTACGCCTGCGCCCGCCGCTGGGTGAAGGATCTGGATGACCTGACCCGCCAGATCGATGACCTGAAGGGCATCCGGCGCGGGCAGGTTGACCTGCTGGCGCCTGAGGCCCTGTCACGCGCTTTCATGCCGCAACTTGTAGCAGGCATGAAGGCCAGCCATCCCGGCGTGGTGCTGAATGTGAACATCCGTGACAATAAATGGATCTGCCAGGCCCTCCTGTCTGGTGAAGGAGACCTGGCCCTTGTGCTGGACCCCGATGACATGCGCGACATCGTGGTCTTGCACCGCATGACTTTCCCGCTCGGCTTCGTGTGCCCGCCCACGCACCCGCTGGCACGGGAAAGTTCGGTCAGGCTGGCGCAGTGCATGGACTATCCTGTCATCATGCCTGAACAACCGCTTGCCATTGCCGCCGTGTTTGACAGGCTGCAGCAAAGCGGGCGCATCAGCCCGCCTGTGGCGGCACGGGCGAACAATGTGCAGATGATGCTTTCTCTGGTGGCGGCGGGGATCGGGATCTGTTTTCTCAGTTCGCTCGATGTCATGGCCGAGGTCCTGCGCGGGGAGCTCGCTTTCGTGCCGCTTGCGGGCGGGCAGGTGCCCCATCTCACGCTTGCCCTGGTGCATGACCGTACCCGGCAGCTTTCCCGCCTGACGCGGCAGGTCGAGGCCATGACCAGGGACATCATGGCCAGTCATGCCCGGCAGGGAGAAGCGGCAAAAGGATCGTAAGGCCGCTCCGCGCGCAGAGGACTTTCACGCCACGACAGGCGCAAAAGTCCGCTTATTTCTTCCCTCAGGCGCCGTTATAGGGTGCGGCGGCTTTTGGCAGCCCGCCTTCAATCGGCAGCGCCGGGTTGCGTGACCACTCGTTCCACGACCCCATGTAGATGCGCAGCCTGCTGAACCCGGCCGAAGCCAGCGCCACATAGGTATTGGCGGCACGTGCACCCTTGAAGCAGTAGATAATGATGTCATCATCAGGATGCAGGTTGCGCGTGGCGGCGAGTGCGCGGATTTCATCAGGCGTGCGGAAGGCCGCGTGGTTGTCGGTCACCTTCATGAAGTCATACCATTCGATCCACACGGCACCGGGAATACGGCCCTTGCGCGGCGCGAAATCAACCCCGTAGGGCGATGAACTTTCAGCCAGCCACTCCACCCGGTCGCGGTTATCAAGCAGCTTGATGGTGGCAGAACCCAGCGCCGCCCGCACGTCGGCCTGCGTTGCCATGAGGCTGGCATCGGGCCGCAGGGGGAAGTCGGTGCGTGCGGGGCGGGTGACATCGGTTGTCAGCGTGCCCCCTTCCCTGCGCCACGCGCTCAGCCCACCGTCAAGAATGCCCACTTTCGGGTAACCCAGATAACGCAGGATCCAGTAGCCCCGGCAGGACGCGCCGTAGCGGGTGTGCAGGGCATCTTCATAAACGATGGCGGTTCTGGTGCCATCCAGCCCGTAATCGGCAAAAAGGGTGGCAAAGGTCTGCTGCAGCTTGTGCAGCCCTTCATGCGAGGTTTCGGCCAGATAGGTAAAAATGTCCGGCATGTTGACGGCACCGGGAATGTGGCCTGCCGCGAAATCCTTGGGGTCGCGCACGTCAATCAGGAGCACGTTGCTCCCTGCGGCACGCACGTCGTCTGGTGAGTAAAGAACGGTGGTGGACATGAAAAATCCCTGCGGCATGGAAATGGACAGACCCCTTTCTCCTACCAGCAATCCGCATGGTCATGGAGGGGCCGCGGCACGCCCCGGCCATGACCGGCACGGGACGCACGCGCACAGGGCTGGCGAGTTCAGATCGTGCTCAGCACGCCGCCATCAACGCGCACGGCCGCCCCCGTCGTGGCCGATGCCTGCGGCGAGGACAGGTAAACCACCATGTTCGCCACCTCATCCACGCCTGCTGCGCGGCGGATGATGGAGGACGGACGATGCTGCATCACGAATTCTGCCGCCACTTCCTCCATCGTCCTGCCGGTTTTTTCCTGCTCGGGCCTGAGCATTTCCGCCAGCCCTTCCGACAGGGTCGGCCCAGGCAGCACGGAATTCACGGTTACATTGGTGCCCGCCATCCGCTCCGCCAGGCCGCGCGCGATGCTGACCTGCGCGGTCTTGCTGAAGCCGTAATGGATCATCTCGACCGGAATGTTGAACGCCGATTCCGATGAAATGAATACCACACGCCCCCAGTCACGCGCCTGCATGCCCGGCAGATAGGCCCGTGAAAGCCGCACGCCAGACATGACATTGACCTCGAAAAAACGGGTCCAGTCGGCATCCGGGGTTTCAAAAAAATCTTTCGGCTCAAAAATGCCCAGATTGTTGATCAGGATATCACATTGCGGGTGGGCCGCCATCAGCGCGGCACAGCCTTCCGCCGTGCCCAGATCGCCTGTAAAGCCCGCTACGCTGCCCTTGCCCAGTGCGGAAAGGGCCTTGATCGCCTCCGCTACCGCTGCCGGGCGGCGCCCGTTGACGATGACATGCGCACCGCTCGCAGCCAGCCCCCTGGCAATGGCCAGGCCGATCCCGCCGGTTGAGCCTGTTACAATGGCCGTCCGGCCTGTCAGATCAATCTGCATGGTTGGTTTTCCTTTATCATGCGGGCGGGCACGCTCATGCCCCCTGGCGTTTTGTGAATCTTACAAGACCATGGATGCTCCGGCAGGGCCAGAAGGATGCGCGCCGCTCAGGCCATATGGCGGCATGACCCTCGTGATTCGACCGGTCCTGGCAGTTTTCCGGCATTACATGATTATTGCCACGTAGCAGACCTGATCCCTGGTGCGCAAAAGAATAGATTCCTAATAATACCATCAGCAGACTGATCTGAACCACGTGCATGAGGAAAAAAAGCCGCAGCCTTGCAAAACAGGATTCATACAATCGTCACACTTATGATGTTCCATATTTGTTAAGCATCCCTGCCTGCGCTTTGGCGGGCTTTTTCAGAGGTTTCCGGATCATGAACATACAGTCCGATTCCACCCCCAAACCCCGTAAAGAGCCGCATGAAGAATGGCGTGAAGCCCTGCTGCGCGCTTGGCGAAGCAGGCGCGGCTATGCCCGCCCGCACGATGGTGTGCAGACGGTATCCGATGAAGGCTTCCTGTATGATGATGCCTGAAATGCATGGCAGCCTCACGCAAAATTCAGGTATTGACCTTCAGCGATATAAGTGATGCATTCGGTTACAAATGAAATAGCGCTATGCCCTTTATATCATCGGGCCGTTATTTTATAAGGCAATATCTGATTTGCAAAAATCAGTTCGTTAGGAAGGAATAAATTACATGAAAAAAGCACTGCTTTTTGCTGCGGCCCTCGGCCTGGCCCTGCCCGTCGCTGCTCATGCGGATGACAACAACGAGCAGCACCATGGCGAGCACCGTGGCCATCGCGGCGGTCATGACCAGAACGGCCAGGGTGGCGAGCATGGCGACCGTGGCCATCGCGGCGGTCATGACCAGAACGGCCAGGGTGGCGAGCATGGCGACCGTGACCACGGTGGTGAGCATGGCGACCATGAGCACGGCGATCACGGCCAGCAGTAATCTGCGCGCCTGACACCATGTGTCAAAAAAGGGGGTTCCGGATGGAGCCCCCTTTTTTTATTCCCGATATGCTGGCTCCGTACGCGCGGGCATCTGCTGCTGGCGCTCCGGTCTGTTCAGAATAGGATCAGATCAATGCCGATGCCCATCGCCATCATGCTCCACAGGCCCACCAGCGTGGCCTTGCGGCGGATGATATGTCGCGACAGGAGCACGATCAGCGGATCGCCCTCAGTTGCGGTGGTCCGTTCACCTGGCTTGAGTTCGCGGTATAGCCCGCCGTTTTCTGTAACGCCCACCATATTGAGCAATCCCTGGCGAAAGTTGCGCAGGTCTTCTTCGGTATAGAGCGTCTCGCGGTTGATGGTGATGGTTTTTGGCCCGCAGCGCAGCAGGCGCATGGCGCGCAGGTGGCGGGGGCGGATACCCAGGTAATCCGATGCTTCCCCTGCCGGCAGAATGGCCCGGCGCGGAAAATGCAGTACGGCGGGCCCCGTGTCATTACCAGGGAGCGGCGTCATCATGCGAACCTTTCCATACTATTCATACGCACTGGTGGTTGATTGATCCCACGGTGCTCCCTTGGCACCGCGATGACCAGACCGATTTTGCATTCTGCCCGTAATTATGCGCATTCTCCCCTTTTCGTCCTGCGGATATGGCATTAAAGCGGCCCGGTTCCGCTGTGCCTGCGCGCAGGCGGCGTGCCGGGGGTAAATGCGTTTATGATGCGTATCATCATGCTCTCGATGGGGGCGTTTGTCTGGCTGGTGACCGAGGTGCTGCCAATAGGGCTGCTGACGGACATGGCGGCCGGCCTGCATGTCTCGCCCGGTCGCATCGGGCTGCTGGTCACGGGCTATGCCTGGCTGGTGGCGCTGACGGCCATCCCGCTCACGTTGCTGACCTCGGGGCTGGACCGGCGCATGCTCATGGCGGCACTGCTGGGGCTGGCGGGGGTGATGGATATCGCCTGCGCCTTTGTCACGAATTACGCGCTCATGGCGGCGATGCGGGTTGCACTGGCACTCGGTCATGGCATTTTCTGGTCGACCATAGCGGGCGTTGCCGTCCGCCTCGCGCCGCATATGCCGGTGGCGCGTGCCACGGCATGGGCCTTTACAGGGGTTGCGGTGGGGTTTGCGGGCGGCATTCCCATGGCTGCGGCCATCGGGCAGTGGCTGGGCTGGCGGGCGGCATTCATGGCGTGCGGCATTGCGGCGCTGGCCGTCATGGGGGGTGTTCTGGCATTGCTGCCGCCCCTGCCCTCGCAGCGCAGGCATCTTGATCTTCCAGCCCTGCTGCGCCAGCCGGTGCTGCGTTACATCGCCGTGCTGACCATGCTTGTGGTCAGTGCCCATTTCACGGCCTATACCTATATCATTCCGCTTCTGTCAGCCATACCACATGCGCCAGAGCGGCTTATACCACTATTGCTGCTGATCTATGGCGTGGTGGGGATCGGGGGCAACTGGCTGGGCGGCCACCTGCCCTGGTCGGCGGGGCGCACGATTGGCATGGCCATGGTCGCCCTGATGTCAAGCCATGTGCTGCTGGTCGCCTCAGGCTGGGCATCATGGCTGGCATGGGTGGACATGGCGGCATGGGGCATCATTGCCGCCCTGATCAATCTTGGCCCGCAAAGCTATGCCATTGAACTGGCGCCCCATCAGCGCGAGGCCGCCTGTTCGTTCTGTGTCACGGGCTTTAATAGCGGCATCGGCGCGGGCGCGCTGTGTGGCGGGGTGGTTCTGTCCGGTGCGGGCCCCTACGCGGTTCTGGCGTGGAGCGCGGGGCTGGCCGGGGTGGCCCTGCTCGCGTTGCGTGCGGGCAGGTATTATGGCGGCCAGCATGTTTCCACTGGCGGCGCGCTGCCCTATGCTTCGCTCTCCCCTGACCGGACCAGAATGTGATGACAGAGCATATCGTCTATAAAATCCTGACCGCCCCCGAGCATGAAGCATTCGCCCGCGCGGGCCTGTTCAAAGGCTCGCCTGCTGATGTGGCTGATGGTTTCATCCATTTCTCCACAGGGCCGCAGGTGCATGGCACGCTTGAAAAGCATTTTGCAGGCCAGAGCGGCCTTGTGCTGCTTGCGGTCGATCTGGGCCTGCTCGACCCGGCGGCAGTGCGCTGGGAGCCATCACGCGGGGGGCAGCTTTTTCCGCATCTCTATGCCGCCCTGCCTGTTGGCGCTGTTGTAGCCACGACCGCCGTAACCCGTGATGCACAGGGGCGCGTGCAACTGCCGGTCTGAGCGGCCTGGTCAGGCTGCCTATTCAGGATCATGATCGCCTTCATCGGTTTCCACGCTGATAATGCCGTCAATGTCCGATAATGCAGCAACAAGGTGCGAGACGGGCCGCCTGCCGCGCACCTTGATGAACAGCGTGACCGTGCCATGGCCCGGCCTTTCATCGGGCATCGGCATTTCCGCATCGTGCTGCCGGTCACGCAGGTCCTGCAGGGCATCGGGGTCCTGCAGGGATCTGTCCGGCTGTTCCAGCTTTACGCGGGTAATGGTGAAACGCAGCCTGGTGCAGCGGATCAGGATCACGCGCAGCAGTCCCCGCCCATCGGGGTAGGACACGAACAGCCCCACCGAACGGGCGGCATGATCGCGTGGAATAAAATGGCTGATGCGCGGAAAGCCGAGCATGATGATGAAATGACCGATGGTTGTCGCCACCGCCAGCGTAATCAGCCCCGCCCCGCAGGCCATGCCCAGTGCCGCAGTCAGCCAGACTGACGCCGCCGTGGTCAACCCCCGCACGATATCACGCCGCATGAAGATGACGCCGCCGCCAATGAACCCGATGCCCGATACCACCTGTGCCGCGATGCGTGAGGGGTCCAGCACGACACGCCCCGCATCAAGAATGTTGTTGAACCCGTATTTTGACACCAGCATGAACAGCGCGGATGCCACCCCGACCAGCGTGTAAGTGCGCAGGCCAGCACTTTTCTGCCTGAACTCCCGCTCCATCCCCACCAGCGCCGACAGGACGAAAGCAAGCACGAGTTCACCAAGCTGGAGCCAGCCTTCCCCCGATGACATATTGGCAAAAAGTGACAAGACCGTCCTCCCCTGCTTCAAACCATGCGCATGGATGTTAAACAGCACGGAAGAAGGACGGGTTGCGTGCCTTCGCGCAGGGTAAGCTCCGCTTTATTTCTGGTTATCTGGAGGAAGAAGTGCGGATCAGAATGAAACAATGGCAGGCGTGTGCATGACGATCTTGAACCTTCCCTCACGGCAGGAACTGGCCCTGATGGCCGTAACACTGTTCTGGGGTGGCACGTTCCTGATCGTGCATGTCACGCTACGACATTGCGGCCCCCTGTTCTTCGTTGGGCTGCGCTTCATGACAGCAGGGCTGATCGGCTGCGCAGTTTTCCACCGCGCCCTGCGGCGGATCACCCTGGCCGAGATGGGCGCGGGCATGGCGATTGGTGTTGCAATATGGGGCTGTTACACCCTGCAGACCTATGGGCTGCAAACCATCAGCAGCAGCCGTTCCGCTTTTCTGACCGCGCTTTACGTGCCGATCGTGCCTCTTCTGCAATGGATCGTGCTGCGCAGGCCGCCACGCATCATGAACTGGGTAGGCATCGGGATGGCTTTTGGTGGCCTGGTACTGCTGGCAGGTACGGGTGCCACGCAGGGTGGGTTTGGCCGGGGTGAATGCGCCACCGTGCTGTGTGCCGTATCGGCGGCAGCCGAGATCATGCTGATCAGTCGTTGTGCACTGTTGGGAGACAGCAGGCGCATCACCGTGGTGCAGTTGCTGGTGGCCGGACTCCTTGCCCTGCTGGCCATGCCGGTCACGGGCGAGCGCCTGCCCGCATTTTCATGGATATGGGTTGCCGGAGGCGTGGGCCTTGGCGCAGGCAGCATGCTTGTGCAACTGGCCATGAACTGGGCGCAGAAAGCCGTCTCGCCCACACGGGCCACCATCATCTACGCGGGTGAGCCCGTATGGGGCGGGATTGTCGGGCGCATGGCTGGTGACCCGCTGCCAGCCACATCGGTGCTGGGCGCCTGCTGTATTGTCGCGGGCGTGCTGGCAAGTGAAATCAGGTTGCCTGCACGCTCGTCATCCAAAAAGTGATCAAGAACAAAAGTTGGCGGATGTCGTCTTTTTCAAATAAAGCGACATTTCTTGAAGTATCCGACCGACTTTCATCAGGCCACCGGCGGCCCAAGGCGTTCGCGCATTATCCGCTGCCGCCGCCAGTGACGTTGCATAAAAATTCCCCCAGCCAGCAGGCTGACGGCATTGCCCACCACAATGCCACAAAGGAAAGGAAAGATTGTTGCGGCATTTTCCATATTGCTTCACCTGCTCATGACCATTCATGCACCATGCGTTGCCACGAAAACCGTAATCCGCCCGATTGCTGCCTGTGCAGACAGGGTCGTGCCGACCGGCAGGCGCCGTGTCGTCATGTCCACCATGGCCTTGAGCAGCGAGATGAGCGTTGACGCGGCATTCGCTGCCGTTTTCGCCTCCGAGACCACAGTGCTCGACAGGTCGGATACCATGCCGGTAATGACTGCGATAACCAGCGTATTGATCTGCTCGATATCGGCTACAATACTGTCAAACGCCGTGCGGACGCTGGTATTGTCATAACTGACCGACGTACTCGACCCGGCGGCCGTCCTGAACGCATCGAGCGCTTCCTTGAGTGCTGCAATAACCGTATTGGCCAGCGTCACGTTTGCAGGGCCCATGGCTGCCGCGACACATGAAAGACTGATGGCGGTATTGGCGAAGGACACGAGGGCATTGCCGTAATCCGTTACTTCAGCCACGTTCAGGGTAATGGTGGTGACCTTGCCCGCGCGGGTGAGTGTGCAACCGGGGAGCATGCCGCCCATTAGCGTTGCGACCCCCATGCGCAGCACGCACCGGCGGGAGAGCATAAGATTCATGCGCCTGTTCCTGTAAAAAAACCGCCCTGGCGGCGGGACATATGTGACTTATTTTTGCCGCAATGAAGGGCAGAATAGGGATGGCAGCTTCGGCTCACATCGGCCATCCACCTAGCGCCGGAGCTGCACCCCCTGTTTTTTCAGTGTTTCGGGCTGGCCTTTCCTGTTCAGGACCGGAATACCAGCAGCCGTCACGGCCTGCTTCGCAGCAGGCTTGTCAGCCAGCGGCACCCGCACGCCCGACTGCCCCGGCTTGAAGTGGTTTTCCGCCCAGCCAATGTTCAGCCCGATGGTGGTCATGAGCTGGTAGGCCACGGCCCACCGGCTGCCCGCATGCGGCGGCGGGATGATGGCGGTGGCGGCGCTGCATGCGAACACGAAGATCGCGGCATACAGCGCGTATTGCTCCGGCACCTCGGTCAGCAGGAGTGCGATGACGGCCCCGAGGCCGCTGAGTTTTGCGGTGGTGTTCATGTCATGCCTCGATGGCTTGCGCGAACAGGGCGACGTGTTGCGGGTCCACGTCCCCCGCCCCCAGCGCGGTGTTGTAATTGGTTTTCCAGAACCGGCATTGCCCCGCCGCGTCATCGGCGCCGGGCAGCGGATCGGGTGCGCGGTAGCATTTCAGCCGGGCCATGGCGCAGGCATAGGGCAGGTTGCCCACCAGTTGCGTGGCGCGGTCCGACCCCACGGGCCACCCGGCCTGCAGGGCGAGCAGCCGGGCGCGGATGGATGACAGGCGTGGTGCTGGCAGGAAAGTGGCCCAGATGTCGTCATGCGTGAACGGCTCCATCTGCCACAGCCCCAGCGCCGGGCCGCCGCCTTCCTGCACCAGCACGCGGCAACCCGTTTCAGCCAGGGCGATGCCCGCCAGCAGGTTGATCGCCGCCGGGCCACCGAGGCCGATGAAGGCGAGCGTGGGCGCAATGACACGGGCCTTGAGGTCGGCCAGCAGGCCGGGCGGTGCGGTTATCACGACCCATACCCGAACGCGCGCTTGCAGAACGACCATGCGGCATCGCCAATCTGCCCCCAGCCCAGCAGGCCGGTGGCCAGCACGATGAAGGTCATGGTCACCCACGAGGTCAGTTTCAGGCCGCCTTCGATGCGGGCCAGCCTGCCCGATATCTCGTTATTGCGCTCGGTGGCCGTGTCGGTCATGTCGTCCACGCGCTCCATGATCTCGCGCCGGGTCTGGGCGCCGGTATCGGCCATTGATTTTGTCAGGTCGCGCCGCAGGTCAGAGAACTGGACAGACAGGGTATTCAGCCCGTCGCGCAGGTTGTCGTGGCCGCCCTCGACCTTGGCCAGCCGCTCACGCACGCGGGCCAGATCCTCCACCGTGGCGCAGCGCATCAGCGCCACCGGGCCGCCTTGCGTCAGGGATGCTGTTTCACTCATTCATTTTCTCATAAAAAAACCGCCCGGATGGGCGGCATGGCAGGCGCGGGTTGTGCGGCCGGGTCAGATCGTGGTGGTGGCCGTGCTGGCCGTCATCACATCCGTCGGCTGGGCGGGCAGCGTGGTGCTGGTGGTGTCAATGCCGTTGGCTATGGCAGCGATGGCCAGCACGTAGGCCTTCATGTCAGCCGTGAAGGTTTCACCCATTGCGGCGGCGAGATTGGCCTGCTGGCTGATCCACGATTGCGCCGCTGTCGCCTGCTGGGCAAGGGCAAACCGTTGCCGCAACCTGGGCTGCAAACGACCACACTCCCGCCGATGATTTCGTGGCGGTCCAGTGATCGGCAGGCTGCGGGGTGACTGCCGTAACATCCACGCAGGCCGCGACAAAATCAGGCGCGTAGAGGGCAGCCAGATCGGCATCGGTCGTGATGACCTGGCCCACGGTCCCGCTGGCGTTGATCCATGCGTAGGTTTTCTGCGCCATCATGCATATTCCCTGATTATGACAATACCATCCACGCCCAGACCGCCCGGACCGCCCGTTGCGCTAACCCCTGCGGGCAATCCGGAGCCGCCCGCGCCGGGGCCATTGCCATTTTGGGCTATGACATTGGCTACGCCGTAGGCGCCCCCAGCCGAAATGGGACCGCCGCCCGTTCCGAACAGGCTGCTGCCGCCCTGTCCGCTCATGATGCCGCCGCCCAGATCGAACTGCATGTCCGCAGGGCCGCCACGCACGGAAAATATAATTCCCGTCCCGGTCGGCGCATCGCCGGGCGTGCCCAGCGCAAACTGGAAATAGGCATTCTCATTCGCCGCAACGCCGTATTTCCCACCGTATCCGCCCGGAGCCGTTGCCAGGCTACCGAATGAGGATGCTCCCCCATTACCGCCCGACTCATTCAGGGGCGAGACGGCGCCCGCTGCGCCAACAGTAATGTTGATGCCTGCCGCGATAGCGTCCTGTATGTCGTTCAGGGCATATGCTGCGCGGCAGAAGCTCCCCGCCCCCCCAGCGGTTGAGCATGAAACGTATGCGGAGCCGGTGCCGTATGTGTAGCCCCCGGATCCACCGCCACCCTGAATATCAACCTCGATACGGGTCGTGCCGGGCGTGGGCGTGTAGGGGTACGTGCCCGCAGTGTCGAACACCTGCGTGTTCAGCAGCCGCCCCGGTGTCAGCCCGGCAAGCTGGCCCAGGGCGACCGGGTTCTGCGCCGCCGCAGCATTGAGCACGGTCAGTGGGCCGGTCATGCCGTCGCCTGCCTTCGATATCTTCGAGGCCTGGAGTTCGGGAATGGTCTGGTAAAACGGCGCGCCCTCGGCTTGTGCAATCATGTCCGCCGTCATGGCCGTGGCTGCGGCTGGCACCGTAATGGTCCAGAGCGGACAGGCCCCATCCGGCACGGTGGCCGCGATGCCAAGCTGCGCCACGTCCTGCCGCACGGTGGGTGCTGCCTTGCCGCTGTTATCAGCCCCGGCATAGGTCACGGACGGGTCGGCAGCGTTGTAGAAGGGTAGCACGGTGGCATCGGCATCGACCGTGGCGGGTGTGACATAGACCGTGTATGTGGCCCCTGCTCCCGGCACGGCAAGCGTGACCGGATCACGGCTGATATACTGGCGCACCAGTACGCTCCCATTGGCGGCCAGCGTGCCATAGGCTGTGCCGTCCACAACGCCTGCAGCCAGCAGCGAGCCGGGCGCAATGGTCACGGCAAGCCCGGTACCCGGCGTGCAGACAAAGCCGCCAGCGGCCACGGTATTGTCGCCATAAGCCATGCCCGCAAGGTGGCCGAGGCTCACGAAGGCATTGCGCTGGGCGTTGAGCAGGTCGCTATCAAGCGGGATCTGCGCGGGGTAGACGATCTGTCTGTCCATCAGTCAAGGGTCTCCACGTCCTGCACCCATGCAATCGTGCCTGCGGGCATGACATTGGCGATGCGGGTCAGGGTCTGGGTTGCGGGCGGGTTGGTGTCGCCGGTCGGCAACTGGGCAAAAAGCTGGAACGGCACGCCGCGCGAGCCATAGCGCAGGGCGGCCACGCCATAGCCGTAGCCACCGCCGGTGGCCGGGCTGGAAAGCGTGCCCAGCCCCTTGCAGTCGGTCGCATTGCGCGGCTCGATCACGCGGCCTGCGGTGCCGACTTCATCGGCAATCACGTTCACCACGTCAGGCCGGGCGCCGAGCGAAGGGAACAGGGCCTCCTCGATACGGGCGCGGTAGGCGTCGTCGCTCTCGCCCGTGGCGCGGGTCAGCGTCGTGCCGAAGAAGTCGGCGGCGAACATGTCGAGGAGCGCGCCGGTCATGGTGGCCAGACGGGTCTGGTCATTGGTGCTGTCCAGCAGGCCCCATATCCATGCAAACACGCTGCCAAAGCCCTGCAGCAGGGCGTTGAGCACCGGGGCCTGCTCTGTCTCGCCCGTGCCGGGTGCGGCCGGGAACCAGCCGGTCGGCAGCAGCGCGCGCACGCGCAGCGCGAAGCCGTTCTGTGTCACATCAGCCAAAGCTCACCGTCCCTGCCCGATAGGCTGTGCCGGTGGTTGCGGGCAGGTCCACCGTGCTGCCTGCCAGCGTCACGTCCGTCACGTTGGTGACCGATGTGCTGGCGGCATAGGCGATCTGGATCAGGCGCGAGTAGCTGGCCGAGGCCCCGATGGCGAGGCTGTTGAGATAGGTTGCGATATTGGTGCTGATGGTGGCCTGCACGGTGGTGAGGTCGCCGGTATTGCTAACGGCTACTGTCATGGTCACGGGTGGCCTGACCACGTTGGGCCGCACGACCTGAATGGATACGGCGGCAGGCCGCACGTCATCCACGGCCGCATAGACCGCATCGATCACGCTGTCAGCCACATCGCCAGAGCCGTCATCAACAAACACCACCACGTTGCCGGGCAGCACCGCGCCGGACGTGTCCACGTTCTCGAGCACCTGGTAGATCAGGTCGGCGGACACATCGGTCACCGCGTTCTCAATGGCCGAGACCGTCGCCTTGGAGCGGCTGTTGATGTAGGATACGAACCGCGTGCGGAGCGCCGCATCCGTCTCGCCATCGCTGCCATTGGTCAGGGCTGCGGTGTTGGTGACCGTATCAATGCCCGATATGGCCGTGCCCAGCAGGCAGATGGCCCCCGCCGCGACATTGCCGGTGGCACCCGTCGAGGCGCACTGCACCGGCACCGTGATTGACGCCGTGCCCGCGGGGCGGACGTAGGCCCCGGCGCTGGTGGACCATGCCGGGTTTGTTTCGTCCTGCACCACCGTGAACACGAGGCTGGACGCCGTGCGCACCGTGACCCCCACCGCCACCGTGGCCGACTGGCTGGCAGGCGAGAATGAGGTCAGGGTGACCGTGCCAGTCGCCGCCGTGCCCGGCAGGCGGGTGAGGCCAAAATCCTGCACGAAGCTGTCTGCATCGGTGCCGATGGACGTGGCCAGCCGCGTGCGTGAGAGGATCTGGAGTGCAATGAACTGGAACCACAGCCCCAGCCCCGCCACGGCCTCGAGCATGGCGCGACCGGGAGAGCCGACATTGAGGTCAAGCAGCGACGGGCATGCGCCCTGTGCGGCTGCCACCATGTTGCCCAGCGTGGTCCTGAAAGACTGGAAGGTTAGGGCCAAGACGGACCTCCAATAAAAAAGGCGCCCCGCGGAGCGCCCGTCATGTGCTCAGTGTCAGTTCCTGCACCGTGCCGGTATCGGCGTCGGTGTAGGCAATGGCCAGCAGGTAGGCCCCTACCCTCGGGTTGCTGATCGTGACCGTGATCGGCTGGGTCTGGTCCACACCGCCTTCCGCCTGCATCTGCTCGAGCACCAGGGCGCGCACGCCCGCCTCATCCATCACGCTACCCACGCGCGCAGGCAGGCCAGCCCCGTAATCGGGTTGCCAGATATAGGCGCCTGCATTGGTGCATAGCCTGCGCAGGAGCGCCTGCCTTGTCTGGTCGGCACTGGTCACGACGGCCACGCTGCCGGTGCCCGACAGGTCGAGGTCGCCGCCCATGGTGTGGGAAAGCGCGCTCATTGTGGTGCCCCCGTTGACCCGCTGCCGGGCTGCACGCCGCCATGGGTATGGCTCTTGCCCGAGATGCCCGCCGCGAGCACGTCCGTCTTGCCGGTGACGGTGCCCTGCGCGGTCATGTCCTTGTCTGTGGTGATCGGGCCGCCGGTAACGGCAAGGCCGTTGGCGTCGAGCGTCATGCCTACGCTGCCCACCTTCCACGCCTTGCCGGTTGCGGTCAGTGTCTCGGTGGCCTGCCCTGCCCCGCTGTAGATCGTGTCCTTGGTAATGTGCCACCACGGCGCGTTCTGCGTGGCGTCGCCCTGCGCCGTCGCGCCATTGACGGGCGGTGTCGGGCAGCCTGCCACGATCAGCATCTCGCCGGGCTGGGCCGGTTTGCCCGTGGCGGGCGATGCGGGCGGCATGAGCACGGCGTCAAACACCGGGCAGGCCATGACCATGTGTTCGGCATCGCCCTCGACCGGCAGGGTCACGACATGCGTACCAATATCGGGTAGGCAGGCAATACGCAGGCTGCCTGCCTGTAGCGCGCCACAGGGCACCCAGCCACTCTCCACCCCGGCGGGCTGGAGCATGACCTTTACGGCGTGATTGACCGGGTCCACCGCGCTGACCAGCCCGAAGCCGGGCTGGGCCTGCGCGTGCGCCAGGCCTGCGGCGACCATGCGGGTATCAGTCATCGGTTTCATCTCCTGTCATGCTGCGGCTACGCAGCGTGACCTGCTGCGAAAAGCCGCCATTCCATGAAAAACGGCTGATCACGGCATCCACGTCCAGCGTACCGTCCCATGTCGTGCCGGTATCGCTCAGCTGCATGAAGTCACGCGGCTGGAGCGTGATACGCCCCGGCAGGGTGCCGGTAATGGTGCGGGCATGGGCCATGATCTGCCCATATTTGCATTGTGCCATCTGCCTGGCCGTATCCAGCCGCGCGCCTGGCAGGCTGAAGCTGTGCAACGTGCCAGCCTGTGCAGGTGGTGTGGTGGAGCCGCCAGCCGCTGACCAGTAGTAATCCACCTTTGTGCGCTGTCGGCTGTCCCATGCCATGACATGCACGATGATGCCCCGGCCGATCTGGTAATCGCGGCTGAAATTCAGGCCGTAAGCCCCCGCCATAATGGGTTGCTCCGGCCCGTTATCGGCATAATCGAGCTTATGGGTATTGGTCTGCGTGGGTGTTGGATAGGGCGCGCAGACAAGCGTGGTGCCCTGCGTGTACAGGTCACAGCCAGCCCCGGTGGCCAGCGTACTGGCCAGGTCAAATGCCGTCTGGAACCGGCTGTGGCTGGCAGCGCTGCCCCGTTTGTGCTCCACCTGCCAGAACTGGCCCGTCATGGCCTGTGGCATGCTGACCTGTGGCGTAAGCCCTGCTGCCCTGGCCATGGCCGCGACTACTTCCGCCCCGGTCATGTTCATCCAGCTGGCGCAGATGCGCATGTCCAGAAGCCTGGCCAGATAGTCGCGGCAGGCGATTGTAACCGCTGTCTGCGCCGGGCTGAGCGCAACATGATCAATGATACCTGTAAATACGGTCGTCCATTGCGCACCCTCATTGCCCGCGTCACGCATCTGCAGCGTTATGCCCAGTTCGCTCATGGCGCTGCCATCGGAAGGCGCTGGGAGGTCAAACCACAACCCGGTGCCGGGCATGGCGGCGCGGTCCAGCGCCAGTGTCATTTCAAGCGTGTCGGCCCGGCTGTAGCGGGTGCGGGTCAGGGTGAACTGTTCGATCCCGGTTTCCGCCCGTTCGGTGCCGTTGACCAGCAGCCGCGCGCGCGGCGCGCGCCAGGTGGCCTGCCCGGCAGTGGTGAGCGAAAGACTGCCGCTCATGCCGCAACCCCCGGCACGCCACTATTGAGCGCGGTATCAATGGCAGGCAGCACAAGTGTGACGGGCGTGGTGAAAGTAGACAGGTCGGGGTCGGTCATGCCGTTGAGCTGCGCGATCCGCCACCACGCGGTGGCATCATTCAGCCGCCGGGCCGCAACATGGTACAGCGTGCCATCCGCCGCCGTAACTTTTATGGTGAGCGCCATGGGTCTGTTACCTCCTGCTCAGTTATTGGCAATCGGGCCATCCTGCACGCCGCCTGTGGCCAGCAGCGTGTTGGCATAGGCGCGGTTGACCAGACCCGCGCTGTTGACGGTGGCGCTGTGCAACTGTGCGTTCTGGGTCAGGGTCGAGAGGCTGACGGCATTATCGGGCGCAATCCCTTCCATATTGGCCCCGGTCTGGCCAATGGCACCGGTCAGCCCCGTGCCGGATGCAGCAAGCCCGGACACCACGCTGGCAGCGCTATCGGGTACCGAGGCCAGGTTGACCCCTGCGCCAGACAGGCCGCCCACCATGCCCAGATTGTCCTCCACCCCGGACAGGACGCCACCGGCCCCCGCCATGTCGGCAATGGGTGTAACCTGCCCGATGATGGTGCCAAGCTGGCCGGTCACGTTACCAGCAATGGTCGAGACCTCTGCCAGCGCATCCGTAAGGCCGGACAGGGCGGAACCCGTATCAGCCCCCACCAGAGCCGAAAGGCCGGACACCACATTCGTGGAAGCCGCAAGCTGGGGCGGCTGTTCAAGCACCAGCCGATAGGGAATGACCACGCCTTTCTGCGCGTAATCATAGGAATATTGTACGATGCGGACCATAAGCGACAGCCCTGCCCCGCTGAACGGCACCGGCACGCCCGCAATCCGCATCTGCTTAAGCACGCGCGCGCGTTCAATGGCGGTGGGGCCGACAAACGTGCCGGTCAATTCCAGGCGGTCGGGGTCGTTGCCTACGGCATCGATCACCCTGCCACCACCGGGCAGGCGGTGCACGGCCACCTGCTGGGTGCCCCCATCACGGATGAGCCGGGGCACCTCCATGCCCGTCAGGGTCAGGCTGCCGATCGTGACAGGGGCCGAAGCCCATAGCCGCCCGATCGCACCAATGGCGGTCTCGGTGTTCATAAGGGTCAGGGTCATGTCTTTTTCCACTCAGGACGGACACCGGGCGCACGGAAAGGCATGCGGCGCGGAGCGTTTGCGTTCCGTGTTCAGATACCCACGGAGCGACCGGGTAGCTGCACATGCTGCATGCCATCGGGCGCGGTGCCAGTGGCGCGATGTTCAAGAAGGGCGCGGCCGGTTTCCATGCGGGCGACAGCCTGCCCCACATTATGCTGGTCCAGTGTCACGGGAATGGTGACCTGTATGATGGGCGCGGCAGACATGGCCTGATCCGTCCTGCCGGACGTGGGGGAACGGAGCATGGGCGCAGGACTGATGAAAGGCGGCCGCGCCTGCCTGCGGGGTTGCGCAGGTGGCGGGAGGACATTCCTCGGGCCAGGCATGCTGGCAGGCAGGACCCCGCGCCGCGCCCCATGACTGTTGTTTGGCCTGTCGTTCAACAAGCGCGGCCTGTGTGGTGTGGCCTGCCAGCCCGCCATGGGAGGGATGGACACGATGTGGCCCCGCCCCGCAACAGCCATGGGGGCAGGCCCGGGCCGGGACGGTGCAGGCACAGGCATGGCGCGGCTTATGGGGCTGCCCCGCTGCGTAGCCCCGGTGGGGGCAGCAGCCGGTATCCGGCGGGCGTTGGATGCCAAGGGCATTGGCAGGTGCGCCAGGGGTGCAATCATGCGTGCGCCATAGGGCATGGGCGCAAGCCCTTTTCCATCCCGCCCGTTCCTGTCCGGGGTGGGCGCAGGGTTGTTCACGGCTGCTGGCCCTGCCCCGCGCCGGTATTCGTCACCATTGCCGGGCCAGCCCCTGGCACGGCGGCTGGCGGGTTGATGTGACGGTATTGCCTGTGCGTCACGCGCCCTGCCCGGCTCGGTTGGCAAATGCTGGGCGATGGTCTTATGGCTGCGTTCAGGCAGGCGAAAGCGGGCAGCCATGACAGGCCCTGTCATGGCCTGCCCCATGCGCCCCATCGCCGCAGCCAGCTTTGCGATGGCACCTGCCAAGTGCCCGCCCCGCCCCGCCCCGGCAGGCGTGCCACCGCAGCAGACAGGCCACCGGGCCGCGCGGCCTGAAGCCGCATGACCAGGCGTGTCGTGGCCTGACAGGATTCAGCCATCAGGATACTCCCATTGTTGCGTGCCCCAGTCATAGCGACCACCGGCAAGCTCCCCGAAGGCGACAAGAAAAGCCATGCGCCGCACGCGCGGCATGGACATGGCCACATCCCACGGCACCCCGTGCCCGACCAGCGCCGCCACTTCGATCAGCACGGGGTGCCGGCTCAGTTTTTTGCGGCTTGTGCCTCTGCATCAGGCGTGGCCTGCGCATCGGGGCCAAACAGGGCCATGCTGAGCGCCTCGATGCCGTCATTGCCGATCTGGTTGGCAAGCTGTTCAAGCTGCACGCGCGTTTGCGGGCGGATGACGGGCACGCCGTCGATCGCCTCGACCGAACTGACCATGAGCGCGTATTCCAGCCACGCGGTCGAGGGCGCATCCGGCCCGAACTCAAGCAGGGCGAGCACATCGCCCGGCCCGCGCTCGCGGTAGCTCAGGGCGCGGCCATCAGGGGTCTTTACGGTTTTTTCCGTCATGTCGGCGTTTTCCGGCTGGGGGTCAGGAAATGCGGTTACGGGCGCGGGCCGTAAACGTGATGGTCTGCGTGACCAGCGTTTCGGACTGGTAGCGCCCCGCATCCGACAGCTTGAGGGACGCGCCGATGAACTCGTATGTGCTTAGCGAACCGTCGCATTCGGTCACATACTGGTAGATGCTGCCCAGAATGACCGTGCCGGCCGACCAGAACCCGCTCTCGATCGCGGCAAACAGGTCATCGGCCCCCGAACTGTCGCGCTGGAAGGAAAACTGGCCGCCCCAGCCACCTGGCACGTCATAGAACAGGGGCATGTCGTTCAGCGGGTTTGATTCCAGCTGATGGGTGCGCTGGGCCGCATTGAAGCCGGTGACCGTGGGCAGGTCGATGCGGCTGCCATTATAGACCAGCACCACGCGGCAGTCGCGGCCGATATTGAAAGGTTTGAGAGACATTCATGGCTCCATGAAAAAAGCCACCCGAAAGGTGGCTCGTGAAGTATTGCGCAGCGATGATGGCGGTTTCGAAAAAATAACAGTTTCCGGGTCAGACGGCCGCAGTCGCGGTGCTGACCGTAACACTTGCCCCACCCTGCAGGTTGACCACGAAAAAGCGGTTGATCCTCTGATAGCGCACCTGCACGTCAGCGCGCACATAACCCAGCGCCGTGCGCGACTGGGGGTTATTGCTCGTATCGCACAGCACGGCGTAATCCGTGCTTGCGCCCAGTATGCCGCTGCCCACCATGTTCGACAGCGTGCCCAGCAGCACGGCACGGATGTCGCCATACAGCGTGGCGCAGATGACAGCCCCCACGAATGCGCCCATGCCCGTGTTGAGCGTTTCGGCAATGTAGTTGGTCAGGCGCGTATAGGTGTCATCATCCGTCACGTCATCGGACGCGGTATTGATGCCGCCGCGCACCGCCCAGTAGCTGTCGCCGGGCGCAGGGTTGCAGATCACGTCGATGCCCGCGGCAAACAGGGCCGACAGTTCGGCGCCGGAATAGGTCGCGGCCTGCCCGCTGCTGGCCAGCCCTGCTTTCTGGCTGCCGATCACGCCATACAGTTCCTTGTTCAGGCTCGACTGCTCGGGCGAGAGGCCGCCAAGGATGCCCGCGGCAAAGGCCTGCGGGGGCACCAGCATGTCGCCATTGGTGTCATCATCCCACCACAGCCAGTCACCAAACATCAGCTTGACGGCGTAGCTGTCCAGCCCTGCGGCGTTTTTCATGGCCACCGCATTGGCAATCGTGTCGCCTGCCGGGCCGCAGGCAATCATGTACATCCCTTCCCCCAGGCCAAAAGCGGCCTGCGTGGTCCATGACGTATTATCCACCACGCCATGCAGCAGCCCGACCGCACAGCCCTGCCCGCGCAGGGCATACATGCCGGTGCGGCTCGTGCCATCCGTGCCCAGGAACTGCGCAGTGGTGGGCATGCCACCATCGCTGCCACCCGCAAGCGTTGCCGAACCGGCTTCGGGCGCGGGCGCCGTCGTCGGCACGGTTACGCGCACAAGTGCCGCGCCATCGGCTGCGACGGCGGCGGCAAGGACCGGCCATGTCGCGCCGCGATAGGTGCGGCTGCCCAGCACTGCATGACTGACCGTAAGCGCGTAATTCGTGGTAATGATGGGATCCTGCGCCAGTGTCGCCACAAGGGCGTTGCCCGCGCTGCCCGTATGGATGGCACTCAGGCTTACCCCCGCTAGCGTGCCCGTGGCCGCGACATCGGTGCCATCGCTCACCCGCACGCAGCGGAAATCGGATGCACCCTGCATGATGGCGATGTTCACCGCCGTGCCGATATCGTTTGCCTGCGCCTGCTTGGGGCCAAATGCGCCCAGGCAGTTCCCCATGCTGCCGATGATGACTGGTGCCCCCACCGGCCCCCACGCCGCCGTGCCCACCAGGCCGATCCGCCCGGTTGCCACGCCGTTGAGTGCCAGGGTCTGCGGTTTGAGGATCTGCACATACAGATCCGGCACGTTCAGGCTGTTGGTGTTGAGCTGCCCGGACTGATAGAGGGTCATTTTATGCGTCTTCCCTGTTGCGCGGCATGCCGCGTGAAGAAACGGTTCAAGAATGGGGCGGGGTTATCGGGCCGTGCGCTATGCGCCCACGCGGGCGGTTCAGGAAACCGCCGGTGCGCCCAGCAGCACATCGCCTGCAATCAGGCCACTTTCTGCCCCGATGCCACCGGCCAGCATGAGCGGCACTGAGCGGGTCAGGTCGGTATCGAATGTCACGAGATACCGGGCGGGGCGGGCAAAGATGCCCCGGTTCATGGCGGTATCATCATTGCTGGCCACCCGTGCCTCGATGCGGAAGGTGGAGCCATCCGCATCTACCAGCCAGTCGGTCAGGGCCAGCGCATCGGCCATGGCCTGCCCCAGCGCATCCCGCGCGGCCGGACTGGCCGACCATACCGTGAGCACGAACATCTGCTGCTGCCTGCGCGCCACGCATCGCGCGGTGGCCGTGCCCGCATTGATGGCCTGTGCCGTGACACTGGCGGGCAGCGTGATTGCCCCCTCCTGCGCCATGGCGCCCGGCACCATTGCGGCAAGGCTCGCCGCGATACTGGCCGCCGTGTCATCCGGTTGCGCGCTGTACAGGCAACACGCGCCGCCTGTAATGCCCGCAAGCCCCTGTAGCCGTAGCCCGACAACGCCACCGGGCACCGTGCCGGGCACAAGGCTGAGTGTGACCGTGCCATTTGCAATGCCTATGCTGACGGTGGCGGCCTGCGTGCCATCCATCCGCCAGGGGCGGCCGAGCGGTTCATCAAGGCGGGTCCAGCTTTCTGGCGTGTCGGCAATGCTGATGAAGTCGCAGCCTGCCTGCAAGGTATGCAGGGCATTGCCCAGATCCGCCTGTGTCAGGCCACCGCGGCGGATGATGACAGGGCGGCCCGTGCAACTGCTGGCGCTGCTCCCGTCAGGGCAGAGCGCAACAGCAAGGGCCTCCGCAATGGCGGTGGAAATGGTGGCGATATCGGCCATGTCATGGCGCTTCCTGTTATGGCTTGTAAAAAGGAACCTCAGACCTGCTGCTGGGCCATCTGGCAGCGCACGCCCCACGGGCTGCTGCGCGCGGCCCCGATGGTGTAGCGCGGGCCATTCCTGTCCTGGGCCCACATGGCTGGTTGAAGGCTCACGCCCGCAATAACGGGCAGGAACATCTCGAACCCGCCCGCGCGGATGGCACCGGGCTGGGCAGCTCCCGGCACGCCTGCCCCGCTGCCCGGCCGGATCATGGCAGGCCAGCCGGTGGCAAGCGTGACCTGTGTGGCTGCATCGCCCGATGTGGCATAGCCGCCCGGATCAGCCGCATCCGTTTGCACGGCCAGGGTGGCGGTCAGCGTGACCACCGCATTGCACAGCACGCATAAAGGCGGCCGGAAAGGTTCAACGCGGGCGATGAAGTAGGTCTCAGCCCCGCAGGCCAGGATATCACCCGCCCGCAGGTCGGGCATGTCCGTCAGGGCATAGACAAAAGGCACATCCCACAAGGCGGGCCCGGCAAAGCCGAAGGCCCGGTCATTGCTGAAAGCAGCGCGGCCCTGGCCATAAGGGCTGGCACAGGGCGCAAGCGCGCTGGCGGGCCGATACTGCACGGTTGCAGCACCTATACGGGCCGCCGCGCGCGCGAAGCCGCGCGCGGTCAGGCGGCACAGGGCGTTGAGGTCCATCAGATGATGATCTCCCCCACGGCGCGCAGTCCCGGCCCCGGCGGCACGCCCATGAAGTTGCACAGCTGCACGCGCCAGCGCGTGTACAGCGTAAAGCGGTCGGTCACTTCCGTGCGGTTGCGTGTCCAGACCGCCGCGCGGTCTGTATCAAGGTTGCCGGCCGCCGCCATCACCGCGCTTTCCAGCATCTGGCACTGCACCACAAAGGCGCGGGCCTGGGCGCATTCGGCGGGAGAGAGATGACCCAGCCGCCATTCATTGAAGCCATAAACCCGAAAGAACCGCCACGACTGCATGCCGCTATCGGCACTGCCCATGGCGGGATAGCCCATGTAGCGCCGCGCCTGTGCCAGTTCGGTGTCGGTCAGGGGGGTATCGGGCATGGTGGCTGCGGTGATGATGGCGGCTGCCGGAGGCTGTTCCGCGCAGGCAACGGCATTCTGGCTGCTGGTGGCGGTACCAGCCGCCGCCGTATCTGCCCCGGTTGCGTCTGTATCGGGCGTTGTCGTGGTATCCGTGGTACTAACTGTTCCCGTCATGTCTGTCATGCCTGCCTTTCGTGCATGGTGTGGCTGGCGGTTATGGCCCGCGCGGCTGCACGTATATTGCGCCGCGCGGGCCAAAGGGTCAGGCGCCCGCGCCGAGGCTCTCGATCACCACGCCGCGCTTGAGGTAGCTATTGGTGGCGGTGGGAATGACCGAGGTATCGGCGGTTAGGTCGGTGGGCAGCGCGAAACCGCCAATCCACGACCACGACTGCGCGATGATCTGCGCCAGGCGGTCGAGTGCGGGGCGGGTGATCATGCACACGCCCTCCACATCCGTCAGTTCCCCGCCATCGAGCAGCGGCGCGTAATGGGTGCCGATATTGGCGTAATCCCCCTCGATCAGCGCGCCCTGCCCGCAGATGATGGCGCGATGGATGGCGCCCGCGCCCAGCGATGCCTGCTGCGGGGCCTCGGTGGTGGGGATGAAGCGCACGCCGAGCAGATCAAAGATCTGGCCGCTCTGGTAGGTGTCGGAGCCATACTGCCCGCGATAGAGCAGCTTGAAGTCCTCATCGCGGAACAGGCCCAGAAGCTGCGCATTGTCCAGATAGCAGTGATACACCCCGCCATCAGGCGTGGGCACGTTGTTGTCGCGCAGGGTGGCAAGTGCGCCCAGAATGGACTGGACCGTCAGCAGGTCACCTGCCGCAAGGGCCGCCGTGGTGGCCCGCGCATTGGGGCGCAGCACCAGCGGCGCGGTTGCCGCCATGACCGGATTGCCCGCCGTGCCATCGGCCACCTTGACCGGTGCCGAGAGCGTCAGCGTGCCCGAGACGCCATCCGGCGCGGTGGAGGTATTGGCGGCATCCGCGGTCGTCCCCACCAGCGTGTAGGACCCCGCCCCGATGGTGACAGTCATGCCGGCGGATGCCCCCACCGAAACCACCTGTCCTTCATCCGAGAGGATATTCTGGAACCCGCGGATGTCATCCACCGCAACCGTGCTGCCAGCAGCCCCCAGCGTTACGCTCACGCGCGTATTGCCGCCAAGGTAGCCGCCAACGCCGTTCTGCGCCCCGCCAAAGAGCGTGTTGCGCGCCAGGCGGTCAAGCGTCTGGCGGGCGTTGATGCCAAGGCGCGAGGCATTGGCGAGGAACTGGTTGGCAATGCCCACGCCTTCGGTCACCTGGTTGAGGTCCATGGTGTTGCCATACTGGTTGATGGTGAGCGTGTACTGCTCGACCGACCATTCGGCGGGCGTCATGCCATTGTCAAAGCTGGTATTGGCGGCAGGGTTGAGCGGCGTGGTGGCGGGTGGCAACAGGCCCGCGCGGGTATCGGTAATGGTCTGGCCGATGCGGGCGGGAAACTCCATCTGGTCGGCAATGGAACGGAAACCCAGGCGCGACTGCAGCGCATCCTGGAATGCACGCGACAGGAACCCCTGCTGGATGACGGGCTGGAGGGCAGCGGGGAAATTGGCGATGGCCATGAATTTCATTTCCTTGAAAAAACGAAAAAAGCCGCCATGCGCAATGCAGTGGCGGCGGGTAACGGGCTATGGCAGCGAGGTGCCATCTATGGCAGGGGTGGGTGGTCAAGGGGGCGCGGCGCATGGCGCGCCATCATGATGCGTGAGCGATCATGCGCCCCTTGCCTGTTCCGCAGGCGGCCTTGACCGTGGGCGGAACAGGTAACGGGCGGGTATAATCATTGATTATTTAAAGAATTTTTGGTGAATATTTTAAAGTGAATTAAAAAAGCCGCCTTTTGAAAAAAGGCGGCAACCAAAAAACTTTTATTATTTTATATGAATAATTCTATGGCAGGCGATAAATGCCCCGCACTTCAGGCCGGGCGGAAAATGGCATAGACTTTCTTGACATATTCCCGGCTATCCCATGCACAGTCAGCCCCCTGCTCGACAAAGAAGATATCACCTTTAACGAACGTCTTTTCCCGGCCTGCGCCATCCACGAACGTCACGCTGCCTTCAATCAGGTACATCAGCTCGGCATGGCCATAATGCATGGCACGGCGGGCATAAGGCGTGGAGTCCCATGTGCCGCACAGCAGCTCGCCATTGGCGGATTTATAGTCATTGAAGCTATGGCATGTCGGTGCGGGACCAAGCAGCAGATCGGCCGAAGGCGACTTGGAAGGCGTAAGCGCAGGCGCGGGATTGATCGCCACCGGCGTCTGTGCGCCCGGCGTGTTGGTTTTGCTGCCCATGATGATGGCGCGCGTGCCCGGTGCCGCAGCCCAGCTGAAACTGCTCCCCCTGGGCAGCACGATACTGGCATCGGGACCAAGCACATTCGCGCCGATGTTGAGTTCGCCCGCCAGCACGATCACGAATTCATCTTCCGCCATGGCGGTGATGATGCCCGCGCCTTCAGGTGCACAGGCGGCAATGGAAAGACCGCCTTCCTGCCCGGCAAGCAGCGTGCGGGCGTGCAGGAAGTCACCGGGCTGGGGTGCCGATGCGGCGGCAAAGGCGCGCAGGTCGATAAAGCTGCGTGTGGTGACGTTGGTCTGGCTCATGAACAGGTCCTTGCGGCAGGCGGGGCCGGTACGTGTGCTGGGGTTGCGCGCGACCGGTATCCACCCTGCTCCAGATAGTGGATGATCGCCTATTTTAACCGCAATGGGTGGGCAGGGTGTACGTTTTGCCTCCCTGCTACGGAACATCCCTGCAAGCTGGGTGCGGCTATTGGCATATTATGCCATCTTCCTTGTCATGTCCCTGACAGACAGGCGTATTTTCTACCTGAACGCTATTTGAAAAATCTATCCAGGCCATATCCTGTCATCATGAAAATGACATTGCGAATACGGTGCATTTTTCATTTAAGATGATTTCCCTGGCGAGATCCCGAATCTGTTCCAAACCCTCTTCTCCCGTCAGCCTCAGGCAGGGCGTTTTATCAGGGAATGATTTTCAGACAGTCTTCTGGTCGTCACGTTCAGGCAATGAACCGCCCTGCGGTCTGTCGGCTCACGTCCTAATTCGCCACCGGCCAGCGCAGCCCTGCCGCCATGGCTGCGGCTTTTACATCGCGCGTTCCCGCCGTGCGGGCGTCGAACGGGGCCGGATCGCCCGCGCGGGGTGCAGGGCCTGCGGCAGTGGTGCCACACGTAGCGCCAGATGCCCCCTGCGGCGCCCCGAACAGATAGGCCCGGCTTTCACGCGCGGTGCCCATTATCGCCTCAAGCCCCTGGGGGGTGCCGTCCTCGCCCAGTGTTACAGCACTCAGGTCAACAAGGTGGACAACATCGGCGGGCTCCACGGCCCCCATGCGCGCGGCAAGGGCACGGGCCTCGGCGCGTATGATGGCCCGGTCCGCGCGGGTGCGGGCCGTGCTGACCTGCTCGGCGGCACGGGCAAGGTCGCCCTCCAGCGTCGTGCGGGCATTGACTGCCGCGTCACGCTCGGCGCGCAGGGTTTCCATCTCGCGGTGCAGGGTTTCGAGGTCGGGGGTCTGGGGCACGCTGGCACGGGTCATCATATCTCTCCATCAACGAAAAAAATCAGGTCGGGTCGGCTGCATTCAGCCGCGCCCACTCGGCATGCGGGGCCGGTCCACCCGCGCGGGTGGCAAATATGGCGCAGGCAGTCTGCCGCGACAGGAAGCCCCCCTGCACGGCAAGCCCCAGCCCCTGGGCCAGTTGCGCCAGTTCGGCTTCCGTATCGGCAAACTAGGGCGGCCATTGCAGCGCAAGCCCGGTTGCATCCAGCCTGGCGTAATCCTGCCCGCCAATATGCACGCCGCCTTCAAGCACATGCGAAAACGCGCACACCATGCGGTACAGCGCCAGCAGCCCATATTCGCCGTAAGAAAGACGCATGCGGTCCACAAGCCACAAAAGCGGCTGATAGAGCATTTCCATTGCCCGGCCCGATGTCAGGGCCGCAAGGCGATCGGCCTGCGCGCGGTTGCCATGGATCTGCTCCATCACGCTGGCGCGGAGTTCACGGTAATGGTCGCGCATGGCGCCTGCGGCATCACCGTTGATTTCGAGCAGCTTGGCATCGCCATCAAGCGGCAGGGTCAGGGCGGCTGATGCGCCCCCGGTACTGGTGGGCGTGCCATCGGCATAGGGGTCCGGCCCCGCGCGGATGACAAGCCTGGGGTCTGCACTGTATTTGAGCCCCCGCCCGGATTGCGAGAGCAGGTAATCGCATTCGATGACCGTATCGATGGCCGGGGCAAAGGTGCATGGGCCATCCACCGTGCCCGGTGCCGCCAGATTGGCCATCCAGACCCACGGCACGAAGCCAAGGCCATGATGGGTGCTGCGCGTTGCATCAAGGCGGGTGGGCAGGCCTGCATCGACACGCTGGGGCACGTAAACGTGGCAGTCCGCCCGGTCCCACACGCGCAGCCACCAGAAGGTGGTGGTGGCGTCGTCTGCGGCGATGGGCCAGCCCTGGGCTGCCAGCGTGGCGCCCGTCACCTTGAAGCATTCGGTTACCGCGGCAAGCAGGCCTGCGCCATCCCATTGCGGGGTGAGGTAACGGGTATCATGCACCTGCACGCGCAGGCGGCGGGCCACGGCCTCGACCAGCACCGCAACCGATCCGGTCGCCCCGCGCGTGGCGGCATCGAGCATGAGTGCTGGCAGGGCGGTCTCCGCCCCGAACTGCGCCACAATACCGGGCAGCGCAGGATCGGTGGCAACCGTGGCGGGCCAGTGGCTGGCGCCAAACAGGAGGGATACCGCATCATCCACCACCGCGCGGCACATATTGGTGCGTACCGACGGGCGGCGCTGGCTTAGCGGTATGTATTCCCCTGCCCCGTTATATTCTGTGCCAAAGGGGTTGGGTATGGCATCATATTGCGTGCCCTCGAGCACGCGCGCGAGTGCTGCAAGCACGTGGGCGCGCCCGGGCAGGTCCGGGTCACGGGGATATGTTCGCTTGAGTTCCTGCCAGTCCATGATCTGGTTCTCTCCGGCATGGGGTGAAGCTGCGCTGTCATGCCTGCCCATGAATGGAGCAGAAACATCATTCAGGCAGTAAAGAGAAATATATCAGGATGCATAAAGGCCATTCCTGAGAGTATTAAGGGACACGCGCCTGCTTTTACCGCCCGAGGTTGAAACGCGTGGGAGCCCAGCGCGCGGGGGCCGCAGGCGGCGCGCACAGCATGAGGTCGGTCAGCGCCCAGACCAGCGCATCCGCCCGGTCGGGGGAATGCGGGCCGTGATAGCCACTGGCTGAAAACTGACAGAGTTGTTCCTCCAGTTCGGGGTAAGTGCCATGGTGGGTTACGCGACCCTGCTCGTACAACGCCGCCACCGGCTCGGCCCGTGCAGCCTTCCCCCTGCTGGCGGTGACCATGCGCAGGGCTGCGTTCGGGTTCAGCCCACGCAGGGTGGCCTCGACCAGTGCGCCGCCAAAATTATGTTCGGCCACGATGCGCTCGGCGGCCCAGTCCACCTGGGCCTGCAGGGCGGCCCGCGCCCAGCCTGCCGGCGTATCGCGGCGCGACAGGTCGGCCAGCACGTGGCCATGCCCTGCACCATCGACGCCACACACGATGATGCCGATTTCATCAGAGCGGCTGTCTTCCGGCCCGGCGCAACCAGAAGGGTCAACCGCCACCACGATGCGCCGCATCCGCGCGCCCACGTGGCGGCGGGTTGCAGGTGTTATTGCGGCGTCACGACGAAAGTCCTCCAGGCGCCATAGGGCACCGTCGACAGCCTGCTGGTATTCCCCCTGCACGAAGCGCCTGCGTTCGCGCTCCGGCAGGGCGGCAAGTTGCGCCAGATACTCCGCCGAGAGATTGGCCCGGTTGCCCTCGGGGTTGAGCTGCATGGTGGCGTAGCACGCAGGGTCTGGCAGGGGCTGCCCCGATGAAGGCTCGATACCGGATTCAAACACGCGGTAAAGCCAGTGCGCGGTGGTGGGGGGATTGGCATCGATATATTCCTTCAGCGCCAGCGGCGATTTCTGCGCCAGCCTTGTCAGCAGTATGTTGCGCGCGCCATAAGCAACCTGACTGGCTTCGTTAAGGTAGACGGTGGCAAATTCCAGCCCAAGTATCTTTTCAGTCCGTTCCTCGTCATCCAGCCCGCCAAACATGATGAGCGAGCCATTGGGCAGCGTTACGCTCCAGTCGGTGCGCGAGAGCTGCCACGGCACGGCGGGAAAGCACCGGCGCATGACAGTGGGAAACGTGTCGACCACGATGGTGGCCCGCAAAGCATTGAACCTGTGACGGAATATGCCATGCCGCGTACCCGCCGCCCGGAGTGCCCGAATGACCAGCGCGCGCACCAGCACGAATGTCTTGCCCGAACGCGCCCCGCCCCGCAGCAGGATATGGGTGGCCCCGCCGCCGAGCAGCCGGTTGGCGGCACGCTGGTCGGGCGTGAGGCTAAAGGGCTGCATCATCAGTGGTGATGGTAATGGCAATGCCGCCTGCCCCCTCTCCCCGCGTGGCGGAGGCAGGGCGCAGGCGCGTTGCAACCCACATGCGCGCCTCCATGCGCAGTTTTATGGCTGGTACATCCTCACGGCCCGTGGCGCAGTCGGCAATGGCTATGATTTCTTCGGCCAGCGTGTCGGCCGCGGCCTCCCGCGCGGTATCATAGAGCGCACGAAAGGCCGGGTTGTCGCGCAGCCAGCGCAAGATGGTGGCGCGGTGCGGCAGGGCCGGATCAGCACAGATGGCGCGCAGGCTCTGCCCATCAGCCAGGCGCAGGCAGATTTCATCGGCCAGCCTGCGGCTATAGGTGCTGCGCCGCGTGCCCATGGCGGCCTGTTCGGGCATGCTGTTTCTCCATAAAATGCATGACGCCCGGAAACCGCTGGAGCGGCACCGGGCGTGGGTCGGTCATGATAGGATCTTTATGCTGAAAAACCGCGCAGGCAGCAAATACAGTTTTATACAATCCCTGCCAGAACAGGTGGCATGTATTATACTACGCTGGATGGTTTCCGCTAATGTATTTCTACCATGTCCGGACTGATGTCGTGCAAGCGGGGTGGATACAGAACTATCAGGATATGTTTCTTGTATCCAAAAACCGTGCAGGCAACAATTTTCCTGTGCGGTTCAAACCGACATAAGGTGACGTAAAGCGGGCAGGCTCGCACCTGAACAATGTAACCACTGCCTACAAGCATAGATTCTATCACACATCGTAAACAGATGCAGGGGTCAACCTTCCAGTATAGTCGGAAGGAGGGTGTTAAAAATCACATGCCCACCATCATACTCCCGCTGGCAGTACCGAAACCCGGCAAGCGCATAAATGAGTTCCACCGGTATATCGAAGTAGAAATCGATCATATCCGGCAGGTAGCCGCTATCCGCCTCTTCCTTCTGCATGGTCGTGACAATGTCGGCCAGTTGCGCAGGCGGCGTGCCGGTTACGTGCAGGTCATGCGGGCCGCCTGGCAGGGCGCGGGCGCGCGATGTACCAACATGGCGCACAGCCCATTGCTGTGATCCGTTGGCATAGCCGGTGGCTTCCGTTGCGTAGTCCGGTTCATCGACGGATAGGGAAAGCACTGTGCACCCCGCCGCATAGGTCTGTATATGCGTGGCATGATGAAGTAAGGCGGCAAAATCATTGAACCATACAACCGTCCATCCATCAGGCAGGCTGGCAATGGCGGCTGGTGCCGGGCGGTCTGCCTCCGGCCTGCCGGTATCGGCAAGGTGCATGCGGTGCAGCACGGCCTCCCGGTCAATGCCGTGGAACAGGAACAGGCCCACCTTGTAGCCAACTGGGCGTGGCGGGCAGCTTTCGCGTATCCACGGGCGCAGGCGAATGGGCGGGAAGATGTCCTGCATGCCTTCCGCCATTTCAAGCGGCGCGAATGTGACCCGGCCGTTGGCTATGGTGTAGGGATAGACGAAATTCGCCGCCGTGCCATCGCGATGCGTGCACATGAGCACGGCAGCCTCGGCCTGCTTGCCGCTACCGGGCAGCAGCACGGTGCAGTTGGCCGCCACGACCGCCGCGCGCGGGTGGGTGCTGGCAACCCTGTCGCGCAAAACCTGCTTGAGATGCTCCAGCTGGGCGTTGCCATCCTTCTTGTCCGGCATGGATTCATCATGCAACTCCATGGTGCCGCAATAAGGTTCGCGCGCCATCAACGCGCCCAGCGGGGCGAAAACACCATCCCGCTCCAGCCTGAATTTTACTTCCGGCATGATGAAATCGACAAGCGCCGTAAAGTCCTGCGGGGGCGTGCTGAGCCAGTAGGGCTGATCCGCATCCTCCCGGCCTTCGTGCTGATTCATGGCGCCGTCCTTGCTGGCTGTGGCGGCGTTCAGGTTACGTTCAGCATGCAAAACCTGTCAATCCGGCCCCATGCATGGGCAGGGCACAGGCGGAGCATCCCGGTGTTCAGGCGGCGTGGCTGTGCCCGTCCTCATGGTCATGATCGTGGCGGTGATGCAGGTCGGGATAATGGGGATGGCTGTGCTCAAGCCGCGTGTGCACATGGAAATGGGTATGCGGCTCCCCCGGTGGGTCATCGGGGCCATGGTCGTGCTGGTGGTGCTCGTCATGCACATGGCGATGGGTATGGGCCATTTCCTCATGCACATGCGGGTGGTCGTGGCGTTCGGTCAGGTGCAGCCATAGCCCGATACCCATGAGCACCGCCGCCACAAGCAGCCGCGCCACGCCCTGCGCCGGGAACAGGGCCAGCGACATCACCGCGCCCACGAAAGGGGCCAGCGCGAAATACGCCCCCGTACGCGCCGCCCCCAGATGGCGCAGCCCCAGCATAAAGGCGACAAGGCTGAGCCCGTAACCCATAAACCCCACGGCCGCCGCCCCTGCCACCAGCGCCGGACCCGGCAGGTGCGCGTGTTGCAGCCCAAGGGCTGCGAGCAGGTTGACGCTGCCCGCCACAATACCCTTGAGCATGGCGATCCGCACCGGGTCCACGGCCGAGAGACGATTGCTGAGGTTGTTATCGATGCCCCAGCACACGCAGGCGGCAATGATGTAAACCGCGCCCGGCGCCAGCACCGCATGGCCCTGCCATGAAAGCACGCCCGCCCCCAGCACGATGCACGCAGCACCGAACAGCAGCCTGCGATCAACGTTTTCACGAAACACCACCCATGCAATCAGTAGCGTTGCAATGCTCTCGACATTGAGCAGCAGCGAGGCACTTGCCGCATCCGTGCGCGCGAGGCCAAGCATGAGCAGCAGCGGGCCAGCCACGCCGCCGGTGGCGATCACGCCGAGCAGCCATGGCAGGTCGCGGCGCGCAAGGGGAGCTTCATCATGCGTGGGCAGCTGCAGGGCCGCACGCATGCCCAGCACCAGTGCCAGCCCCAGGCCGGAGCCCAGATAAAGCAGCCCCGCCGCCATCTGGGCCGACATATCGCCAAGCAGCAGCTTGGCAAATGGCGTGCTCGCGCCAAACAGCACGGCAGAAAGCAGGGCAAGGCAGAGGCCGGTGGTCTTCATGTTCTTGTCATATCATGTCATGCTCGCGCCTGCCATGCAGGGGAAAGGCAACGGATGCCCGAAAATACCGGGAGCGCTTTGTAGTGAGAGTGATGCAAGCCCCCAGGCGCATGCCGGCCGCCCGTACCATCATGGCCCGGCCTTTCAGGGGCAATGACGGCGCGACACTGGGGCTGGGCAGCCATGCCGCAGCATGGTCGCGTTTACGTTCATGCCTGCCGCCAGCGCCCTGCCCGCACCAAGAATGATCCGTGGTTCCCATGCCGTTTGAAGAGCGCCTGCTGGCGCATTATACCCGCTATCTTGGCCCGGTGGCGCAGGACTGGCGTGACCGCACGCCCGGATGGCCCATGCGGCTTGTCGCGTTTGACGGAACGCCCGCGCACAACGAGCGCTTTTTTGCCACCTGCGGGCTGGGGCAACACAGCGCCCGGGCGCCTGATAGCTGCACGCTGCACTGCGAACTCGTCTTTGCTGCCCATCAGGATGGCCCGATGGATGATATCGTGCGGATGATGCTGGGCGTGTCCGAGCTTGTCGGCCGATCAAAGGATGCCCTGTTGCGGGGCGACATGATCAGGTTCACGGCCCCTATCCTGCCCGGCACGCGGTTGACCCGGCTGTATTGCACGATGTCTGTTTTCTGCCTGTCTGGCTTTGCCCGCCTTGAACCATCCGCTGGCGGTGCGCCGATTGCCGTGATCTGGCTGATCCCGGTTTATGAATGCGAGAAAACCTATATCGAGACCCATGGCTGGCGCCAGTTCGAGGAGGAACTTGATCGCCTTGACCCTGACCTGCCTGACCTGCACCGGCCGACGATCCGGTAAGGCCGCCGCCTTTTTACAAAAAGGCGGCACCCAAAAAATTTTAATGCCTGTCAATACTTTACCGCCACTGTTCATGCAGCATGTCCAGCGCCCTGTGCAGGGTGCGGATGCGGGTGCCGGGATGTTCATCCAGGCCACATACGGCACACACCACGCGCGCCCGTGCCGGTGTAAGCACGGCCAGCGCGCGGTCAATGGCATGCCGGGCGTTTACGCTGGCTTCGGTTTCCTCCAGCGTGCCCGTGCCCTGGCCAACCTGCGGGCTGTAACGCTGCACCAGCCGCCCTGTGCGCGTGCAGCGCCGCCAGCAGGCCTTGAAGCGTAGCCCGACGGCATGCTGCTTGGCGCTCAGGGCGGCATTGGCGCGATAGAACAGCCGGTCGAGCTCGCATGTATCTGTCAGGCGCCGCACGGTGTGTGGGCGCGGGCTGGGCGCGAGTTGCACACGGGCCTGTTCCACCGGGCGCATGCGGGCTGCGGGGCCATCGGCGCCCATGTCCGGTTTCAGCCCTGCTGCAATGTCACGCGCGCGCAACCGGGCACGGCGTTCGGCCCGGAGCACGGCGGCAGCATGAACAGGCGTGGGTGAAAAGGGGGCGCGCGGAGCGGGCATGGCAATTCCTGTACGACTTTGCGCAACAAAGCCATATTATCGCCATAATGTGCAGGCAGGCAGGTTCGCCTGCCTGTCAGGTCGTCCAGGCCGCCTTACCCCTGCCTCAATACGTGGCGCGGGCACTCATGACATCAAACGAGCACGAAGCCCCATGATAGGCCATGCAGCCCGGTCCTTCGTTACTGGCGCTGATGTTGCCATGCCCATCAAGCGTAATGTCGAGCCTGCAGTCCGTATTCCCGTCATATGCTACAATGGCGAAGCCCGTGACCGTAGGCACCGCCTTGCCCTCAAGGCTTGCGACACACATCTGCCCCATGGCCTGTACCGTTGCGGTGCCTGCGATCGTGTCATACTTGATTGTAGCAGAAGTCGTGCCCTCGGTCGTGCCCTGGCATGCCCGCTGCGCGGCGTGCGCCGAAAAGGGGCGGGCCAGTAGCAGCGTACCTATGAACAAGGCTTTACGCATGAGGGTATACTTTGTAAAGTAGATTAAAAATAAGTAATTATAATTTCATTTGTAGTGAATATTTTTCTGAAAGGCCGAATTTCAAAATATATTTTTATCAGTAAATTAATAGAGTATCATATGTGGAATTTCCTTTCCTGCATGAAAGCGCCCCCTCCCTTTCGTCCGCTCCTGCCTAGAAGAAAGTTTTTATGGGACAAGTCCCATGAAATTGATGATAATGGGATATATCCCCTCTACCCCTTGTGCCAATGATGTGGGATATTTCCCATTATGGATGAGACACGCTCCCCCGCCGCCGCTGAGATTGAACGCCGCATGGAGCGGCTGAACCTCAACAAAAAACGTCTGGCCGATCTGGCCGGGCTGAACGAGACCTACGTGCATGATATCCTGCGCGGCAAATCCCGCAATCCGGGTGGCGACCGGCTCGAAAAAGTAGCCGCCGTACTGGGCTGCACCGCAAGCGACCTGCTGCGCGGCGGCAGTGGTGGCGGGGCAAGTGTTGCGGCCTCGCGGCTCAAGGCCCTGCGGGAGCGGGCGGGTTACACCGTGCGGGCGCTGGCGCGCGACGTGGGCATGGGGGAAAAGTTTTCCAGCTACGCCTTTTATGAAAACAAGCTGAAAAAAGACTTCATTCCCGTTGAACTGGTGCGTAAACTGGTGCCGCTCCTGACCGATCGGGGTGACCCACCCATTGCCGCATCCGAAGTCTGGGCCCTGTGTGGCATCGTGCCCGGTGCCACGGACCTCAACGAGAGCATAAGCCGTGCCGAACGCGCGAGCATGCCCGTGCATAACGAGGATGGCGCGGTGACCGTGCATGAATACGACATTTCGCCCCAGGCCGGTGCCGGTGCGATCGTGGACCACACGGCCGCAGGCGATGGTGAAGGCCATCCAACGCTGGATTCATGGCGCATCCCGCGTGATTTCATCCGCAATTACCTGCCCGATACCGGGGGGCTTGCCATCATCCGTGTCGCGGGCAATTCCATGGAGCCGGAATTCGTGGCGGGTGATCGCGTACTGGTCGATACGGGCCACCGCATCCCCTCGCCCGATGGCGTGTATGTGCTGTGGAACGGCATGGGCGTGGTCATCAAGCAGTTGATGCTGGTGCCCAATTCCCGCCCGCCGCGCATCCGCATCATCAGCGTCAACCCGACCTATCCGGTTGATGAGGTCGATGCCTCCGACCTCGTGATCAATGGGCGCGTAGTGGGCAAGTGGGTATGGAAGTAATGGCGTGGCCACCCGCCTGCCCTACTGGTGCCGCATTCGGGGGGCACTGAAGGGGCATTCCATACCTGCCATGCCCGTTGCCGGGGTGGCGGCCCATCCGAACCCGGACACCCGATGCCTGCACAACCCCGCGCTGTCCTGCGCGTTACCATGCCATGACACGATACGGAAAACCCTGCCCGCCTTCCCTGTGCCGCCAGACCGCGTCCCTCGTGATGATGGGAGCGCTCTCGCTGGGCGTAACGACCACTGCCGCCCATGCCGAAATCCAGCACCTGGCCCTCACCCCGGCCAATACGACCGTATTGCTGCATGCCACAAGCGTGATAGGCGCGATGGACGGGCAGTTCGGCAAGGTTTCCGGCACGCTGGATTATGACCTGTCGCGCCAGACCTGCCATGTAGAGCTGAACATGGACGCCACCACCGTGCACATGGACACCATACTGGAGCGCAAGGCCGCAAAATCAGGCGGCATGCTGGGCACGGATCGCTGGTCCACCGCGCGCTACGTGGGCGATTGCCGGCCGCATATCGTCAATGGGGGCGTGGCCTCGCGCATGGTGGGGCAGTTGACCCTGCGCGGCCAGACCCACCCCATGACCTTCGATACCCGGATGGACTTTACCGGCAACACGCTCAGCGTGCTTGACAGCACCGCCACGTTTGATGGCCGCAAATGGGGCATGTCCACCATGCTTCACACCGTAAGGCAGCCCATGCGCACCGAAACGCGCATTACCCTGCCTGCTCCACGCAATTAACCCGCCGCGCAGGAAGTGCACGACACATGAACGATGAGACGACCGCCCCCCGCACCCTGGCCGAGATTGCAAGCTATCATGTGCATGTCTATTTTGATGACGCCACGACACGGCAGGCCGCAGGCCAACTGCGAGACCGCATTGCCGAGCGCTTTGCCGTAAGGCTGGGGCGCTGGCATGACGTGGCGGTCGGCCCCCATGTGGCCCCCATGTACCAGATTGCGTTCGAGACAGGATTATTCGCAACCTTCGTACCCTGGCTCATGCTCAACCATGGTGGGCTGAGCCTTCTCGTGCATCCGAACACGAGCAACCCGCGCCGCGACCATCTGCGCGACGGCATGTGGATCGGCCGCCCCCGCGCCCTCCTTGCCGATCGCCTGCCCGAACTGATCGATGCCCCCGATCGCGCGGGCGAGGTCAACACACGGCCTGATGGCAGCGTGACGATCTGAAAACGGATTTCAAGACGATCCATTGATCCAGGTTTCCCAATGCCGCCTTCTGCAAAAGGGCGGCATTTCTTCACGCTTTTTTTAAGAAGCAGCACCGAACTGTCATTATGGGCGCAGGGTCCGCGCGCCTGTCTGCATCGGCTTCCGGCAGCGGCAGCCTTGGGCGTTGTTTTACAAAATCGTGCAGCCGTGGCGCAGGAATTGTTGCAATCGGTTTACCTTGGTAATGCACCGTAACATTACCCTGCAGGATAATGAATGCATCCTTACCTTGAGCCTCGGGCCTGATCGGACCAGTTTCATATGCAAACGCTGTTGCAGCCCGTGCTTCGTGTCAAAATGTCCAGCGATGTGCATGAGCGGCTGAGTGAACTCCATGTTCCCTACCCCCCAGGCCCCAAGCGGCAACGGCGCGCGGCGATGGTGCGCGAACGCGGCCTCCTGTTCATCCATGTGCCCAAAAATGCCGGAACATCCGTAACCCGTGCCCTGTACGGCATGGATGTAGGGCATGAAACCATACGGTATTTCCAGCGCCGCCTGCCCGATCTGGTGCGCTTTCCGTCATTCGCCATCCTGCGCGATCCGGTCCAGCGCTTCCTGTCGGCTTATCGCTATGCCCGCGCGGGCGGTAGCGGGGCGCGGCAGGTGGCGCAGGGGTTCCGCGCATCTTAGTGTCTGACCGAAAATGAGTTGAGTGATTTCAGTGGATTATGATTCATGGGTTTGCGATAACCTGATGAGATCAAGATGGCCTGGACTGAAATCACCCGCGCGCAGTATCGCCGGGACGACCTGGAGTATGCAAGCGACCTTCGCGATGCGGAGTGGGCGCTGATTGCGCCTTTGATGCCCGAGAAGAAACGACTGGGGAGACCACGACGTACGGATTTGCGCCGGGTCATGGAGGCGATCCTCTATATCGTCACTACGGGTTGCCAGTGGCGACAATTGCCTCGTCATTTTCCCGCCTTCACGACCGTGCAGGGCTATTTCTACCGTTGGATCCGCGAGGGACGATGGGAAGCGATAAACCATATTCTCGTGATCCTGTCGCGTGAGCAGGACGGGCGAGACGCCACGCCTTCGGTAGGCATTATTGACAGCCAGTCGGTTAAAACTGCTGAAAACGGCGGTCCACGCGGTTATGACGCGGGCAAGAAGATCAGGGGCCGCAAGCGGCATATCACGACCGATACGCTGGGTCATGTCGTGGCAGCCGTCGTGCATCCCGCCGACATTCAGGATCGTGATGGCGCGCCGCTGGTAGCGACCAGAATACGCTCATTGTTTCCCTGGCTTCGCCATCTGATCGGTGACGGCGGGTATGCCGGCGAGAAGTTGCGTGGTGCGCTGGCTGAACTCGGCCGATGGACGATCGAGATCGTCAAGCGTAGCGATCGGGCCGAAGGCTTCGTCGTCCTGCCCAAACGCTGGATCGTGGAGCGCAGCTTTGCATGGCTCGGACGCTGCCGTCGCCTCACGAAGGATGTCGAGGCAACAATCTCGTCATCCCACGCGTGGTTGATGATTGCCCATATCCGCAGAGTTCTGCGAAAAATCAATCAAACCGCTTTCTGATTCAGGCTCTTACATGGCGCTGCGTGATCTTGATGATGCGCTCGATCTGGTGGCGCAGGCACGCAGTCCCTACCATGTCGACCATATTTTCCGGCCACAGACATGGTACCTGACCGGGCGCGATGGCGCCATTGCAGTCAACCGGCTGTTCATGCTTGATGAAATGGCCCGCATCGAGCGCTTTATCGCACCATTTGGCAGTGGGCCGATTGCGCATGTCAATGCCACGGCAGCCGGTGAAAAAGGCGAATTGCCAAGCCCCGCGCAGGTTGAGCGGATCAGGCAGATCTACCGCGCCGATTATGACCTGATCGCCCGGACCCGGCAGGGCCAGTAAGGCCGGTTTCAGCCTCCCCCACAATCAGGCAGGCCAACCTACGCCCCCTCTCCCCCCCCCGCATTGACGGGAGGAGCCGGCCAGATCGGGTTCAGTCGCCCGCCGCGCCAAGCGTGGGGTAATCGATATAGCCTTCCGGCCCATGGGTATAGAAAGTGGATGGATCAGGTGGCGTCAGTTCCGCTCCCGTGCGCAGGCGTTCAGGCAGGTCAGGGTTGGCAATAAAGGCCTGGCCAAAGGCAATGGCATCGGCCCGGCCTGCCTCAACGGCTTTTTCCGCGCTGGCGGGCGTGAATTTTTCGTTGGCAATATAAACACCACCGAACTGTTTCCTGAGTTGGGGGCCAAGGCTGTCCGGTCCTTCCGCCTCACGCGCGCAGATGAACGCAATGCCACGTCGGCCAAGTTCACGCGCGACATAACCAAAGGTGGCGGCGGGGTCGGAATCCCCCATGTCGTGCAGGTCGCAGCGCGGCGAGAGATGCATGCCCACCCGGTCTGCCCCCCAGACCTCGATCGCCGCATCGGTCACTTCAAGCATGAGCCGCGCGCGGTTTTCGATCGGGCCGCCATACCGGTCGGTACGGTGATTGGTCGAATCCTGCAGGAACTGGTCGAGCAGGTAGCCATTGGCGCCATGGATTTCCACGCCATCAAATCCTGCGCCCCTGGCCAGTTCCGCCCCACGGCGGAAGGCTGCGACAATGCCCGGTATTTCATCTGTGCGTAGCGCGCGGGGCGTTACATAATCACGCTTTGGGCGCAGCAGGCTGACATGGCCCTTTGCCGCAATGGCGCTCGGCGCAACCGGGGCCTCGCCATTGAGAAAATACGGGTCTGAAATGCGGCCCACATGCCATAGCTGCATGAAGATGCGCCCACCCACCGCATGCACGGCGGCGGTCACCTTTTTCCATCCTTCCGCCTGTTCTTCCGACCAGATGCCCGGCACATCCTCATAGCCGATACCCTGCGGCGTGACAGGCGTGGCCTCCGACAGGATCAGCCCCGCGAGCGCGCGCTGGGCATAATAATCAGCCATCAGATCGTTGGGGATATGGTCAGGCCCAGCGCGCAGGCGCGTCAGCGGCGCCATGATAATGCGATTGGGCAGCGTAAGGGCACCGACCTCAAGCGGGGTGAACAGGGTTGGCATATCACGTCTCCACGGTTCAGTGGGCGCGATAATGAGCGCATCATCAGCCTGCGGCAAGAGCACGCGCCCGCATGCGGTAGGGCATGCAGCTTCAGCTCTGCTGGCCAGATCCTGCCAGCTACCACATCAATGCCTGTGGCACGGCCCTCCGAAGAAAGCCGTGCCATCAGTCAGGTTGTCATATTTTATGTGTAAGGAAGTCGTAATCTCACTTCCATTACAGATATTTTATATGCCCGAATGTGCCTTGATGTTGGAAGACGACATGGTGTGATGCCAGACGACATTCCCGTTGAAGATGATGGTCAGGCTTTTTTCCTGGCCGTGCGACCCGTTGGAGAATGCGCCGTAATAGGGAATGAAATTCGTGCCGTTTGCCTTGCTGGTGACGAAAGAGTACTTCCACTCTTCATGCCCGCTATCCGTAAAGTGGGTGTCCATCGGGTCACCAAACATGTCCCGCACCTGCTGCTTGGTGGTCACGTTATCATGAATCTTCTGGTCGATGGTGGCGCCCGTCTCGTTCTTGATGGAAGTATTACCGGCGGAAGCGCAGCCGGAAACGAGAAGAACAGCGGTAAGGCAGCCCGCAATAGCAGATTTTTTCATTAATAGTTTTCCATTAACTTAACAAAAAATATTATATCTTTTGAATTGCATCGATATTTTCTATTTTTTGAAATAAAGGCCCCACTGGTAAAAATCCAGACCCAAAAGACATGCTGCTGTGGAATTTTCAGGAAAAATGGCAGGGCAGACGTTAAAAACGGTATATATTTTACATTTTATGGAGAAACATTTAGTAATAATAAAAAAGATTTCAAATCATTGTGAAATGTTGCAATCAGCTGTGCCACATTTTTGCCACAGTCGAGACAATTGTATCGAGGCTGATATGATCTAGGGCCCCTCGGGCGGCGGCAGCATGGCACGGATGGCGGTGGAATAATCCGGCCCGATAACGGCACCAGCCGGGCGTTGTATGCGGCTTGCTCCGTGCAGGGCGGCAAAATCGGGGTAGCGCTTCGGGTCATAGGGGCCAAGCAGGTTCATGTCATAGGCCATGCTGGCGGTGTGGCCGCTCAGTATGATGCGCCAGTCAAAACGGTAGCGCAGTTGGGCGCCCGCGCGGGCCAGGATGCCGGTGGTGCAGTTGTCACCCAGCGTATTGTACCATAGCGGGTGGCGAATGATGTCATGGATCGCATGCACATAGCTCAGGAACAGCCGTTCGCGCACGGCGGGCGAGAGATCAAGCCGGTACAGATAGACCCGCTCCCGGCGCACATCCGTGCGCACGCCAATCAGGTCGCGCTCATCGGCCGTGACATAGAACAGTTCATAATGATGGAAAAAACCCGCAATGGTGGAATAGGGAAAACGCGCCTGCCTACGGGTTTCGATGGACATGGCAAGATGCTGCCCGTCGCTAAAGCCAAAGCTCAGGAAGACATGGGCAATGTTTTCACCCGCCCAATAGGATGTAACCAGGTCGACCCGATCGAGTTTGCCCAGGTCATATGTCGCGTCATACCATGCAGGCAGGTAATCGGTGACCGAACGGTAGCGGAAATTGCGCACGTTACGCACATGCACCATATTGCCCTCACGCCATGCATCGGCCGGTATGGCGTATTCCTCCGCCCAGACCCGGTCATTGCGCGGCGGGTCGGTCACGTACCAGCCCGTGAGTGCCACGACCGCAACGCCCCGCGCCGCATGCCCGAGCCGGGCCGGGCGCAGCCACCCTGCCCCCACCATCACGGCGGCGAATGCCGCGCTCAGGCCCAGCCGCAACGCATCGGGCATGAGGGTGGAATAATACAGCGCCCCCGTGCCCATCACTGTCACCACGCCCAGAACGGATCGCAGGCCGATCATGTGCCATCGGTGCAGCACGGGCCTGCTCATGGCCGCGTGGCAGTGTGCGTGGCCTGCGCCTGCGGGCCGGATGAATACTGGGCAAGCTGTTCAAGCAGGATGCGCTGCACTTCGGCTATGGTGAAGGGGTTGGACTGGGTGGAATGCTCCGAATGGCGCACGACCAGTTCTGATTCCACATCAGGGATATGCGCGCTGGCATAGGAGACCACGCCATCATCGGCATGGGCCAGGTCCCGCCCTGCCCCGCATACGGGAATGATGGAGTGTACATGCACATCGGGCATGATGGGAATGGTGGGTAGCGTGCGCATGAACGCGCTGTGCGGCGACATGGCATAGACGCTGCCAAGGCGGGGAATGCGGTTGTCGACATGCGTGCTGTCACCTGCTCCGGTCACGATCTCACGCGCGGTTTCGGTCACCCGCAGCGGCAGGCTGGCCATGCCGCCCACGAACTGGGCGATCGACTTGCCCGCAAGGTAGCTGCCATGCTGCGGAGTGGAGATGAACACCACCCGGTCGATCTCGGGCATGGGGGTGGGAAACATGGTCTGCCTGATCAGCGCCATGGTGTCGGCATTGAGGTGAAAGCTGGAAAGAGGCCGGCCCGCCGTGCCATCCCACAGCCTGTCACCGGGGTTGATGACCAGCATGCGCGCCAGAAGCCCGCCCTGGCTGTGGCCAATCAGCGTGATGTGCCCCAGCGCGGGGTCGGCCTGCACGCCGCCTAGGCTGGCCACGGCCTCGGTAATGGCATGGCGCAGCTGCCACGCCGAATAGGGGATGGGATTGGCCGTGGCATAGGAGAAGAACCAGAAATCGAAATGATCGCGGATGCGCCTGTCTTCCAGCAGGTCATTGACCATGCTGGCCCAGCGGTAAGGGCTGGAGGCGGTGCCATGTATGAACACCACGGGCATGCTGCCATGGTGGTGCGGGTTCATGGCGATCAGGCGCGGGCGGGTGCCGTCATAGGTCGTGCCATCAAAGAACCCCCGGTATTCCTTGGTGCCCAGCGCGGTATCCACCAGGCTCAGGGCGCGCGCGGTGGTCTGGTCATAGGCGGCGGGCACGCGGGCATGGGCAATGGGGGTGTCGGGGCTTTCATCCATTATGCGCAGCACCAGCCGCCCGCTGGGGTGCTCGCCCAGCACCTGCGTGCGCGGGTTATCCATTTCCAGCACCAGGCTTGCGGGCAGGCGCAGCTTTTCCGCTATGACGAAGCTGCCATCGGGCGTACCTTCAGGGGGCGCCTGATCTTGTGGCGTGGCGCGGTTGCGCGTCGCGTCATCCTGCGCCGGTGCCGCAATGTCAGCCACGGCGGATGGCGCATGATCGCCTGCGTGCTGCAGCGTCTGGCCGCTGCTGGCCGGGCGGGCGGGCGCTGCCGGCGTGGCGCGGGCCAGCACGGTCAGGGCCTCGCCAAGGCCGGGAGTGTGATAGACGTTATTGATGCCGCCCACCCCAAGGGTCGCGGTAGGGCGGATATTGTCCAGCACGCGCCCATGCCAGCGCAACTGGGCGGGATCAGCGCTCAGCTCCAGCGTGCCAAACGGCAGGGCGCGGCTCTGGCTGGCAATATTGACCGGGGCCGGAAAGGCTGCCGCGAGGCCAAGATTGTACAGGTCACAGGCCTGCCGGAAACGTAAGTCATACGGGCTGGGACCATCCGCCTGCCCCGGCTGCAGATAGGCATAGGCATAGAGGCTGGCTGCCAGAAAATCCTGTGCACGGTGGTGGCGCAGGCCCTGCCTGTAACTCAGCTCGGCCAGCGCAAACAGCACATCGGCTTCATCATCGCGCCCCGCCGCCTGGGTGCGCAGGGTGGCAATGGCGCTGTCAGGCCTGCTGCGCCACAGCGGCAGCAGCCCGTGGCGGCGCAGCACGATCAGCGTGCTATCACTGGCCTCGCGCCCCGCCAGCGTCGTGCGCGTGGCGGTACGGTAGCTGTGCACCAGCGAGACCTGCCGCACGCTTACCGGCCCGGCACACCCTGCAAGCAGGGCCGCGGCCAGCATGCTGGCGCAACGCAGGCGGCGGTTGATACGGGTGGGGGCAGCAGGCAGCGTACCGGGCATGATCGATTTCATGCCCGCAGATTAAGCACCCCTTCGGCCTGCAGGGAACAGGCAATCGGCACGCATGGCCTTCGAGCCGCCTCTTTCGGCCCGGCATACGCGACAGGATCAATCCTGTAGGAGAATACAGTCGGCCTGCGCGTAAAATCGGGGCAGGATCCGCCTTTTGCCATCCGGTCATCAGGAATTGGTGGAATCAAGGGAATGCCAGGGCCCACGACCCGAACCCCTTGAAGGGGTCCTGACATAACCCGCCCCGCAGGCCTCTATGCTCACCTGATATTGCGTGCCCAGTTCGCGTTGCAGCCGCGCGGCCAGTTCAATCCCCTGCTGGTCAAAGGCATCACGGGCGTCTGGCGTTTCGAACCCGGTATCGGGGCCACCGGGGTCGTCCCAGTCCAGGATGGCATCAAATGCACGCTGCCATGCATCGAGAGCCTTCTTCAGGTCATCGGAAATCGGCAGGGTAGCGGGATCAAAATCGCCGTCCCCCGCGCGGGGGCCAGCATGCCATAGCGGGTAGCATGCATAATCCGCCATGACCTTGATGTGCTTCACGCTGCCCCCTGCGATGTCACTGGTATCAGGGTGTCATCACCCGTTCATCAGCGCCAGCCCTTCCGCCACGGATACGAACTCACCGCCCATGTCTACCCTGTCTGCGCCAAAGCGGCGGGTGAACAGCGTGCGCACGGCGGGCACGAAGGACGTGCCGCCGGTCAGGAACACGCGGTCAATGGCGCTTGCGGGCAGGCTGGCGCGTTCCAGTGCTGCTTGCACCGCCTCATCAAACCGCGCGAGGTCAGGCGCGATCCAGCCCTCGAATTCCGCACGGGTTATGGTGCGGTGAATGCGCACGTCGCCATATTCGTAATCCAGCGTGGCGCTCTGCGCGCTGGACAGGTCCCGCTTGACCTGGCCTACCGCGCGATACAGCGCCTGGCCCTGCTGGGCTTCGATGATGTCGATCAGCGCCCGTATCTTTTCCGGCTCGGCGGCCGTTCGGGCCACATCGGCCATGTCGCGCAGTGTCTGGGGCGTGCGCATCAGGGCCAGACGGTGCCACCGGCCAAGGGCCGCATACCATTCGGCGGGCACCGGCAGCGGCTGGCCGCCCATTACGCGGTAGGTTGTGTTGCGGCCCAGTTCGGGCGCGATCACGTTATCTATGATGCGGTAGTCAAGCTGGTCGCCTGCAATGCCAACACCCGCATAGCCCAGCGGGGTTGCGCCCTGCCCGCTGGCAGGGTCAAACCGCAGGATGGAAAAATCGCTCGTGCCGCCGCCAAAATCGCCGACCAGAACGGTGGCGGGCCCTGTCAGGCGCTGGGCAAAATGCCAGCCAGCAGCCTCAGGCTCAAGCGCCACGTCAACATGATGGAAGCCCGCCTGCGCAAAGCCTGCCCGCAGGCGGTCCTCGCCAAAGGCGTCATCGGCGCGGACACCTGCAAAATGCACCGGCCGCCCCACGGTGGCGCTGACCCGGGCGGGGTCGATATCGAGCGTGCGCATCAGGCATGACAGGAAACGCGCAACCAGTGATTCCAGCGTCATGACCTGGCCCAGAAGCCGTGTCTGGCGAAAGGATGACTGCGCCAGATACGACTTCATGGACATGATGAGGCGGCTTTCCGCCGGGTCTTCAAGGTAGGCATCCACCGCGGCAGCGCCTATGGCTTCTTGCAATGCCCGGCCACGGGGCTGCATCTCGTCATGCCACAGGCATAGCAGCGTGCGGCATGTCTCGGTGGGCGGGTGATGGGGAAAATGGAAGCGCGCGGGCTGCGGCTGGCCCTTGGCGTCCAGCACCACCACAACGGTATTGGTCGTGCCGAAATCTATGCCAAGCCGCACGCCATGGGGGGGCTTTATGGAAGACATGCGGCCTCCCATACGCGCCGATGCGGGCCGTGTCCATCGGGGTCATTCACATTTTGCGTGGGGTGGCGTAGGGGTTGGTATCATGACCGAGCCCTTTACCTGCGCCAATGCCCGCTATCGTACCGATACCCGCCACGGCCACCCGCACGGCAGGGGGCAGGCGCGCGGCAGCGTGCTGCCCACGCCCCTGGCAACACACGCCGACACGGGCGATACGCTGTGGCTGGAATATGTGCGCGCGCCGGAAGGGGAGCGGTTCTGGCTCATGTGGTATGATGCCCATGGCCTGCCGCGCCTGACCAACAGCGCGGTCATGGACCATGCCAACCTGGCCATCATGCTGCGCGCGCTCGGCCATGGCGCGGCACTTGGCGCGGTGCAGGCCTCCCTGCCGCCCACCCGTCACGCGCCCTGATCCGCCTGCCCGGTCTTGCCGATGGCCGCCAGCCTGTTATCAAGCCCCCCACACCCTTTTGCTGCCTGTGGCACGAGAAATGACATGATGAACCCATTCCCCATCCCCGGCCGCAATATCCTGACACGGCTTGCAGCCCTTGGCGCAATCGTTGCGCTGGGTGCCTGTACTGGCCACCATGGCCCGGCGCAGGCCGCGCGGATCGGCATGCCCAACCCGGCTTCCGCCTACTGCCTGCATCTGGGCGGCAGGCTTGAAGCACGCACGTCCCCGCAGGGCACAACAGGCTGGTGCCACCTGCCTGATGGCACCGTGATGGAGGAATGGGCGCTGTTCCGCAGCCATCATTCCGCCCGGCCGCAGTGAAATCACGCTGTCCTGCCCGGCTCGCCCTGCTGGGCCTGCTCGGGCTTGCGGGCTGTGGCGATGCGCTGATGGCGCGCAACCTGCCCCCGGCCCAGGACTGCAAACAGCGCGGCGGAACATGGCGCGTAACACCTGATGGCCGCACCGGGCTGTGCACCCTGCCGCCGGGCGCAAGCGTGGCAGGCGCGCGCATCGTGCCACGCCATCGCGGCACTCCTTAGCCGCTGCTGGCACGGCGCATGCAACTGTGGCGCAGGTTACCCGTTGTGAACGAGGCAGGCTGTTTCACAAGGTCCCCTGCCGGTCGACCATGGCCTGTGGCAGGCCTGGCCCGTCCTTTACCCGGCATGGTGTTTTCTGAAACAGCCTCCTGAAGCAACAAGGAGGATTCCGTGCCCGTAGCCGCGACCACCACACCATCCCGCTTCATGCCCCTGAAGGTCATCGCCCGGTCATGCGCCCTTGCGGTGGGCATGGGGCTTGTCCTGCCCCTCATGGCCTGTAGCGGCCGGATCGGGGAGGACGCGTGCATTTCCTGCTCGGCGGAAAAAAAAGCGGACGCGCCTCCCCCGCACGATCCCGCAGCCCCCTCAGGCAATGCCGTGGGCGAAGGCGCGGGCGGCCCCACCGGCTCGCCCCAGCAGGCGGCACAGGACCAGAGCCCGGGTGCCGCCAGCGCACCGGGCATGTAAAGCCGTGGCAGGGGCCGCGCAATTGTCACGGCAACGTGTTTCTTACGCCTTCCAGGCGGGCTGAACCCCGTGGAGCCAGGCGCGTTTTCCCCTTGCCACCCTATTGAAAAAACAAGGAGGATACAGGATGCGGTTCACCGTTCTCCCCGCCCTCCCCATCGCATTAGGGTTGGGGATCGGGGCAGCAGCAGATGCATATGCCGATGACCCGGCAACACCGCAGCAGGTCGCGGCCTGCAAGGCCGATGCCCTGCGGCTGTGCCCGCTGGACATACCGGATACAAGACAGGTTGAAGCCTGCATGCACCGCAAGGTCACCCGTCTGTCGCCTGCATGCCGGGACACCGTGCAGGGCAAATAATACCGTCCCGTGACCGGGGTGCGCCATGGCTTGGCCAGTCAGTGCCCCGCTACCGTTTTTTCGGAGGTTCACATGACGATTTCGCGTAACGTAACCGACATGACCACCCGCATCGGTGATTTCCTGACAGGCGCGCAAGGTGACCGTTCCGGCGCGCTGTCGGTTCTCAACGACATTCTTGGCCCCCTGCCCGCGCCAGACGAACCCAGCATGCTCGAACACCGCGCGGAGGAAGCAGGCATGCTGCCGCTGATCCGTACATGGCAGGAGCACGACAAGGCCCCGCATGCCGATGAAAGCACGATCCGCGCCCTGTTCCGCCCGACGGAACTCGAGCGTTTCTCCACCCAGACAGGACTTTCCCCACAGGCCGCGATGAACATCCTGCGCGAGATGCTGCCCTCGGCCATCCGTCATCGGGCGCTGAACGCGCGTGCGGGCTGGTAGCCTGCACACACGGCTGACCCCGACCTGCACTGACACGCAACAATCAGGCCCCTCCTTTTGCCAGCCACACCGGAACGCTTTCCCGGTGTGGCTGGCTTTTTTGGGACTGGAACTGGAAAGACAGAAGTTTTTGGGGAAGCTTTTTTCAAAAAGCTTCAAAAGACAGCGCCCAAAAACTTTTATCGGTTTTAATAGTTTACCTGCGTCCCGGCTGCCCGATTTCACGCAAGGGGTAGCCTGCCTTGACCCGCTGCTCGATATCTTCAAGCGAGCAGCCCCGCGTTTCAGGCACAAGAAAGTACCCGATCAGGAAGAAAACCGCATTGAAGGCGGCCAGAAGCCAGAAGATGCCGTAATCTCCAATAAGGCTCATGACGGACAGGAACACATTGCTGATCAGCCAGTTGGTCATCCAGTTGGCGAAGGTGGAGCACGCTATGGCCAGCCCGCGCCCCTGCAGGGGCTGGATCTCGGTGCACATGGTCCACGGGACCGGTCCTTCACCCAGGGCATAGCCCAGCGTGAACAGAACCAGCAGCCCGATGATGGCAATGCTGCCCAGGGTGCCCCCCACATGCGCAAACAGCACAAACCCGAACGCGCACAGGCTCAAGGAGGCCATGAGCGTGCTGACCAGCAGCAGCGGCCTGCGCCCCCATCGGTCGATCAGCACAATGGCCACGCCGGTCGCCACCATGTTGGCCAGGCCAAGCAATGTTGTGCACCACACTGCCGCCTGGGCCGAAAAACCAAGATGTTCAAGCAGGTGCGGGGCGTAATACAGCAGGATATTGATGCCTGCGAGCTGCTGGAACATCTGAAGCGCCATACCCAGGGCCAGTGTCTTGCGAAAACCGACGGAGGTTTTGAGGAGTTCGAAGCCGTTGCCCTCGGTTTTGCGAAGGTTCTGCTCGATCCGGTCGAGTTCGTTATTGGCGCGTTCGCGGGATCCGCGCACTTTTTGCAATACGCCCCGGGCTTCACGCCTGCGTCCATGCATGGCCAGCCAGCGTGGGGAATACGGCACCCGCATCGTGGCCAGGATGAAGAACACCGTTGGCACCGCAAGAATACCCAGCATCCACCGCCAGTGCCCGCCATAGGAAAGCAGGCTGTCTGACAGGAGAGCCAGCAGCATGCCTGCGGTAATGACAAGCTGGTAGAGCGAAATCATCGTGCCGCGCTGGCTCTTTTCGGTAATTTCGGCAATGTAGAGCGGTGCTGAAAAAGACGCGAAACCAACCCCGATGCCAAGACAGACACGGCCTGCAATCATGACGGGGATGGACGGGGCAAGCGAACACAGGGCGGTGCCAAGCAGGAACAGCAGCCCCGCATAGAACATCGCCCCCCGCCGCCCCCGGTAATGCGAAACCGGGATGGCCAGAAGCGAGCCGCCTGCCGCACCCAGCATGAGCGAGGAGACAATCCATTCCTGCGCGCGCTCATTGGCGCCGAGGTCAACGCCCATGAACTTGAGCGCACCGGCAATGACACCAGTATCGAGGCCAAACATAAGCCCGGCAAGCCCGGCGGCCCCGGCGAAAAGAAAGGCGTTCCGGCGTCCTTGTTGCACGCTGTCGCGATAGGACAAATCATCATGCTTTAAAGTATCGCCATTCACGATGAAAAAACCTTTTTGTTGTTATGGTTTCAATGTAAAACGCGCCTTTTTAAAAATAGTTCTATGCAACGTGGTCACGCCTGTCTGATCGGCAGGCCAACGGGTGGCCTATAGCCTTATCAACAAGCCCTTCAATAATGGTTCTTGCCGGTATTTATGCATGATCGTTTTTTGTAGATCGATACAGGGCTGTCACGATACCAGTCCTGGGCAGGCATGTTGCCTGAACGGCAAATGAAGCATGTGCTCGCCCGCGTTTGGGCCTGACAGCCTGCGCCCGTTGTTCTGTGCCCCTGAGCTGCCCGGACCACAGCCAGCCACGCAGGGCGGATTTTGCCATCGTGCGCCACGATGCGACGGTTTTAAGGCCTGCGCTCTCGGCGGCCTCCATCTGGCAGCGGCATGAGCCGCGCTGATGGAACCGGGGCGGCGCGTCGGGCGTTTAATATTCTCCCGGCCCACAGGTGACCCATGCAGCCCGATCACCCCCTTGTCGCGGCCATTCCCGTGCGGAACGAGGCCGAGCGCATTGGCCCCTGCCTGCTCGCCCTCGCCCGCCAGCACGCCGCCCGCCTGAGCCATGTGGTACTGCTGCTCAACAACTGCACCGATGCGACATTTGCCAACGTAACGGCGCTGGGCAGCAGGCTGCCTTTTGCCCTTCATGTGGTTGAGCGCACCTATCCACCCGCAACGGCCCATGCCGGCACTGCACGCCGCGCCGCCATGACCCACGCGGCTGAACGCGCCGGGCCGGAAGGCATCGTGTTCACGACCGACGCCGATGCCGTGGTGGCGCCGGACTGGCTTGCCCGGACCCTCGCCGCTTTTGCCAGAGGGGCCGATGCCGTGTGTGGCCGCGCGTTAATCGACCCGGTGGAGGCCGCGCGCCTGCCCGCCTGCCTGCATGATGATGACAGGGCGGAAACCGCCTATGCCACCATGCTCGACCGCATCCATGACCTTGCTGACCCTGATCCGCATGACCCATGGCCACGGCATGTCGAGCATTCGGGAGCCAGCATTGCGGTGCGGGTGGGCCTGTACCACAGGGCTGGCGGCATTCCTGCCGTGCCACTGGGCGAGGACCGCGGATTTCTGGCCGCCCTGCGCCGCGTGGATGCCGCCATCCGCCACGCGCCCGATGTGTGGGTGAGCGTATCAGGCCGGATTGCAGGGCGCGCGCGCGGCGGCATGGCCGATACCATGGCCCGCCGCCTGATCCGGCAGGATGAAATGCTGGATGCAAGCCTGGAGCCCGCCATGACCTGCCTGCACCGTGCCCAGGCCCGCGCGGCCCTGCGCCAGTTATGGGGCCAGCCCGTGCGGCATGGCCCCTGGCGGGCACGGGCCGAAAAACTGGCGCGTCAATTGATGGTGCCCTCCGCCACCCTGATCGAGACCTGCGCGGAACCATTTTTTGGCCTGGCGTGGGACAGGCTTGAGGCCGCAAGCCCCCTTCTGCGCCGCCGCCCTGTCAGGCGCGCGGGCCTTGTGGCCGAACACAGGCAGGCAGCCCGGATCGTGCTGCGCCTGTTGCATGCGCAGGACCCGGTCCTACCAGTGCTTGATGGATGATGCAGGCAGAGAAGGCAGCATGCCTTGAAGCTGCTTTTACGGCTTATCCTGTCTTGCAACATGCCCCCAGCATGTCCAGCCGGTAATGTGCATGATGTTGGGCCTGTGTCACCTTCAGCCCGGCGGCAAGGCACGCAGCCACGAAATGACGGGCGGCCTCGTTGCCATTGCAGGGCGTATCGGTAGGCCCGGTCCAGTTGACCAGCACGATCGGGGCTTCTGCCTGTCGCACGCGCAGGCAATGGGTGGCGAGCCGCGCAATATCGGCGCGTGAGAGAAAATACAGCAGTTCGGAAATAATGATCAGGTCACACGATGCTGCTGGCAGATCAGGAAAGCCATCAGGTAACTGCCCACGATAAAACGTCACCCCCTCCAGTCCTGCGCAGCGGCGGCGTGCCTGCACAAGGGCGGCTTCAGCTACATCCACGGCCAGCAGGTGGTCGCATTGCCGCGCCAGACGGACGGTCATAACACCGATGGAACACCCGAGTTCCAGCGCATGATGAAACCGCTGGCCTGCCAGCAGCGCAAGGGTGTGGCGGTATTTATTGCGCTCATAGGGGCGGCTTCCCACCCCCCATGGGTCGGAACTGGTTGCATGAATGCGCTCGAACACGGCGCGCGGCCAGCTTGCCCCGCTCATGGCGTGAGAAAAACCTCAAAATCCGTTATCAGCGCCGCCAGCAGGCTGGCAGGCAGGCTGAAACCGGTAGGGTCATCGGTAATCAGGTCGCCATACTGGCTTTCATGCGCGCTGACGGCACGGGCCTTGAGCGCGCGGTAGGGTGTAATGTCCAGCCGCAGCCCTACGGGTGGGCCAAGGCCAAGCTCGGTTTCCGCCGCCACAAGCCACCCCCAGACCGGATAGGCCAGCAGCATCAGGGCATGACGGTGGCGCAGGGCAAGGCCCATTTTCCATACGGCTTCATGGTCGCAATGCGGATCAAGCCGCGACGGCGCGAAAACCGTGGTGCAACCATGCCGTGCAGCCAGACGGGCCAGATCGTGCACGAGGCGGTCAAACACCGGCCCCTCATGCGCGGTGGCCGCATCCGGCTGGTTGAGGAACACCACGCGCTCCGCCCCCAGCCCCAGGCAGGCCAGCGCGCGCAGGGCCTCGCGCCGCCGCTGTTGCCGCAGCCGTGCTGCCGGCCACTGGCGCGAATGGGGGTGCGAGGCCGCACCATCGGTCACGATAACGACAATAGGCGGCTGCCCGGCCTGACAACACGCGGCAATCAGGCCACCACAGCCCAGGCTTTCATCATCAGCATGCGGGGCCAGGATCAGCGCCGCGCCGGGTGTGATGGCGGCCAGCGGGGCCAGCGGCAGGTTGCGCCACGCCGCATGCATGCTGGCGGCTTTCATGGAAAGGCCTCCTCCGTGCATAGCATGTCGCGCTGCGTGAACCATGCAGCCGCCTCGCATAATGTTTCATCCGGGGCAGGCTGGCGCAGATAGGTGGCCAGATCGCGGGTCAGCCGTTCCGCCACGTTTGTGTTGATGAAGGCCGAAAGCCCCAGCCCGCGCTGGACCAGTTCGATCACCTCCAGCCCCGCCCGCTCCACCGCAATGCGCGCCAGATTGACGGTGGCGGTGATGTCACCCGCCGCGTAGCGGTCCTGCATGGTGGCGACCAGCGCGGCCCTGCGTGTCCAGTCCATTGCGGTCTGGGTGGCAATCAGCGCCTGGCCAATGCGTGCGAGCTGGGCCGGGGCCTGTGCCCGCCCGCGCGCGGCAAGCTGCGCGCGCAGCACGGTGGCGAGCCGTTCGATCCCGCCAAGGGTCACGGCCATTGCCCGCCATGCCCCGGCGGAAAATTCCGGCTGGCGCACATAGTCACCCGCCTGCCCGATCAGGTTCTCCGCGGTCACGTTAAGGCCGTCGAAATCGCACTGCCCCGTGCCAGCTCCCCGCATGCCGCTCAACCCACCGATGGAAGGATGGACGGCGCAGCCCTGCCCTATGGCCACGCGCAGCATGACTGTCGTATCCGCCTGCGTGCGGGCCGTAACCAGTGCCTGTGCCACATGGCCCGCGCCTGAGGCAAAGGCCTTCTGCCCATGCAGGGCCAAGCCCTGCGCGGTCTGTTCCAGATGCAGGGGATGCACGCCATCGGTCACCCACACGCCAAGCAGCGCGCCTGCGTGCACATCGGCTGCAACAGCGGCGCCCTGGGCGGGGGAGCCGTAACGGCTGACAAGGCGCAGGGCATTGACATGCCCCTCCACCACACGGCCAAGCGCCAGGCTGCCCTGCCCCACCAGGCGCAACAGGTGGAGCAGGCCGACAGCCGCCTCGGATGTTGCATCAGGCCAGCAACCGCCCGATGCCAGTGGCAATGCAGCCGAAAGGACACCAAGCGCCCGCAGGCGCGCCAGACCATGCGTGGGGAAAACCGCCTGCGCGTCATTCGCGCTGGCTTCCGCCTCGAGTTCGGCGCGGCAGGCGGCAAGGGCCTCAAAGGGAAAACTCATGCGGGCACGCTCCGTATTCCCGAAAAGAACGGGAAAACGCAGCAACCGGATCAACCCGTCAGCCCCTCTTCCCTGCCCGTACAAACAGCACCGGAGCGCAATTGGTTCCCCTCAGGTCACGCGCCCCACGTGGAAACCCGCGTGCTAGCGCCGCCCGATCATGTCCGCCACTTTCACGGCATAGCGATCCGTCATGCCCGATACGAAATCGGTCAGCGCATGCAGCGCGTCATAGGCGTTGGTGACATGGGCGACCGGCAACCGCAGGGCGCGCACCAGTTGCGCATGATAGGCGCTCAGCCGGGTGCAATCCCATTCCACGGCCCGCAGTTCATTGAAGAGTGGCAGCAGGCCATCAAGAATGCGATAGACGACATTACGCCCGTAAACCTCGAGTTCCGTCTTGCGCGCCGCGTTGAATATCTCGGTCCGCGACACCTGCCTTATGTCCTGGAATTCCACCCCGAGCCGCGAGGCCTCGACCAGTGAGCGCGGGAACGTGCCATCCATGATGGCCGCGTAATTCTCGCGAAAGGCGTCCACGCAGGCGGCAATCGCGCCGCTAATGGCCTTGGCGCGATAGATGGACACGATATCGGCACGGCTGCGTTCAGGGTATTCCTTGCCCGAGCGGGTGGTGAGCGCACCAAGCAGGCCGGTTGCCACCTCGAAGCTGATATCTTCCGAGAGAAAGGCATCCTCAAGGTCCATGATATTGTAGCAGATATCGTCCGCCGCCTCCATCAGGAAGGCCAGCGGGTGTCGCCGCCACCATGAGCCGATGACCTGCCCGCTGCCGTCATGCACATCCGTGCGCCGCAGGCCCAACTCGGCTGCGACATGCGCGAAGGTGGGCACGTCATTCTCGAAAAAACCGTATTTCTTGAGGCCGATATAGGGCGTGCCATCCATTACGCCCTCGGCCCCCGCCTCCAGCCGGACAGGCGCTGAAACCGGATATTTGGTAAACGCCCCAAGCGAGCCGAGGGCAAGCCGCATGCCACCCCTGTTCCTGTACATCTCGGTGCGGGTGAGGATGCGAAAACCCTGTGCATTGCCCTCAAAGGCATTGAATTCGACACGCTGCGCGAGCGGGATCTCGCTCATGATATCGCGGTCTGCCGCGAATTTTTCCTTGAACCATGAGCCGATGGCCTCTTCACCGGAATGGCCAAAAGGCGGGTTGCCGATATCATGCGCCATGCACGCCGTCTGCACGAGGCCCGCCACGACCTTGACCTGATCGGCCGTCAGTTCCTTGAGGTCATCGGCCAGCCATGACCCCACTTCGGTGCCCAGCGAGTGCCCCACGGTTGCGGCCTCAAGGCTGTGAATCAGGCGATGATGCACATGGTCATTATCATAAAGCGGGTGAACCTGGGTCTTGTTCGCCAACCTGCGGAAGGGCGGCGAGAACAGGATCCGGTCCATATCCTGCATATAGGCGGGGCGGTGCTTTTCCTGCGTATAGTCGGGGTCGTTGAGGCGTTCGGTCCTGAGAAGCGTGTTCCACTGCATGCCCGGTCAATCCCTGCTGGCAATATGTGCGCCATCATCCGGGTTGCCCCTGCCCCGGTCAAGCCGCGGGCGCACGCCCTTACTCCTCGCCGCCCGAGCCGAACAGGAATTCGATCGCCCACATGGCCAGCCGCATCACCGCCCATGTCAGAAAACACAGCAGGATGCCGTTACGGAGTACTATGGAAATCTGATAAATCACATTCCATTGGGTCACGCGTCATTGTTCCTTCCAGCCAGGAATTCCTGCTCCGTGATATGCGTGTGCACTCTCGCGCCTTGATTTACCAGCATTTCCTACCTGATATTCCCTTGAGCCGCGTGGTCATGGGCAGGCCAGTGCCACAGATCGTGTTGCCATCCATCCTATGATGTCCCTGCCTTTGACTTCGCCACCCGCACTTATGGCCACATGCAGGCAAGGCGCCTTGCATGGCGGCCCTGCCCTGAGGGCTTCCCTTCATCTTACAGGCTGCAATGGCAAAAGTATATGTTTCGTTATCGAAACGCATAAGTTTGCAGGAAGAGGATGCGCTTTTCCAACAATGCTCTAGCAGATGGTAGGGCTGCATTTTTTTCATGCGACATTGTGTTATGACAACACTAGACTTGCCCACATGTGCTGGTCGACACATCCGTGATGAAGAAAGACCGTGCGGCGGGGGCCCTGGCTCCTGCCGTTCCTGTTTTTGCGCCCCTCCTTGCCTGCGTGCCTTCTGGCGGTTTTGCCTCCCAGCCATTTGTGGCAGGCTGCGGGCCATGAAACCAAACCTGCTGATCAGTGGCTGCCTGGCGGGCCTGCCCGTGCGGTATGATGGCTCGGGCCGCCCCCTTATGGATCACCGCCTGGCGCGATGGCAGGCGGAAGGACGTGTGACGGTCTGCTGCCCCGAAACGCAGGCTGGCCTCATGACGCCCCGCCCCCCGGCTGAAATTGCGCACGGGCGCGATGGCATGGCCGTGCTGGACGGGCAGGCCCATGTTCAGGAATCAACCGGGCAGGATGTATCGGCCGCGTTCGTGGCGGGCGCCCATCTCGCGCTGGCCATGGCCCGCAAGCATCACTGCGCCCTGGCACTGCTTATGGATGGCAGCCCTTCATGTGGCAGCAGCTTTATTTATGATGGCAGCTTTACCGGCACGCGCCATGCCGGGATGGGAGTCACCGCAGCGCTCCTGCGCCGCCACGGGGTAACCGTGTATGCGCCCGCACAATTTGCGCTTGTTGCCGCCAGAATGGATTGAGCCTTGCAACGCTTTGGCAGGATCGTTTTCATGATGACAGGATGTGCCCCGATTGGCTTCTGAAACCCGGCATGGATGTAAAGGGCCAGCCTTGTGTTACGTTCGGTCAGGTTTCTTTACACAATACTGCACGGGCGCGACGTATCATGGTGCTCGCGGCCCCGGCTTGCCCGGCCATCCACCTGGGTCGGGGTCGCACCCCCCGGCTGCATCTGGCGGGCGTGGCACATCGCTTTCGCAGCCGGTTGCCAGTATCGGGCAATTGCGCCCGCCCGGCCCCCTGCAGCCTGATAAGTCGCACGCCGCCACGCGTCTGGCCGCGCGCTTTTTGCTGCTCCTTGCCTGTTTTGCCTCGCTGGCCGCCTGCGCCGACCCCAATCCACGCCTGGATGACAATGCGCGCGCGGCAGCGGATTATGGCAATGGCGGCCCGCAGGGCGAATGGGGCAGCCTGGGCGGGGGCTGGAGCGGGCCGGGTAATATGGGCTGGTAGGAACAGCTTTTATTACTGCTGGATGAATAATATATAATCCATTTGAAACAAAAAAGCGATATTCGCACATAATGCCGTGACATTGACCCCTTACAAGCACTGCAAAACCACTCGAGGTATTGCCCCATGCTCAAAAGGATCACCATCGTGGCCCTGTCCGTCACGATGATCACGGCCCTGCCCCGGCCCGCGTCCAGCCACAGCTATCATATTGGCCTGCCCGCGCGGCTGCGCGCCCATAACCATGTCAATTCGGTCTATGGCAACACGGCGGGACATAAGGCTGCCATCCCCACGGATAGCAGCCGTTACCGCAACATCGAGGCCAGATGCGAAGGCCGCTCGCTCGGCAGTGACTATACGGCCACGACCATCGGGATCAGCCAGGCCTCGCATCGCAGCTTTTTTGCGGAATGCATGACACAGGCTGGCGCATGGCAATAAAGGGCATGGCCGGGGCGCAACCTGCCTGTTCACGCCAGGCGTAACACGCTACCACGCACGGCATTGTTGCAGGCATTAAAGGCAGACACGATGGATGAAGCTTTCTGGCAGGCGAAGTGGGAACGCGGCGAGACCGGCTTTCATGAACCCTGCCCCAATGCCCTGCTGACCCGCTACCTGTCCACCCTGCACCTGCCTGCCGGGGCGCGGGTTTTCGTGCCCCTGTGCGGCATGAGCCTCGATATTCACTGGCTTCTGGCCCAGGGCTACGCGGTGGTGGGCTGCGAACTCAGCCGCATTGCCGTCACACGCCTTTTTGCGGCACTCGGCCTCGAGCCGCATGTCACGCCCCTTGGCGCACTTGATCGCTTCGAGGCGGGCAAACTCTGCGTTTTTGCTGGCAACATCCTTGCCCTCACCCCGGCACGGCTGGGGGCGGTGGATGCCGTCTATGATCGTGCGGCGCTGATTGCCCTGCCCGCCCCCATGCGGGTGGCCTATGCCAGCCACCTCATTGCGCTGACCCATGCCGCGCCGCAATTGCTCATCTGCCTGGAATATGACCCGTCATGCCGGGCGGGCCCACCCTTCGCGGTGGATGAAACGATGGTACGCCAGTATTACGCCGCGACATTCCTGCCAACGCGCATTGCACGGCACGCCGTGCCCGGCGGCCTGAAAGGCGCCTGCCCGGCGTGGGAAAGCGTATGGACCCTCACGCCCCGCCCTGAGCCTGCACCGTAGCGCCGCCATCCATCTTTACTTGCCCGAGGGGCTGCCCGTTGCAATCCACAGCACCAGCGCGGGAATGAAGAAATACAGCGCCGTGGCCGCCAGCATCCAGGGCATGAGAAAAGACATGTCGGTATGCAGCACGTAGTGGCAGACCAGGTTGGCAAGCCCCAGCATGACCACAACGCACAGGCAGGCGCACAGATTCATCACCAATGTGCGTTCCGCATTGATCTGCCGGATGTGTTCTATAATCGATTGCATGGTTCCGCCTGTATCCATATGGGTGCCGGGGCCGCATCCGGCCGGGCCGGATGGAGGCCCGAAGCCCTGATGGTGCGTACACCCACGCCCGGCCCCCGTGTTGCCCCTTCTATAAAGCCCGCGGGGCAGGAAGTCACTTCCACGAACAGGCCCATGACAGAAGTCGTTTCCCGGCCTGCGCACCTTCCGCCGCCGTTTTTTTTGCTGTAGCGTGCGGAAATGTTAACACGCGCTTCGCTTACGGCCACGGATCTTGCTCGCGTTCTTGAGCAGAGCACGGATTGCGTCAAACTGCTTGACTGCAATGGCAACCTGATCTGGATGAACGCAAACGGCCTGTGCGCCATGGAGCTTGACTCCTTTACGCAGGTTGCGGGCGCGCGCTGGGCCGGGCTATGGCCCGATGAACTCCAGGCCGAGATAGAAAGCGCCTTCATATCCGCCCGCGCGGGCGAGACCGCCCGTTTTCGCGGGGCCTGCCCCACGGCCAAGAACGACCCGCGCTGGTGGGAGGTCAGCATAACGCAGGTATGCGATGATGGCGGCAGGCCCATCGGTTTTCTGAGCATATCACGCGATGTGACCCAGGCCGAGAACGACCGCGAGGCCCTGCGGGTCATGATCGGGGAGATGCGCCACCGCCTGCGCAACAGCTACACCATCGTATGCAGCCTGCTGCGCCGCTTTGCCGGCAATGACCCCCGGCTTGGTGAATTCGTGGCGGATATGGAGCAGCGCATCATGGCGCTGGCCCGCGCGCAGTCCTTGTTTGATGATGATACGACGGCAGCCGACCTGCGGGAACTGATCGAGGTGCTGGTCAATCCCTTCTGCGGCGCGGCGGAGGACTGTTTTACGCTTGATATTCCCCCTGGCCTCACCCTTGACCGGCGCACGGCCGATGCCGTGGCGCTGGTGATCGGGGAATTATGCGTCAATTCAGCCAAATACGGCGCGGTCAGCACAAGCGGGCGCATCGGCCTGCACTGGCGGGGCAAGCCGGGCGAGATGCGGCTGGAATGGGTAGAACATGCCCCCCCGCCCGCCCTGCCAGCACCCGCCGCGCGTGGGCAGGGGCTGCGCCTGATCAGCCGCATCGTCAAGGCCTGCGCGGGCACGTTCGACATGCAATGGCGCGCCGACGGGGTCACTGCCACCATGTTCGTGCCCCTGCCCGCATGAAATTACGCTCATTTTATCAACGCATTGCGTGAAACCACGTTTCTGCCCGCAGGCAGCCTTCAAGCCCCGGAAACGAAGCGTTTCCAATTTTGGCGTATCGCCCGGCACAGGGGGCCGTATTGTCAAGGCGCCTGCCGGGCTGGCCCGGTGGCGCAGCGTGCAACATAGCGGAAGGTCATGACTATGCCCAAGGTTCTCGTACTGTATTACTCATCCTACGGCCATGTGGAAACGATGGCCCACGCCGTGGCCGAAGGCGTGCGCGAGGCCGGGCTGGAGGCCGTGGTCAAGCGCGTGCCGGAACTCGTGCCCGAGGACGTCGCCAAAAACCATCATTTCAAAACCGAGCAGAGTGCCCCCCTCGCCACCACGGCGGAACTGCCGGAATATGATGCCATCATCGTCGGCGCGCCCACCCGCTTTGGCCGCCTGCCTTCACAGATGGCCAATTTCTGGGACCAGACCGGCGGGCTGTGGCTCAAGGGCGCACTGGTTGGCAAGGTGGGCGCGGTGTTCACCTCCACCGCAACACAGCATGGCGGGCAGGAAACCACGCTGTTCTCGCTGATAACGAACCTTTTGCATCATGGCATGGTCATCACCGGCCTGCCCTACAGCTTTCAGGGCCAGATGCGGCTCGATGAAGTGACTGGCGGCGCGCCTTATGGTGCCACCACCATCGCGGCAGGCGACGGTTCGCGCCAGCCCAGCCCCACCGAGCTTGATGGTGCGCATTATCTTGGCCAGCACGTGGCAGGGCTTGCGCGCAGGCTCACCGCCTGAGCGCCTGCCCCCGGCCCGTTGCGCCGGGGGCGACCGCGCCGCCTACGGGCAGCCCCCTTCCCGCGCCCAGGGCGGGTGGTCAAAGGCACCCACCAGATAATCAATGAACGCATTGACCCGGATGGGGCGCAGCCCGCTTGCGGGCGTGATGAGGTACAGCCCCACCGGCGGGACATCCCATCCGGGCAGCATGCGCACGAAGCGGCCCGCCTTCAGCCCCTCCCACACCATGAATTCGGGGAACAGGCCAAACCCCAGCCCCGCCTCGAGCGCAGGCAGGAAGCCCGCCGCGTTATCAGCCCGCAGCCGCGCTGTCTGCGAAAGCACGAATTCCCGGCCATCGCTTTCATGGTGCAGGCGGATCATGCCGGGGGCTGCGGTATTGGTATAGACAAAGCTCCTGTGCCCTGCCAGCGCGCGCGGATGCTCCGGCGCGCCAATCTGCGCCAGGTAGCCGGGCGTGCACACCAACGCCAGCCGCACGCTGCACAGCCGCCGGGCACGCAGCGATGAATCGGCCAGCGCCGCGATCCGTAGCGCCAGGTCGTAGCCGCCTGCCACCAGATCAACCAGCGCATCGCTGTAATCGATGGTGAGGTCGATTTCGGGGTAGCGCCGCAGGAATTCGGGCAGAACGGGAGCCAGGTGCTGTATGCCAAAGGTCATGGGGGCGGCCATGCGGATCAGCCCCGAAGGCGCGCGCGTGCCGCCGCGGGCCTGTGTCTCGGCGGCCTCGGCTTCGGCCACGATGGTGTTGGCATGGCCCAGCAGCATGCGCCCGGTCTCGGTCAGCGACATCTGGCGCGAATTGCGGTTGAACAGGGCCACGCCAAGTGACTGTTCAAGCCGGCTGATGGCCTTTGATACGGTGGGCTTGGAGAGCTGTATGTCCTCCGCCGCGCGGGCAAACGAGCCGCGCTCCGCCACTTTTGCAAAAATGGCCCAGGCTTCGAAATCCGGCAGTCTCATCGGTAAACTCGGGAAAGGGTGCGCGCCATATGTTTCCCTAACTTATCTGCGGACCGCTGTCTCTACCCCGGCCTGTGATGCACAGACGATGTAAAAACGGGAAATGAAAGGTTTCATTCATTTCTATATCAACACCAGACCCGGGCCGATACCATGAGGGCAACAGAAAGGAAAAAACCGATGATCGAAGTCCGACCCTTTGGCCAGCTGGGCCACGCCAACCATGGCTGGCTTGATGCAAGGCATCATTTCTCGTTTGCGGGGTATCATGATCCCGCCCGCATGCACTGGGGCGCGCTGCGGGTATGGAATGACGACATGATCGCACCCGGCACCGGCTTTGGCACCCATCCGCACCGGGATATGGAAATCATCACCTTCGTGCGCGAAGGCGCCATCACCCATACCGACAGCCTGGGCAATACCGGGCGCACCGAGGCAGGCGACGTGCAGGTAATGTCGGCTGGCACCGGCATCCGCCACAGCGAATACAACCGCGACACTGTCGCCACGCGCCTGTTCCAGATCTGGATCATGCCCGACCGCGCGGGCCATGCGCCCTCATGGGGCACGCGCACCTTCCCGCGCAATGAGCGTGCCGGGCAGTTCGTGGTGCTGGCCTCGGGGCGGCCGGGTGATGACGACGCCCTGCCCATCAATGCCGATGCCCGCGTGCTCGGCGCCACCCTGGCCAAGGGGCAGACAGCCACCTACAGGCTGGGGGCGCAGCGCCTGGGCTACCTGGTGCCCGCGCGCGGCGCGGTGGAAATAGACGGCGTGCGGGTTGGCGAGCGTGATGGGGCGGCGCTGTCCGATATCGAGACCGTGCACGTGCGCGCGCTCGAGGATGCCGAGATCATTCTGGTCGATACCATCGCCTGAACCGTGGGTAGTGTGTATCATGCAGTCCGGGGCGCAATACCGCGCCCCGGACTGACCACGCCATAACCTGGACCCATTGATCCGTGACCCTTCCCGCCTACCACGCCACATGGTCGCCTGAGGGCGCACCCGTTGCTCCTGCGCCCTATGGTGAATCCTATCCGGTGCGACTGCCTGATGGCTCCACCCTGACCCTGCCGCTGCGCGCCCTGCCCGGCGGCGAGCGGGCCATCGCCCTGCTCATGGCCAACCAGACCGGCTTTGCCGTGGAGCACGCCCTCATCCGCCAGCTGGCCGGAATGGTCGGTCCGCTTGCGCCCCAGGCGATCGTGGGCGTGCCCACCATGGGGCTGGCCTATGCCCGGCCCGTGGCGGAAAAGCTTGGCATGGGTGACTACGTGGCGCTGGGGCATTCACGCAAATTCTGGTACGATGACAGCCTTGCCATCCCGCTGACATCCTCGACCAGCCCCGACCAGACAAAGCACCTGTACCTTGACCCCGCGCTGGTGGAACGCGTGCGGGGCAGGCGCGTGGTGGTGATTGATGATGTGCTCAACACCGGGCGCACGGCTGCGGCTGCGGTGCGCCTGCTCGAGCACGCAGGGGCATGCGTGGTGGCCATTGCAGCCGTGCTGACCGAAGGCTGGGCCTGGCGCACGGCGCTGGAGGCGGCCTGCCCCGGCACCGTGCCACCGGTGCATGCGCTGGGCCATATTCCGCTCTTTGGCAGGCAGGCCGATGGCTGGCACCCCCTGCCCGGCACCTGAAACTGCCCATTGTCTTGCCGGGGGCTTTGCGGCATGACGGCACTATCACGTTCACTTTTGCCCGCAGCAGGTCGCCTTATGTCAGAACACACGCCCATCGGTCTTGAAAACCCCACCGCTCCCGTCAGCGCGGTGACACATTCAGGTAACTTTCACCTTGATGAGACGCTGGGCTATGTGATCCTGCATTACGCGCTGGCACCCGATGGCGACCTGCGCGGGCGCGTGATGGGCACCGGCCCTGACGGGCGGCTGGCGTTTGCACGCACCCGCTCGCCCGAGCGCATTGCCGCAGCCGACATCGTCTTTGACGTGGGCGGCAGATACGACCCCGCCACGGGCCGCTATGACCACCACATGAAGGAAAAGCCCCTGCGCGAGGATGGCACGCCCTATAGCGCGGCCGGGCTGTTGTGGAAGGATTACGGCATGGCCGCGATCCGCAGCATCCTGAAAAACCCGGCGCCGGAACCCGAGGTCGCCGCCATATGGCAGAGCCTTGACCGCTCGCTCGTGCTGCCCATCGACCTTGATGATAATGGCGTGACCAAGATGGGCAAGCTCTCGCTGGCCGATATCGTCTCCGCCTGCCGCCCCACATGGGACACGGTTGAGCTGTACGGCCCCGATGCCGCCAAAACCCGCGAGACCGAAGGCTTCGCCAACGCGGCGGTAGCGGTGGCGGGGCATCTCGTCAACATGATCGACCGCGTGCGCGCCAGCCTCAAGGCGGAAAGCCGCGTGCTTGCCGCCTATGCCCAGGCGGAAGACAAGCGCATCCTGCTCATGGAAACCGGCATGCCGACGGAGAAGGTCATTTTCGACCACGACCTGCCGGTGGTCTATGTCGTCTCCCCCGCAGCGCCCGACCGGTGGAACGTCAAGGCCATTCCGCCCGTGCGCGGTGACTTTGGCCAGCGTGTCTCCCTGCCCGAGGCCTGGCGTGGCCTTGATGGCGCGACACTGGCCAGCGTATCCGGCGTTGCCGATGCGGTCTTCGCCCATCCTGCCCGCTTCATCTGCGGGGCAGCCAGCCGCGCGGGCGCGCTGAAAATGGCGCAGCTCGCCCTCGAGATCGATGCAGCCCAGGCAAAGGGCTGAACCTGCATGCGCCCCTGACCATACAGGGGCGCGGCCTTTATCGAGCCACCCGCCACCCTGTTGAAAAAAGCGGCGGCTGAAGCAGGCTTGCCTGCCCTTGCGGGGACATGCGCCTGTCGATGCCATAAACGTGATGGGACGGGTCATTCATCCGGCCCATGCGCCTCTTTGCGGCAGCCACAGTGCATCCCACGTCATCTCCATCGGGCGGGACATGTCCCCCCGCAAGGGAGGTTGCCATGAATATGGGAACACGGTACCGCACAAACCCCGGCGTCATGGATCTGGTTGGCCTTGGCATGGTCCTGCTGACGCTGGCGCTATGGTTATCCTTTATCTTCATATGAATATGAACATGCGGCCCGACAGGCACGCCTGATCGGCCGCAGGCTCCGGATACAGGAGGCATCAATGAAGCTTTACCTACGCCGTGCCTTTCAAACCGGCACGGACAATCTCGGCTATGCCAGCCGGTGGGACATCATGGGCCCGGCCCTGCTGGCCATCGCCTTCGCACTTTCAACGGCGATGATCTTCCTTCTTTAGGCAGAGGGCCTTTGCACCGGGCCTGCCCGGCCAGGAAAAGCCGGGCAGGCCCGCCTCATGTGCCCTGAAGACAAGGCAGCGGGGTGTGAGCAGATATTCCCCTTGCACCCGCCCAAACCTTTCGCCTCCTGCCACGTTGCCTGTCGGCAGTTACAGGAGATCCCCATGAGCCGGACCCTACAGATCCTCGCGATCCTTTCGCTTACCCTGTCCATGACCAGTTGCGCCGATGGCCGACACCACCGCCACCATCGGGAGTGGCAAGACGGCCATTACGATGATGGCTACGGCCCCCATGGCGCGCGCATGCGCGGCGGCCCCGGCGGGCGCTGGTAACACCAGCCCGGCGCAGGCAAATGCGCAGGCAACATCCCGCGCAGTGCGCGCGTTAGGTGCAGGCGGGGCATGACCCTGCCCTTCCTCCACCACAACGGAGCGCCTGCATGGCCAACCCCACCATCCCCCCCCAGAGCCAGCCCCACCAGCCCGGCGTCGAGCGGTTGATGAACCCGCAGGCCGAGCATATCCGCGAGAGCTATCGCGGCAGCGGCAAGCTGAAGGGGCGCCGGGCCCTGGTCAGCGGTGGCGACAGTGGCATCGGCCGGGCCGCCGTGCTGCATTTTGCCCGCGAGGGCGCCGATGTCGCCATTCTTTATCTTGAAGAAGACGAAGACGCGCACGAAACGGTACGCCTGGCCAAAGCCGAGGGCGTGCAGGCGCTCGCCATACGCGGCAACGTGGCCAACAGCGCCGTATGCGATGATGCGGTCAGACAGACCGTCGATACGCTGGGCGGCCTCGACATTGTGGTGAACAATGCAGGCGTGCAGTACGTGAGCGAGGACCTGACCGATATTACCGATGACATGTGGCAGCACCACATGGATGTGAACATCAACGGTTATTTCTACCTCACCCGCGCCGCCCTGCCGCATCTGGGGCGTGACAGCGCCATCATCAATACATCCTCGGTCAATGCATTCGCGGGCAATGCCTCGCTCGTGGCCTATACCACCACCAAGGCTGCCGAGATGGGCTTTACCCGCGCGCTGGCGCTACAGCTTGCGCCAAAGGGCATCAGGGTGAATGCGGTGGCCCCCGGCCCGGTCTGGACCCCGCTGCAACCCGCAAGCTGGGGGCCGGTCGACCCGGACTCGGTTGCCCATCTGGGTGACAAGACCGCCCTTGGCCGCGTGGGCCAGCCCAGCGAGCTGGGTCCGGCCTACGTGTATCTGGCCGCGCAGGATTCATCGTTCGTGACCGGGCAGACCCTGCATGTCAATGGCGGCATGATCGTCAATGGCTGAGCCGTTGCCCGCCCTGATGCTGCCCGCCGCATCATGGCTGCGCCTCTCGCCCCATCGCCGCTGGCTCGACATGCAGGGCCAGCGCCTGCTTGATTTCTCCAAGCCATCACGCGTGGCGCAGGGGTTTGCCGCCCTTGATGACGACGGCAACCTGCCGCCCCCCGCCACGGCGGATGGCACGCTCAGTGCACGCATGACCCATGTCTATGCCGTGGCGTCAGGGCGCGGCCTGCCGGGCTGTGGTCCGCTTGCCGCCCATGGCGTGGCGAGCCTGCTCGGCCCCCTGCGCGACCGCGTGCATGATGGCTGGTTCCTCACGCCCCCGACCGATGGCGCACAGCCAGAAGATGCCCGCAAGCAGGCCTACCTGCACGCCTTCGTGGCCCTTGCCGCCTCATCCGCAACAGTTGCGGGCGTGCCGGAGGGGCGCACGCTGCTCGATGCAGCGCTAAAGGTATGGGAAGAGCGTTTCTGGAGCGAGGCGGAAGGCGTCTTTCGCGAAAGCTTTGCCGCTGACTGGTCGGATGAGGAAAACTATCGCGGCGCCAACGCCAACATGCATTCGGTCGAGGCCTGCATGGCGGTGGCGGACGTAACGGGCAACCCCGTGTGGCGACAGCGCGCGCTGCGCGTGGTGGAGCGCTTCATCCACACGCTGGCCCGCGAGGCCGACTATTGCCTGCCCGAGCATTACGACCGGAACTGGACACGCCTGCCCGACTACCACCGCGACACCCCTACCGACGCCCTGCGCCCGTATGGCATGACACCGGGGCATTTTGTGGAGTGGTCACACCTTTTGCTCAAGCTGGAAGCCGCCCTGCTGCGCACGCAGGGCAACGCGCCATCGTGGCTGCTGGAGGATGCGATTGCCCTGTTCCACCGTGGCATGGAAACCGGCTGGGCGCGCGATGGTGCGCCGGGGCTGGTCTATACCATTGACTGGAACCGCCAGCCCGTGGTGCATAACCGCCCCCACTGGTGCCAGGCCGAGGCCATGACCGCCGCCGCCGCCCTGCTCAAGCGCACGGGGCACGCGCAGTATGAACAGTGGTACCGCACGATATGGGATTATATCGACCTTTACATGATTGACCGCAAACGGGGCGGCTGGATACAGGAGCTTGACCGCAACAACCGGCCATCCGCCGTGGTCTATGCAGGCAAGGCCGATCTGTACCACGCCTGGCAGGCCACCCTCACGCCGCTGCTGCCACTTGCGCCAAGCTTTGCGACTGCCATATCATTACTGGAAAATTAGGGCCTGTATGGCAAAAGGCCGCCTGATGGGAATGGCAGCCCACAAAGTCTTTTGCCAGCAATTTTCACAGAAATGATGATATGGACGAAACTTACAGATCAGTTCTCGGTGCGTTAAAAAAGCAGCTTGAAGTGAATCATCCGGATACATTGGCCGTAGATCAACTGGTTACGCAACTTCATAAGAATTTTGCCGCTGTTCCTGATTTCATTCCCGATATGTTGGGGCTACTTTCAGATAAAGACGAAAGAGATGAAGCCAGCTTTCTGATCCTCAAGGCCGCGGAAGATCAGGATAATCATGTTTACATAAATAAACTTCTGGAATTCTTTCCTGAATTAATAAAAATTTCTCCTGAATGGTCTGTCTTGCTGTTGATAAGATTGATAAATAACCAGAAGTGTAAGAGCCTGAATCAGAAAGCGGTTTGATTGATTTTTCGCAGAACTCTGCGGATATGGGCAATCATCAACCACGCGTGGGATGACGAGATTGTTGCCTCGACATCCTTCGTGAGGCGACGGCAACGTCCGAGCCATGCAAAGCTACGCTCCACGATCCAGCGTTTGGGCAGGACGACGAAGCCTTCGGCCCGATCGCTACGTTTGACGATCTCGATCGTCCATCGGCCGAGTTCAGCCAGCGCACCACGCAACTTCTCGCCAGCATATCCCCCGTCACCGATCAGATGGCGAAGCCAGGGAAACAATGAGCGTATCCTGACCGCTACCAGCGGCGCACCATCACGATCCTGAATGTCGGCGGGATGTACAACAGCCGCCACGACATGACCCAGCGTGTCGGTCGCGATATGTCGCTTGCGTCCCTTGATCTTCTTGCCCGCGTCATAACCGCGTGGGCCGCCATTTTCAGCGGTTTTAACCGACTGGCTGTCGATAATGCCCACTGAAGGCGTGGCGTCTCGCCCGTCCTGCTCACGCGACAGGATCACGAGAATATGGTTCATGGCTTCCCATCGTCCCTCGCGGATCCAACGGTAGAAATAGCCCTGCACGGTCGTGAAAGCGGGAAAGTTACGAGGCAATTGTCGCCACTGGCAACCCGTAGTGACGATATAGAGGATCGCCTCCATGACCCGGCGCAAATCCGTACGTCGTGGTCTCCCCAGTCGTTTCCTCTCGGGCATCAAAGGCGCAATCAGCGCCCACTCCGCATCGCGAAGGTCGCTTGCATACTCCAGGTCGTCCCTTTGATACTGCGCTCGGGTGATTTCAGTCCAGGCCATCTTGATCTCATCAGGTTATCGCAAACCCATGAATCATAACCCGCTGAAATCACTCAACTCATTTTCGGTCAGACACTAAGAAAATACTCCTGTCGCAGCTCAGTCTGTCCTCCAAAAACATCAAGGAATCAGTATTTGTCACATGCAGGCGGATAAATGATGAATCGCCTGATTTTGTGGAAAAAACCCGCGCTGTCATCGCCTGTTGCGAAGTCTGAAAAGTTAAATCTATGATTCAGCCCGATGACAGGTCCTTGCCTGGTTCAGGCTGAGTTTATTGGCCCCGCCTGAATAGTCCGGGTCTGCTGACTGCACGGGATCATCTTCCCAATGACAGACGGGACAGATTTCGTATCCTTCATATGCTGAAATTTCCAGTGATTTACAGCACGGGCATGGTAGCAGTTCCGTCATGGCCTGTTCCTATCAATCAAGCAGAAACCGTTTTGTTATCAGGGTCGGTTTCACGATAACAGGATATGATGGCACCATAAAAATTGGGAATTTCTTCTCCAACAATACGTTTTTCAATGCACGCCAGTATCAGGAACAATGGCTTGCGGCAGCGCAAAGAGTGCTGGCAAACGGGAAATCGCATTTTCTGGTGAATGTTCATGACCCCGACAGGGCCAATTTCTGTATGTCCTGGCCCTGCTCCACAATTGATGGGACAGTTTATATTAAAAATAAAATCATTTTTCCCGATCAGTATTTCCTGAATGACATTCTCTATTTCCACATTGATCTGAAAGATATGGAATTTGCGGATGAATACGGACAAAAGGTTTCTATCTGGCAGACAGACCTGCACGCCATGCAGCAATTCAGCACGGAAATGCGCCGTCGCCTCGCCTGAACATCCCGTTCATGCCGCGTGATGCAGACCGCCCCGCTGCAAGGCCATTGCGTGATCGTGACATAAAATGGCCGCAGGCACTCCCGCATGGAGGGCAAGCCGGGTTATGGTAGCCATCTGTTCAGGTCCGTTGCCTGCCCAAACCCAGTCCTGCAAGCCATCGGGGTGCGCCACCAACCATGCCTTCGCCTTCCCCCTCCCTTCCATCCGGCCCGTGGCGGCAGGCCGTGCGCGCGTTCGGGCGCAACAGGTCGGCCATGGGCGCGCTGGGCGCGCTGGCGTTCATTACCTGCGCCTGCCTGCTGGCACCCTTCTATGCCCATGACGTGGCCCATAGCGATCCGTTCGCCTCAAATGTAGCGGGCAGCATCGTGCTGGGTGGCCACGAGGTGGACATCATGCAGCCCAATGACAACCCGCTGCATCTCGGCCTCAGCCCCATAGGCCCCACGGGGCACGCCGCCTACCTGCTGGGTGCTGACAGCCAGGGCCGCGACCTTGCCGCCCGCCTGCTCTATGGCGGGCGCAACTCCCTGCTCATTTCGGCCTGTGCCGCCGTGCTGTGCCTTGTGGCGGCAACACTTGCGGGCATCGTGGCCGGTTTTTGCGGCGGGGTGGTCGATGCGGTCCTGTCGCGCATCATGGACATCATGTGGGCGGTGCCGGTCTATCTGTTTGCCATTTCACTCTCCATTGTCATGGTCAGCCAGAAAATCCATCTCGGTCCGTTCGTGCTGGGGGCGGACAGCCTGCTCATTCCCATCTTCATCATAGCGCTGGTCTACGTGCCCTATGCCGCCCGGCCCATACGCGGGCGGGTGCTGGCGCTGCGGCAGGCGGAATTCGTCACCGCCGCGCGCAGCCTTGGCGTGCCGGGGTGGCGCATCATGGTGCTTGATATCATGCCCAACATCAGCACCACGCTGGTAACGCTCGGCCCGCTGCTCATGGCGCTGGCCCTGCTGGCGGAGAGCGCGCTGTCCTTCCTCTCGCTGGGCGTGCAGGCACCACAGGCCTCATGGGGCACCATCATTCAGGATGGCGAGGGCCTGATCTATACCCGCCCGCTTGTGGCAGTCGTGCCGGGGCTGGCCATCGTGGCGGTGGTGCTGGCGCTCAATATCGTGGCCGATGGCCTGCGCGATGCGCTTGACGGGCGCGAGGGCGCACGATGATCCCTGCCCTGCTGCGCCGCCTGGGCCAGACGCTGCTCGTGCTGTTTGGCGTGTCGGTGCTGGTATTCGCGGTGTTTTTCGCAACGCCGGGCGCAGACCCGACCGCACGCATTGCAGGCCGCAATGCCTCGCCACAGATCATGGAAAAAGTGCGCCGTGAATACGGCTTCGACCGCGCCCTGCCGGTGCAGTACATGACCATGATGAAAAAGCTGTTCATTACCCGCGATCTCGCCTCCTACGCCGACCGGGGCGAACTGGTGGTGCCCCAGATCCTGCAGGCCGCCCCGGTCACGGCCTGCCTTGTGTGCGGGGCAGCGTTCATCTGGGTCAGTGTGTCCATCATCATGGGCACGCTGGCCGCGGCCTTCAGGGATACGTGGGTGGACCGCACGCTCATGCTGGCGGGGCTGGTAGGCATTTCCATACCCGTGTTCTGGCTGGGGCAGGTCACCAACCTGATCACGCAGAGCCGCTATCACGACACATGGCTGTTCTCATGGGTGCCGGGGCTGGGCTACGTGCCGTTCAGCGAAGACCCCGGCGGGTGGTTCCGCGCGCTGGTCATTCCGTGGGTCGTGCTGGCGGTGATGTTCATCGGCATTTACAGCCGGGTGCTGCGGGCCGATCTCGTAGCCCTTGCGGGCGAGGACTTCATGCGCACCGCCCGCGCCAAGGGGCTTTCGCCCATGCGGGTCATGCTGCGCCACGGGCTGCGTACGGCGCTGGTCACGTTCGTCTCGCTGTTCGGGCTGGATTTCGCGCAGCTTGTGGGCGGTGGCGCGCTGCTGACCGAAGTGGTGTTCGGCCTGCCCGGCGTGGGGCGGCTGACCTATCGGGCGCTCACCAATCTCGACCTGCCGGTCATCATGGCCACGGTCATGTATTCCGCCATTTTCGTGGTGGTGACCAATGCGGTGGTGGACATGGTGTATTTACTCCTTGACCCGAGGGTGCGTGATGCCCGCTGATCGCATGCCCCTGCTCGATGTGCGCAACCTGTGCGTGAGCGTGCCCGCCAATGGCGGCATGCTCCCGCTGGTCGAGAACGTGTCCTTTTGCGTGGATGAATCCGAAATCGTGGGGCTGGTGGGTGAATCGGGCTCGGGCAAGTCGGTCACGGCCATGGCGCTGATGGGGCTGATCGACAGCCCCGGGGTGCAGGTCCGTGGCTCGGCGCGCTTTCGCGGGCAGGAACTGGTGGGCATGGCCCCGCGCGCCCTGCGGGCCTTGCGCGGGCGTGACATCGCCATGATCTTCCAGGACCCCATGACGGCGTTCACCCCGGTCTATACCATTGGCTGGCAGATTGATGAGCAGATCCGCGCGCATGAGCGCCTCTCGCGCCGGGCCGCGCGGGCACGCACGGTGCAACTGCTGGCCGAGATGGGCGTGCCTGACCCCGCCCGCACGGCGCAGCGCTACCCGCACCAGCTCTCGGGCGGGTTGCGCCAGCGCGCCATGATCGCCATGGCGCTTTCATGCAACCCCACATTGCTCATTGCCGATGAGCCGACCACCGCCCTTGATGTCACCGTGCAGGCCCAGATCCTTGACCTGCTGCGCGGCCTGCGCCACAGCCATGGCTCCTCCGTGCTGCTCATCACGCATGACATGGGCGTGGTGGCCCAGACCTGTTCGCGCACGCTCGTGCTCTATTCCGGCCGCATGGCGGAAAGCGGGCCGACCGCCACCCTGTTCGCCCGGCCTGCGCACCCTTATACCGCAGCATTACTGGACTCCATCCCCCCGCTTTACGGCCCGCGCCCGCACCGCCTGCCCGCCATTGCGGGCGTGCCCCCCACGCCACAGGAGCGGCCCGCGGGCTGCGCCTTTGGCCCACGCTGCGCACATGTGCATGCCACCTGCCTACAGGCACCCCCAGCGCTGGCCCGCATCGGGGCGGAACAGGTTGCGGCCTGCGTGCTGCCCGCCGAGGGCACGCCCCTGCCGCCCCGCGCCACCGCACAGGCCGTACAGCCATGAGCCACCCTGCCCCCGTTCTGGAACTGCGCGACGTGCGCAGGACGTACCGCCTGCCCCGTGGGCAAAGCCTCAGGGCGGTTGATGGCATATCGCTGCGCGTCATGCCCGGCGAAATACTGGGGCTGGTGGGCGAGTCAGGCTGCGGCAAGTCCACGCTCGGGCGGTGCATGCTGCGGCTTGATGATGTCTCGTCAGGGCAGGTACTGTTTGAAGGGCGAGACATCACCACCCTGAGCGAACGAAAGCTGCGCCCGCTGCGGCCGCATATGCAGATGGTGTTCCAGAACTCCACCGCCGCCCTCAACCCGCGCCGCCGCATTGGCGACCTGCTGGCCGAGCCGCTGCGCGTGCACCCTGCGCCTGACGGGCGCAAACGCACGGTGGCAACGATCACCGCGCGGCTGCACGAACTCATGGCGCTCGTTGGCCTGCCTGCCGCAGCGCTTGCGCGGTATCCGCATGCTTTCTCGGGCGGGCAGCGCCAGCGCATCAACATCGCCCGCGCGCTTGCGCTCTCGCCCCGGCTGGTGGTGGCGGATGAGCCGGTCTCGGCGCTTGATGTGTCGGTCCAGGCCCAGATCGTCAACCTGTTTGCCGACCTGCGCGAGCAGCTGGGGCTGACCTATGTGTTCGTGGCGCATGACCTGGCGGTGGTGCGGCAGATCGCCACCCGCGTCGCGGTCATGTATCTTGGCGCGATTGTTGAATGTGGCGAGACGGATGACGTGCTGCATGCGCCCGCCCACCCCTACACCGCCGCCCTGACCGCCGCCGTGCCGCGCCCCGTGGTGGGCGCACCGCCACCCATGCTGCTGCGTGGCGATGTGCCCAGCCCGGTCAACCGGCCTGCGGGCTGCCGGTTTCACACACGCTGCCCGCACGCGCAGGCGCGGTGTGGCGTGGAGGAACCCGCCCTGCGCGCCCTGCGCCCCGGCCATGAAGTCGCCTGCCATTATCCGCTCCCGTAGGGTCGGACATATGATAATGTTTTTGGGGAAGTTTTTTAAAGCTTCAGGGAACGCCGCCTTTTTGCAAAAAGGCGGCGCCCAAAAACTTTCATCCGCTTTTTCAGTCTTTTGCGGGTTCTACCGCCTGCCCCAGCGTGTGCATCAGCCGGTTGGCCCAGCCAAAAATGGCACTGGCCAGCACAAGGTCGAGCGCCTGAAGCGCGTTGAAGCCCAGATCGCGCACATGGTTCATATCAGCCTGTGTCGCGGCAATGGGCGTTTTGGAAAGGGCGACCGCAAAGTCGAACAGGCCCTGCGAATATTCATCCATTTCGGCTGCCACGCCATCGGTAAAGATCGCGTCCATCACCTCGGGCCTTTTTGTCAGCTCGATATAACGCGCGGCATGGACCGAGCCGCAGTAAATGCAGTGGTTCACCACCGATGTCGCCACCGCCGCGAGTTCACGCTCCGCGCGTGGCAGGCCATCCTTGCCGTACATGATCTGGTTGAACAGCGGCGAGCGGTATTTCAGGCTCTCGGGGTCATGCGCCAGCGTGAGCGTGTATTTCGAGATCTTGCGGTGCGATGGGGTCTCCTGCAGGGCCTCGCGCTGGGCGGGGGTGGCCGTGTCATAATCCACCGGGGTGATGTAGGGCTCCCAGTCAAGCGTGTCGGTGGTAAAACGGGTGACGGGCTTCATGCGAATGTCTCCTCGACCAGACGGACGCCGGCCAGCACGCGGGCCTGGAAATTGATGCACGCCACCAGTTCGGCCAGGCTGACCACATCACTGTCGGTCAGGCCCGCGCCCAGCAGGGCATCAACATGCGCGCGGCTGGCCTTTGCAGGCGTGAGCGTTACCGTATCGACATAGGACAGGATCGCCGCTCCGCGCGCATCCGCAGCCTCCGCGCCATCCGCAATGGCCGCGACCTGCGGGGGGGCCTGCATGGTGGCGAGCAGGGTGGTGTAGATCGTGGCCAGTTCTTCACTGCCATTGGCCCGCGCAATGCGGATGGCGATGGCGCAGCGCTGGGCATGGGGCAGGTTGCCGCACGCGGCAGGGGTAACGACAGCCTGCCCGCTGGCATCGCATAGCTGCATGATCCTGGCACGCTCCGCCAGGGCGGCCTTTACCTCGGCTGAACGGGATTGCGCCGACAGGGAACTGAATGTCGAGAACGGGTTGGGCATTGCGTTCCACTTCCTGATGCGCCGGTTCCACAAAAACCGGCAGTGGGGTGTGGGCCGGAGGCTACCATGCACTTCCTGCATCGCAATACACCAAATGCCCGCATGCCGCATTTTATTATTATTGCCCATAACGCTGATTTTACGGTGCAAATATGAATATTGCGGCGCGCACCCGTGGCCTGATTTCATCCCTCCCTGCCCGTTTTGCCCCCGCAAACCGGGCCACAGCCCGCGCCTGCGGCATGGCGGGGGCATGTATGGCCTTGCCCGGGGCGATATGCCACCATGCGGGTTACAATCATGAATGGCGACCCGGAAAAGAGACCCCATGCCCACTTCTGCCCCGACCAGTCTGGCCGAGCTGTTCCTTGCGGTAAGGCAGCACAAAACCGATCCACTTGCCAGCGTGCACGAAGCGCTGGCCCCGCGCACCCTGGCCGATGCCTATGCGGTGCAGGATGCGGTGGGGCTGCATCTCGGGCCGGTACGGGGGTGGAAGGTCGGCGCGGAAACCCCGCATTCCGAGCCGTTTGCCGCGCCCATCCATGCCGCCACGATCTTTGAGGATGGCGATACCGTGCCTGCCCATGTCTGCCGCCACCTGGGCGTGGAAGCCGAAATCGGCTACCGCTTTGCCAAGCCCCTCCCGGCACGGAAGGCGGAATGGACGGCTGATGAAGTGATGGCGGCCATCGGCACGATCCACCCCATGATCGAGATTGTGGATACGCGGTTTGAAAAACCCGGCTCGCAGCACAAGCTGCTCCACACCGCCGACCACCAGAGCCACGGCGCGCTGATCGTGGGCCCCGGCCTTGCGGGCTGGCGCGGCGTCAACCCCACTGGCGAGCCGGTCAGCCTGACCATAAACGGGCGCACGGTGGTCGAGCATGTGGGCGGCAACAGCGCGGGCGACCCGCTGCGCCTGCTGGTGTGGCTGGCCAACCATGCCGCGCGCCGCGGGCTGGGCATCGAGGCGGGGTGCCTGGTTACGACCGGCTCGACAACCGGCACGATGTTCGTGGTGCATGACACTGATGTGCGCGCAAGCTTTCCCTCCATCGGCACGGTGCGTGCCCACCTGGCCTGACCCTGCGGGAGACATGACCATGAAACCCGAAATCCTGCTGCTTGAACCCATGATGCCCCCCATCGAGAAACAGCTCGAGGCGGCCTATGTCGTGCACAGGCCGGGGCCTGCCGGGGTGCCCGCGGATGTTGCGGGGCGCATACGCGGCATTGCCACCGGCGGCGGCACGGGCGTGCCCCGCGCGTTGATGGACAGCCTGCCTGCGCTGGAAATCATCGCCATCAACGGCATCGGCACCGATGCGGTCGACCTGGAGGAAGCCCGCAGGCGGGGCATCCGGGTCACCACCACGCCGGGCGTGCTGACCGATGACGTGGCCGACATGGCCATGGGGCTGCTGCTGTCGCTGCTGCGCGGCCTGCCTGACTCTGATCGCTACGTGCGCGCGGGCGCATGGGGCCATGATCCGGCTCCGCCGCTGGGCCACAGGGTATCGGGCCGCCGCATGGGCATTTTTGGCATGGGGCATGTGGGCCAGGCCATTGCCGCACGGGCACGGGCCTTTGGCATGGCCATTGCCTATACCGACCGCCGCGACAAGAACCTGCCGGGCTGCGCGTTCGTGCCGGACCTGCTCACGCTTGCACGGGGGGTGGATACGCTGGTTGTCGCGGCATCAGGGGGCGCGGGGTCGCGCAATCTGGTCAATGCGGCCGTGCTCGCGGCCCTTGGGCCAGAGGGCGTGCTGATCAACATTGCGCGGGGGTCGATCGTGGATGAAGCAGCACTGGTGGCCGCGCTGACAGCGGGCACGCTGGGCGGCGCGGGGCTGGATGTGTTTGCGCATGAACCCGACGTGCCCGCGGCCCTGCGCACATCGCCGCGCACCGTGCTGCAACCCCACCGCGCCAGCGCCACGGTCGAAACCCGGCTGGCCATGGGCCAACTGGTGGTGGCCAACCTAGCCGCCCACTTTGCCCGCACGCCCCTGCCCACCCCTGTCGTGTGAGCTTCTGCCGCAACAGCCATAAAGCACGAAAAAAACGGAAAAACGCTCCAGCGCGCCCAGCGGCGGGGCGGAACCATCCATAAGGGGCCACGTTGGGTCAGCAGGCATTTTGCGGAGTATATCCCATGCTGACTCTTCTCATCATCGCACTCATCATCTTCGCCATTGGCGGGGGTGGGTATGGCTATCGCTCCGGCTGGTACGGCGGCCCCCGAAGTACGGGGTTCAACGGGCTGGGGCTTTTGCCTGTCATCCTCCTCATCATCGCGCTGTTCCTGCTGTTTCACACGCCAAACACGACGCCCATGCCCTGACCACCCGGCACGGACGGGGCATGCGTTGCGGCATGCCTCGCCCTGTCGCGGCCAGAATGAAAAGCGTTATTCTGGCGGGTTTTCATGCCGGGGCGGCCGACCGGCCCACAGGGCCGCCAGCGCCGAGCCCGATATGTTGTGCCACACCGAAAAGACCGCGCCAGGCAATGCCGCCAGCGGCGAGAAATAGACCCGCCCCAGTGTGGCGGCCAGGCCCGAATTCTGCATGCCGACCTCCAGCGCCAGCGTGCGGCATACGGATTCATCAAACCCCAGCAGCCTGCCCCCCCAGTAACCGCCCGCAAGCCCGATGGCGTTATGCATGATCACGCCCACCAGCACGATGGGGCCGATACTGGCCAGAGCGGGCCGCACGCCAGCCACGATGCTGCCAATAATGATCATGATCGACACCATGGCCACCAGCGGCAATACTGGCGAGATGCGGCGGATGAGGCGCGGGCACAGCGTATTGACCGCAACACCGCCGCATACCGGCAGGGCCACCATCTCCATGATGCTGCGAAACAGGCCCCAGCTATCCACACTCACGCCCGCCGAGACATAAAGCCGGGTCAGCAGCGGGGTGGCGATGATGCCCACCAGCGTGGACAGCGTGCTGATACTGACCGAAAGCGCCACGTCACCGCGCGAAAGGTAGATCATGACATTCGACGCCGTGCCACTCGAGACACAGCCCACCAGCACCATGCCCGTGGCAATCATGGGCGGCATGCGCAGCATGTGCGCAATACCCCATGCCGCGAGTGGCATGACGAGGTAATGCAGCCCCACCCCCGCCAACACCGGCGCGGGCCTGCGCGCGATGCGGCCGAAATCGGCAGGCGTGAGGGTGACCCCCATGGTGAACATAATGAAGGCCAGCAGCGGGGTAATGGCAGGCGTCACGCGCAGGAAGGGACCGGGCACCAGCACGGCTGCAAGTGAAACCAGCACCGCCCATACGGGAAAAAGCCGTGTCAGCATGCGCCTGCCCCATCCATCTGCCCTGTCCTGACATCCATCGCCATCATTTTCCTGCCCCATACCCATCGGCCAAGGGCGTGTGCATAGCGGGCCGCCCTGCGCGTGAACAGCCTGTATTGCGCCTGCCCTGACAGCCCGGCGCAGCACCGGGCGATGTTTTACACGGGCAATGCCGCATGCAACCCTGCGGCCTGCAGGCGGTTGGAACAGGGGCATGGGCCGGGGCAATGCCATCAATACGCCGCAATACTGTCCCGTCATGCTGTCTGCCCACTATCCCCCCTGGAGACCTGCGTGCCTGACACCATCTACCGCAATGCGCTGTTTTTCGATGGCACGGGCGCAAGCCCCACCCGAACCGATATCGCCGTATCAGCGGGCAGGATCTCCGCCATAGGCCATATGCTCGTGGCCGACAGCCACACGACCGAGATCGACTGTAATGGCATGTGGCTCATGCCGGGGCTGCTTGACATTCACACCCATCTCGACCTCGAGCTTGAACTCGACCCCGCCCTGCCCGAGGTCGTGCGCCACGGCACCACTACGGTGGTCATTGGCAACTGCTCCATTGGCGTGACCTATGGCAACCAGCGCCGCGAGGGCGAGGACCCGATCGTGGACTGCTTCGCCCGCGTGGAGAACATGCCCAAGACCGTGCTGGCCAAAGTGGCCGATGCGTGTGACTGGACGGATTCACAAAGCTATCTCGACCACCTTTCCGGCCTGAAGCTTGGCCCCAACGTGGTGCCGCTCATTCCGCATTCCATGTTGCGCATCGAGGTGATGGGCCTGCGTGATTCCATCTCGCGCCGCCCGACAAGGCGTGAGCGCGCGCGCATGGAGCGCCTGGTCGATGCGGGCATGGCGCAGGGTTATGCCGGTTTTTCAACCGATGCCCTGCCCTTTCATTTCCTGGCAAACGACCCGCACAAAAAGCGCAAGATCCCCACGCAATATGCCAGCTTTCGCGAACTCAGGCAGCTGACCGGGGTCGTGCGCCGCTACGGGCGCGTGTGGCAGGCGACACCGCCCAAGGATGACATCATCGATGCCGTGCGCAGCTTCCTGCTCACCAGCGGACGGCTGTTTGGCCGCCCGCTCAGGACCACGGTACTGGCCGCGATTGATTTGCAGACCAACCGCGCCGCGGTCTCGATGTGCCTCATGCTCTCGGCCATGCTCAATTCCCGCCTGCTGGGTGGCATGTTCCGCTTTCAGGTGCTGGCCGCCTCGTTCCGGATCTGGAGCGATGGGGCAATCAACCCCATTGCCGATGAAATACCGCAACTGCGCGCCCTGAACGAACTCGAGCTTGATGACCGCGCGGGGCGGGCGCGCATTCTCAACCACCCGGAATGGATCGCGGGCTTTCGCGAGATGTGGCTCAGGGGCAAATCGGGCTGGACATTCGACCGCCTGCGCCGCCTGATGCGACAGGAAGAAACCGTGCTGACCCGCAGCCTGGCCGACATGAAAGTGGCCGAATGCCCGCTGCCCAACTGGCAGGGCGAGACCCTGCTCGCCCCCTATGAGCGCCTTGTGCGCTGGCAGCACACCAAGGGCCGCCAGGGCGCTGCCAATACGGCGGAGGCCGCGTTCTTCGCCACCTTCCCCGACCCCGTGCGCGATGACGCCACCTTCCTCCTGCACCTGCTGCGGCAGTGGGATACGGACCTGCGGTGGGAGACAACCTTCGCCAATCGCGACCCCGCGCGGCTGAAAAAGCTGCTGTTCAACCAGCAGACCCTGCCCGGATTCAACGATAGCGGGGCGCATCTGGCCAATATCGCCTTTTATGATGGCAATTTGCGCTTCCTCAAGATCGCCCAGCCCGACGGGCCGGAAAAGGTGGCGCTCGCCATCCACCGCCTGACCGGGCTGCCGGCTGATTTCTTCAACCTCAACGCAGGCAGGCTGCGGGTGGGCGCGCAGGCTGACCTGTGCGTGATCGACCCCGAGGCCCTGCGGCGGTGGAACCCGGAAGACACCTATGAATTCGTGCACCGCTCCGAATTTGGCTGCCGCCAGGTCATCAACCGCCCCACCGGCGTGGTGCGCCATGTCATGATCGCGGGCCAGCCTGTGTGGACCGATGGCCGCTATGTGCCGGGTTTTGGCACGACACGCCATGGCAGGGTACTGCGCGCCAGTGACCACCCGCTCGAGCACCAGCAGGCCAGCACCATGGATGAGCGCGTGGTCAATGACAGGGCCGCCATCACGTAATCTTCACCCGCTCCCGGCCGGTTTGCGCAACTTTTTGATAGATACCCTGCCCTGCCCGCCATACTATCCCGCCACATCGATTATGGCTGGAGAAAGCGCGTACCCTTGGCATGTTGGCTGCACACCGGATGCCTGGCATCCCTCTCGGTAGCAATCGTGGCGGTCGCTGCGCCGGTAGCAAGCCTGCATGCCCAGAGCGTGCCCGTGGTCAGGCTGCATGGCGTTACCATCCGGCCCTACGCGACCGACCAGCTTGATACGGGGGGCTTTGTCTCGGCTGGCCCCGCCCATCCCGGCACGGGCGCGCGCGGGGCGCGGCTGCGCAACGGTGTGCGCGTCAATATCCATGACCAGGTGGAAATTGGCGCGATATGGGATTTCGGGCCTGCCCCCAATGGCCCCATGCGGCTGTTCGAGGGGCAGGTCTCCTATACGGGGCTGAAGCATTTCGTGTTTACCGCCGGTATCTTCAAACCCAGCTTCGGCCTTGAATCCATGCAGGCGCAGGGCGATACGGTTTTTGTCGAGCGCTCCAGCATTTCCACCATTACCCGCAACCTCGCCACGGGCATCGAACGGCAGGCCGTGCAGGCGGAGGCCTATGGCAGGCGCTACCATTTCGCCCTTTCCGCCACTGCTGGCACCGCAGGCCCCGGCGAGGATGGCAACCAGCGCGCCATGGCCTTCCGCCTGGTGGGGCTGCCGGTGCGCAGCCATGACATGGTGGTGCATGCCGGCATTTCGGGGGAATGGGTGTTCCGCCCGGCTTCCATGACACACAGCCCCCCGGCCATTGCGCTGTCCGACAACCCTGAACTCAACACCGGCACGGTCTCGAAATACCTCAATACCGGCCGCCTTGCCGCGACATCCGCCGGAGCCTTTGGCGCGGAGGCCGCCATAGCGTGGAAAAGGCTGCTGTTTCAGGGCGAGGGTTATGACATCATGCTCGACACCAGCCCTACCGCTGGCAGCCAGAACCTGAACTTTCATGGCTGGTATGGCATGTTGGCCTATACGATCAATGGCACGCCGCGCCAGTGGAAAGGGCGCACGGCCGCCTTTTCTTCCCCCACATGCGCGCGGGGGCAGGATGTATTGTGCAACGGCTATGGCGTGCTGGAAGTCGCGGCCCGCTATTCCGAGGTCAATCTGGATTCCGCCACCGTGCACGGCGGCAGCCAGCAGACAGGCTCGCTGGGCCTGAACTGGTGGCCCACCGCCATCATCCGCACCACCGTGCAGTATGAATACGGGCAGGAGAGCGGCGGCAGGGTGCCTGAGCATTTTCATGCCGTCATGTCGCTTTTCCAGATCAAATTCTGAGCGGTAGCGGTACTGCCCTATTCCTGAATATGCGGTTTTGTAACTTTTTGTTGCCAAATGCTCGCCACATTTACCCGCGCACACTCATCAGGTCGATGAATCGACAATAACCAGCACATAAATGAGGAATACAGACCATGATGATCCGCTCTGCTTCCATTCTCGCAACCGTAACAGCCATCGCGCTGGCCACCCCGGCCTTCGCACAGGGCCACCCCGATTACTGCAAGTCCGTGTCCAAGGAGCCTTCGGGCGAGTGGAAAATCAATTCCGATACCACCGTCACGGTTGGCGGCGCGCGCGTGGACCTCAAGCCCCAGTCGGTCTATCGCGGGGAAATCAAGATCAACGAGCAGGACGTGCACAACGAGTTTGAAAAAAGCTGCGGGAAGTAAAACCCCGTGACAGGGCCGGCATTGCCTGCCCGGCCCTGTCTACCATGAGGCGCGCCCTGGGCAGCCTGCCGTCGAGAGAACCTGCATACCGCAGGGACGTTTACCCGATCTCTGCATGAACAGGTTATTTTCAGGCAGCATCCTGTCAGGATCCGACCACCGGGAGAACGCCCTCATGGAACCATCCCCACCCCGCCAGCCGGTGCTGTTCATGCCGCATGGCGGCGGCCCGTGCTTTTTCATGGACTGGCCCGATACGTGGGACCACATGGCCGCCTATCTGCGCACGCTCGCTGCCACCCTGCCTGCCCGGCCCGATGGCATCGTGGTCATGTCCGGCCACTGGCAGACAGGCATGCCAACGGTGACAGCCGCCGCGCACCCGCCGCTGATCTATGATTACGAGGGCTTTCCGCCCCATACCTATCACCTGCAATACCCTGCCCCCGGCGCGCCCGCGCTGGCACAAAAGGTGCTCGACCTGCTGGCCCATGCGGGCATGCCCGGCGAAGCCGATCCCGGGCGCGGGTTTGACCATGGGGTGTTCATTCCCTTCATGCTGGCCCTCCCGCAGGCGGATATTCCCATAGTGGAACTCTCGCTGCCGCGTGAATGCAACGCGGCGCATACCCTGCACATGGGGGCGGCCCTGCAGCCGTTGCGGGCATGCAATATCCTGATCGTGGGCACCGGCATGACCTATCACAACGTGCGCCACCTGATGGGGCGCGACCCGCAATCCGATGCCCCGTCGCGCGCGTTCGATACATGGCTGGCGCGGGCGGTGGAATCCCCGCCCCCCACCCGCGCCGAGGCCCTGACCCACTGGGCGCAGGCACCCGGCGCGCGGACCTGCCACCCCACGCCCGAGCACCTGCTGCCACTGGTTTTTGCCGCAGGGGCCGCGGGAAATGACCCTGGCAGGCGGGATTACAGTGATACGGTCATGGGCAAGGCCCTGTCCGGCTTCCGCTTTGGCTAGGGCGCGCTACCCCATCGCCAGCAAGGACAGGACACATACACTGAAGTGCCCCTGCGCCTGCTCACGGTGCTGTCCGCACGCCCAGCCCATGCAGGAAGAACCGCCACGTATCATCAACATAAGCCGCGCGCATGGCCGTATCGGGCAGCGGGTTACGCCCGAGCAGGCGCTGCTGTATGGCCCAGCCGGTCATGAGGCCGGTGAGCAGGCGGGCGGTGTGTTCGGTGTCATGGCCGGGCGGGATCTGTCCCGCCTCCCCCGCCGCGCGCAGCAGGTTGATGATGCGGCGGTGAAAGGGGGCGACGATTTCATCCATCGCATGGTCGATCAGGGCGGGGTAGCGGTAGCCATCGGCAATCATCATGCGGTATGTCGCGATCACATCCTCCTGCATGATGAAGTCGAGCAGCATCCGGCAGACCGCATGCAGGGCCTGGAGCGGGTCACGCAGCGAAACCTGCGTATCGTGTTCCAGAAGCTGCGCGCATAAATGGGTAATGACCGCCTTGAACAGCGCCTCCTTCGAGGCATAGCGATGATACAGCGTCTGTTTGCTCGCCCCTGCCGCGCGCGCGATCTGCCCCATCGAGGTACCCGCATAGCCATGGGCAATGAACAGGCTGCCCGCCACTTCAAGCAGGTAACGGTCAAGCTGGGCTGAATCTGCGGGCGTGGGGCGGCCTGAGCGGCGCGGTCGGGTCATGGCGTTCGACATCGTGAAACTTCCGGTCTGCGGCGGTCAGGGCACAGGCCCCGCGCTTTATGTGGCTTGACCGGAGCGTATTGTCCATCCTAACAAAACCGTACCGACCCGTTCCATAAATGGTGGCGCATGCCTGACACCCCCCCGACCGACCCTTCCTCCGCAGGCCAGCCTGCCACGCCCCAAAAACCGGCAGACCCGCACAAGGCCACCATCCGCAAGATGGTGCTCGCCGGTATTGGCGGCGTGGCACTCATCGCCTTTGCCGTATGGCTGGTGCATTGGTGGACGCATGGGCGCTTCATCCAGTCCACCAATGATGCCTACCTGCAGGCCGATCAGGTCACGGTGTCCACCCGTGTGGCGGGATTCGTGAATGAAGTGCTGGTGGCCGAGAACCAGACGGTGAGCAAGGGCCAGGTCCTGCTGCGCCTTGATGAGCGCGACCCGCGCGCGCGTTTCGAGCAGGCCCGCGCGCTGGCCGATCAGGGACAGGCCGCGATTACCCAGACCAAGGCCCAGATCGACGCGCAGGATGCCCAGATCGCGCAGGCGCAGGCCCGCGTGCAGGCAGCGCAGGCACAGGCCGATTTTGCTGACCGCGAGGTGGCCCGCTATCGTGCCCTTGCCGCCACCGGCGCCGAAACCAGCGAGCATTACGACCAGCTGCGCAACAGCAGCGCACAGGCCCATGCCCAGCTTGCGCAGACGACGGCTGGCCTGCAGTCGGCCCAGCGCCAGCTTGCCACCTACAGCGCCGAGATCCTTCAGGCGCAGGCCCGTATCGAGCAGGCCATTGCCCAGCAGCGCACCGCCCAGGTCGATCTTGACGCCACCACCATCCGCGCCGCCATTGATGGCCGCGTGGGCGACAAGACCGCCCGCGTGGGGCAGTACGCCACCGTGGGCACGCGCATGATGACCATCGTGCCGGTGCAGGACCTCTACCTCGTGGCCAACTTCAAGGAAACGCAGATCCGCCGCATGCGCCCCGGCCAGCCAGTTGAAGTCTCGGTCGATGCGCTGGGCGGCGCGAAAATAAAGGGCACGGTCGAGAGCTTTGCCCCCGGCACCGGCGCGCAGTTCGCGCTGCTGCCGCCCGATAATGCCACCGGCAACTTCACCAAGGTGGTGCAGCGCGTGCCGGTGCGCATCCGCATCCAGCCCGAAGGCAGCGAACGCGCGGTGCTGGTGCCCGGCCTGTCGGTTACCGCTGCGGTCGACACGCTGGTCGAGCCTGCGGCGGATGGCAGGCCATGACCACCGCCCCGGCTGAAGAACAGGCCCCGCCCGAAAAGGCGGATGCCGCCGCGTGGCTGGCGGTTGCGGCGGGCACCATCGGCGCGCTCATGGCAACGCTTGACACCTCCATCGTCAACTCGGCATTGCCCACCATCCAGGGCGAGATCGGGGCCAGCAGCAGCGAGGGCACATGGGTCACCACCGCCTATCTGGTGGCCGAGATTGTCATGATCCCGCTGGCGGGCTGGTTCGAGCGCATTTTCAAGCTGCGCAACTTCCTGCTCATCGCCGCCGTGCTGTTCACCATCTTTTCCATGTGGTGCGGGCTGTCGCCCAACCTTCTGCACATGATCATCGGCCGCGTGGGCCAGGGCTTTACGGGTGGGGCCATGATCCCCACCGCCATGACCATCGTGGCGACCCGCCTGCCGCCCGCCCAGCGGCCTGTGGGCATTGCGCTGTTTGGCATGACCGCCGTGCTTGGCCCCGTGATCGGGCCGGTAATCGGCGGCTGGCTGACCGAGAACCTGAGCTGGCATTACGCCTTCTTCCTCAACCTGCCCATCAGCATCGGGCTTTGCGTGCTGCTGTTCGTGGGGCTGCCCGCGGGCAAGATCGACTGGGGCGCCTTCCGCGAGACGGATTATTACGGGCTGGCCGGCCTGATCATGGGCCTCGGCGGCCTGACGGTGGTGCTGGAGGAAGGGCAGCGCGAACGCTGGTTTGAATCCGACATGATCCGTGAACTCAGCGTCATGTGCGCGATTGGCATGGCGCTGCTGGTCATTGGCCAGTTCCGCTCGCCCCGGCCGGTCATTCACCTTAAAATACTGCTGCAAAAGAGCTTTTTTGGCGTTTTCATCCTCAGCCTGGGTGTGGGGGGCGCGCTTTACGGCATCCTGTACCTCATACCGCAGTTCCTTGCCGCCGTGCCGGACTACAATTCCGAGCAGTCGGGCATGGTCGCGGCCATCAGTGGCGTGCCCACGCTGCTCATGCTGGCGGTGTTCCCCATTCTGGTGCGCAAGCTCGACATCCGCTTCGCCATCGGCTTTGGCATGTTCCTGTATGTAGTGAGCTGTTTCATGAATGCCCATCTCTCGCCCGACAGCGCAGGCGAGCACTTCTTCTGGTCACAGATCGTGCGCGGGTTTGCGCAGTTCTTCTCGCTACTGTTCCTCAACCAGGCCGCGACCAGCGCCGTGCCCATACAGTATGCCGAGGATGCATCGGGCCTGTTCAACGCCGCGCGCAACCTTGGCGGCTCGTTCGGACTGGCGGCGGTCGCCACCCTGCATGACCGCAGGCTGGACCTGCACACCGCCCGCCTGGAGGAAACGGTCACCGCCAACTCCCTGGCCGGGCAGGACTTCGTGCAGCATTTTGGCCTCGCCCGCCTCAGCGCGCTCATTACCCGGCAGGCCACGGTCATGACCTATAGCGACCTGTTCTGGATATTTGGCATCGCATTGCTGGCCATGCTGCCACTGGTCATGCTGATCAAGCCCCTCCCCAAAGACGCCGGCATGACGGTGGGATGATAGATATGAAGCGCCTTTTCCCCTCCCTGTGCCGCACGCCACGCCACCTCGTGCTGGGCATGGCGGCCAGCCTCCCCCTTGCCGCCTGCTCGGTCGGGCCGGACTACAAGGGCCCGCCCCATGTGGCCCCCAAAGCCGAGCATGCGCAGGCCTTCAACCGCGCTGATCCCGCGCGCACCCCGGCGCAGGAACCCCTGGCGCAGTGGTGGACCGGACTCAATGACCCGATCCTGAACACGCTCATCACCACCGCGCTGCAAAACAGCCCTGACGTGAAACAGGCCGCAGCCCGCCTGCACACCGCGCGCGCCACCCAGCGCGAGCGTTTTGCGGGCTTCTTCCCCGGTGGCGGGGCTGCCGCCTTCTGGGACCGCACGCGCATCCCCACGGGTGATATTACGTCCGTGCTTGGCGGCAGCGGGGCCGAGCAGGGCCTGACGTTGCCGCCAGCCATCAAGTCCGATTCCTATGGCGCGGGTTTTGACGCAAGCTGGGAAATCGACCCCTTTGGCGGCAACCGGCGCGGCTATGAAGGCGCGCGCGCCCAAAGCGAGGCGCAACTGGCCCAGATGGCCGATACAAGGCTTAGGCTCGTGGCCGATGTGGCACGCAACTATGTCAGCCTGCGCGATGTGCAGAACCGCCTGGCGCTGATGGAGCGCACGATCACGATCGAGCGCCAGATGCTTGACCTGACCCGCCAGCGCCGCGCCCAGGGCACCGTATCGCAGGAGGACGTGGCCCGCTTTGCAGGCCAGCTTGCGCAGGTCGAAGGCGCCATTGCCCCGATGAAGGCCCAGCAGGCCAGCTATATGGATGCACTCGCCACCCTTGTGGGCCGCGAACCCGGCCAGCTTGACGCCATGCTGGCAAGCCCCGCCCCCGTGCCCGTGCCGCCTGCGGTCGTGCCCGTGGGCAACCCTGCCGACATGATCCGCAGGCGGCCCGACATTCGCGTGGCCGAGCGTGATATTGCCGCCAATAATGCCCAGATCGGTCAGGCCATTGGCCAGTATTTCCCCAAGATCAGCCTGTTTGGCACGGTGGGCTTTACCGGCGCCAACGGGCAGCGCTTTTTTTCGGGTGACAGTTTTTCCTACATGGGTGGCCCGACGCTGGAATGGAGCATCCTGAACTTTGCCCGCACCAACTCGCGCGTGGGGCAGGCCAAAGGCGGGCGTGATGCGGCGCTTGCGCATTACCAGAGCGTCGTGCTCGCGGCCCTGCAGGATGCTGAAGGCAGCCTGTCGCGCTTTGGCCACCAGCGCGAATACGTGCTCAAGCTCGATGAGGCCCGCACCGCCTCCGACCAATCATGGACACTGGCCCAGCAGCGCCAGCGCGCGGGCACGCTCTCGGTCATCGACGCGCTGGATGTCGAACGCCAGCGCATCCAGATCGAGCAGCAGCAGGCGCAGGCGCGCGCAAGCATGACCACGGATTACATCGCGCTGCAAAAAGCCCTTGGCCTGGGCTGGCAGGCCCCACCCGATGCCCAGGCCACGGCTCGGCAGGCAACGCCCCCGCAGGCTGCGGCGCGTTAACCCCGCCTCCTGTAGGGATAGACGTGCGGCGCATGGCACAGACGTTACAATTTGCAATGCAACTCACGTGCCCAAAGCGAGGCCCGGACCTTGCCAGCATGCCTGATCTGAATTCATAACGGCATGCAATAGCACCAGGCAGGAGACCGGGCTTTGCGATTTACCCACATGCGGGGCTATGCAGCCGTAGCCCTCTCGGCAATGCTGTGCTGCGCGTCCGCTCCTCCCCTCTGGGCCACGACGCCTGCAGCCCCTGCACAGACCGCCGCCGCCACGACCGGTACTGCCGACACCATCATGGTCAATGACCTTGAACGGCGCACCTTCCAGTGGTTCTGGGATGCGGGCGACCCGCGCACCGGCCTCATACCCGACCGCTACCCCTCGCCCCAGACCCTGAGCAGCGTGGCGTCCGTGGGTTTTGGGCTCACCGCCTATGGCATCGGGGCCGAGCGTGGCTATATCACGCGCGCGCAGGCGGTGCAGCGCACGCTCGCCACCCTGCGCTACCTGATGCAGAGCCCGCAGAATGACAGCCCGGACAAGGCCGCCGGTTATCATGGCTTTTACTACCACTTCCTCGACCGCACGACCGGGCTGCGCTTCAACCGCGATATCGAACTCTCCAGCATCGACACATCACTGCTCATGCAGGGCGTGCTGTTCGCGCAGGCCTATTACACCCGCGACACGGCCCCCGAGCATGAAATCCGCACCCTGGCGGACAGGTTGTACACGCGCGTGGACTGGCAGTGGATGCGCAGGCCCGATAACCGCCTGAGCATGGGCTGGAGCCCCGAGCACCAGTTCATCCCCAATTACTGGGAAGGCTACAGCGAGGGGATGATGGCCTATATCCTTGCCCTCGGCGCGCCGACGCACGGGCTGGAGCCCGCCTCGTGGCAGGCCTGGCTTGCCACCAACAACCAGCGCTGGGGCGATTATTACGGCCAGACCTTTCTCAACTTCGCCCCGCTCTTTGGCCACCAGTACACCCATGCGTGGATCGATTTTCGCGGGTTGCATGATGCGTGGGCGCGTGAAAAGCAGATCGACTATTTCGAGAACAGCCGCCGCGCGGTCTATGCCCAGCAGGCCTATGCCATTGCCAATCCCGGCAAGTGGCAGGGCTACAGCGCCACGATGTGGGGCCTGACGGCGTGTGACGGCCCAGGTGACGCCACACAGCAGATCGACGGGCAGCCACGGCATTTCCTGGCCTATTCCGCCCGGGGCGCGGGGCGTGACTACACGCTTGATGACGGCACCATCGCGCCGACCGCCGCTGCCGGTTCCATCGCGTTTGCGCCCGAGATCGTGCTGCCCACCCTGCACGACATGAAAACGCGCTATGGCCAGCAGATTTACGGCCGGTATGGCTTTGTTGATGCCTTCAACCCCAGCTTTCACGATGGAAAGACATTCTGGACCGACCATGAATATCTTGGCATCGACCAGGGGCCGATCCTGCTCATGATTGAAAACTGGCGCAGCGGGCTGGTATGGAACGTGATGAAGCGCAGCCCCTATATCCGCACCGGGCTTGAACGCGCAGGCTTTGAAGGCGGCTGGCTGCCTGCGGCCCCCGTTACCGCCACCGCCCCGCAGCCCACGGCACGGCCCGCAGCAATGGATGGCGCGCATGCCAGTGCTGCGCTGCCTGCTGCCCCTCATCCGTCGTAAAGGCAGCATCCGCAGTTTTTGTCAAAAGATCACGGGGCCGCGTCGATCGGCACCACGTCAATCAGCTTCTTGTTGACGAATTCCTGAATGCCGAGCGAGGACAGCTCCCGCCCGAACCCCGAGCGCTTGACCCCGCCAAAGGGCAGGTCGCATGTGGTCCATGTGGGGTGATTGATATAGACCATGCCGGTCTCGATCTGCTCGGCCACCCGCACGCCGCGCGCGGTATCGCTGGTAAAGACGGAGCCGCCCAGCCCGTATGGGTTGTCATTGGCGAGCTGTATGGCTTCCTCATCATCGCGCACGCGAAAGAACATGGCCACGGGGCCGAACAGTTCCTGATGGAAGATCGGGTTCTCCGGCGTGACGCCGGTCAGGATGGTTGTCTGCACGAAAGCCCCGGTCTCGGGCGGGGCCTCGCCCACGCGGATGGCGATGGCGCCATGCTTGACCGCAAGGGCAACCTGGTCGTTCAGCTGGTCCGCCGCACCCTGGGATGAAAGGGGTGGCACGCCGCTTTTCTCATCCATCGGGTCGCCGGGCACGAGCCTGGCCAGAGCGGTCTGGAAGCGGTCGAGGAATTCATCGGCAATCGCATCCGCCACGATAATGCGCTTTGAGGCAACACAACACTGCCCGCCATTGTTCATCCGCCCCCATACCGCCCATTTGACGGCTTTTTCCATATCGGCATCATCCAGCACGATAAAGGCATCGCTGCCGCCGAGTTCCATGGTGGTTTTCTTGAGCGCCTTGCCCGCCTGCGCCGCCACGATGGCTCCTGCCCCCTCGCTGCCGGTCAGCGCCACGCCAATCACGCGGTCATCGGCAATGATCTCGCCCAACTGGTCACGCGTGGCGTAAAGGTTGGTGTACAGCCCTTCCGGCGCGCCAGCATCGCGGAAAAGCTGCTCGAAGGCGGCAGCCGATTGCGGCACGTTGGAGGCATGCTTGACCACCACCACGTTACCCGCCATGAACTGCGGCCCGACCACACGGGCAAGCTGGTAATAGGGGAAGTTCCACGGCTCGATGGCGAACACGATGCCCAGCGGCTGGCTGATCAGCATGGCATTGTCGCCCCGGCCGCTCTTTTCGGTCAGTTTCTGGGGGGCGAGGAATTCCTCGGCATGATCAGCGTAATATTGCAAGATGTCGGCCGAGAGTTCGACTTCCGCCAGGCTTTCACGGTAGAGTTTGCCCATCTCGAGTGTGAGCAGGCGGGCGTAATGCTCGTTGTTCTGGCGCAGCAGCTGGGCCGCGCGCCCCACAATGGCCGCTCGGGCGCTGAAGGGCTGTTTCGACCACTGTTTATAGGTTGCCTGGGCGCAATCGAGCTTCTGCGCCAGTTCAGCATCTGTCAGATCAGGGAATGTCGCGAGGGTCTCGTTGGTAAACGGATTGACGGTCCTGTAGGCCATTGCTCTGCCTCCGTACGAAGTGATGCAGGCTCTTTCGTGCAGTGGCGACCCGATTGACCGCTCATGAGGCATGGGCTGACCCCTGCATGCTGCCTGTTCTGGCCCAACGGCAGGCACCCGCGCGGGTTGCCTGCCATATGGCAGTCAGCAGGCAATAAAGGGTTCCGGGTGCCGCCTTTTTTCAATAAGGCGGCGTTATCCGAAGCTTTTTGAAAAAAGCTTCACCAGAACCTTCTTCAGGCAGGCACCTTCTTTTCAACCGGCGCGGGCACGCGGATGAGATAGTCAAACGCTGATAGCGCCGCCTTGGCACCATCGCCTATGGCAATGACGATCTGCTTGTAGGGCGTGGTGGTGGCATCGCCTGCGGCAAACACGCCGGGCACCGAGGTCGCGCCATGGTCATTGACCACGATCTCGCCAAACGCATTGCGCTCCACCGTGTCCTTCAGCCAGTCCGTATTGGGCAGCAGGCCAATCTGCACGAACACGCCTTCAAGATCGACATGATGGTCCGCCCCGTCGCCACCGCGATAGGTCAGGCCGGTCACGTTACGGCCATTGCCCTCGATGCGGGTGGTCAGCGCCTCGGTCAGCACGGTCACGTTGGGCAGGGTGGCGAGCTTGTCACACAGCACCTTATCGGCCTTGAGGTGGGAGCCGCGCTGGAGCAGGGTGACATGGGCCACGATACCGGCAAGGTCGATGGCCGCCTCCACCCCGCTATTGCCGCCGCCCGCCACCGCCACGCGCTTGCCCTTGTAGAACGGGCCATCGCAATGCGGGCAGTAGGCAACACCCTTGTTGCGGTATTCCTCCTCGCCCGGCACGCCGAGGTGGCGCCAGTGCGCGCCAGTGGCCACGATAATGGTGCGGGCGTGCAGGATCGCGCCACTTTCCAGCGCCACGCCATGCAGCCCGCCGGGATGGACGGCAGGGAAGAGTTCTGTCGCCACCTCGCCCGGTATCACATCGACATCATAGGCGCGCACATGGGCTTCAAGTGCTGCCGAGAGCCTGGGGCCGGTGGTCTCGGGCACGGAGATGAAGTTCTCGATGCCTTCGGTATCCATCATCTGGCCGCCAAAACGCTCGGCCACCAGCCCGGTGCGCACGCCCTTGCGCGCCGCATAGATTGCAGCCGAGGCCCCTGCCGGGCCACTGCCGATGATCAGCACGTCAAAGGGCGCGATGTCCTTCAGCTTGGCCGCGGCACGCTTTGGCGCCTCCGCATCGAGCTTCGCCAGGATCTGCCCTGCATCGGCGCGTCCGGTCTCGAACAGCTTGCCATTGAGGTAGACCTGCGGCACCGACATGATGTTGCGCGCCGTCACTTCATCGGGAAACAGCGCGCCGTCTATCGTCACGTTGCGGATATTGGGGTTGATGACGCTCATGGCGTTGAGCGCCTGCACCACGTCGGGGCAGTTCTGGCATGAAAGCGCCACATAGGTCTCGAAATCGTAATGCCCCGGCAGGGCGCGGATCTGGGCCACCATGTCATCGGAGAATTTGGGCGCATGCCCGCCCACCTGCAGCATGGCAAGCACGAAGGACGTGAATTCATGACCCATGGGGATGGCGGCAAAGCTCACGCCCGCCCCCTTCGCCCCGACCTGTTTGATGACAAAGGAGGGCCTGCGCGTGGCCTCGCCCTGCTCCCTCACCTGCACCCTGTCGGAAAGGGCGGCGACCTCGTGCAGCAGCTCATGCATCTCACGCGAGGGCGGGGTGTCATCCAGCGAGGCTTCGAGCACGATGGGGTGCACGAGGCTGGCGAGGTAACCCTTGAGCTGCGTCTTGATGGCATCTTGCAACATGGCACGTCTCTCCACTTTTTCAGGCAGGGTGTGCGGGGTTCCGGCCCGGCCCCTGCGTGGTGCGGGGCCGGGCCGGAGGCAGGATCAGATCTTGCCCACGAGGTCGAGCGAGGGGGTCAGCGTGGCGCTGCCTTCCTTCCACTTCGCGGGGCAGACTTCACCGGGGTGGGAGGCGACATACTGCGCCGCCTCGATCTTGGCGAGCAGTTCGGCTGCACTGCGGCCAACGCTGCCTGCCGTGATCTCGATGTACTGGATCTTGCCCTCGGGATCGAGCAAGAACGCACCGCGGTCGGCCACGCCCGCTTCCTCGATATACACATCAAAATTACGTGCGATATGGCCCGTCGGGTCGCCGAGCATGACATACTTGATCTTGCTGATGGCGGGCGACGTGTCATGCCACGCCTTGTGGGTGAAATGCTTGTCGGTCGAGACCGAATAGATTTCCACGCCCAGCTTCTGGAAGGCTGCGTAATTATCCGCGAGGTCTTCGAGTTCCGTCGGGCAGACAAAGGTGAAATCTGCAGGATAGAAGAAAAAGACGGACCATTTGCCCTTCACGTCAGCATCGGTCACCTTGATGAACTGGCCGTTATGGAAGGCGTCGGTCGCGAACGGTTTCAGCGAGTCATTGATGCGTGCCATTGGAATGCTCCTTGGTTTCGCGTGTCAGTTATCGACGGGTTCTTATCCCACGCCCACGAAATGCGCAGAAACAGTTTCTGTCAATGTCTGTGATAGGAGAAACCTTTTTACAAATGAGTCAAAATAGGTTCTATCTATACGCATGACCTACATTCCTCTCTCCGGCCTCTCCCTGCGTGATATCGAATATGTTGTGGCGGTCGATGACCTGCGCAACTTTTCACGCGCTGCCGAGCGGTGCGGCGTGAGCCAGGGCGGCCTGTCGGAGCAGGTGCGCAAGCTTGAGGCCCTGCTGGGCGTGGTCCTGTTCGAGCGCTCGCGCCGCCATGTCGCCCCCACGCCTGATGGTGCACGGCTGATCGGCATGGGGCGCGAGGTGCTGGCTGCCGCCCGCGCGATGATTGAGGCCGCGCGCGTGCGCACCGGCTCGCTTGAAGGGTTGCTGCGCATTGGCGTGATTGCAACGCTCGGCCCCTATTACGTGCCCAACCTGCTGCCACTGCTGCGACACAACTACCCGCAACTGCAACTGCGCCTGACCGACAGCCTGACCGACATCATGCTGCGCATGCTGCGCCATGATGAACTCGATATCGTGCTCGCGGCCCTGCCGGTCAGTGGCGAGGGCTTTCATAGCGTGCCGCTGTTCAGCGAGCCGTTCCTGGCCGCCTTCCCCGCCGAGCATGCGCTGGCCGAGCGCAAGAACCTGACCATGCTCGACCTGAAGGGCCCGGACCTGCTTTTGCTTGAAGACGGGCACTGCCTGCGCGACCAGGCGCTGGCCCTGTGCGGCATGACATCAAACCACGAGCCAGAACGCCTCGCCGCAAGCCTCGAGATGCTGTGGCACATGATTGGAGCGGGCGAAGGCTATTCGCTCATTCCCCGCCTCGCCCTGCGCAACCGTGGCGAATGGGATGGGCTGATCACGGTCCAGCCCATTCCCGCCGCAAGCCGCACGATCGGGCTGGTCTGGCGCGCATCTGACCCACGCGGGGCCGCCTTTGCCGACTTCGCCACATGCCTGCGCAACAACACGCCCGAAGGCTGCACCCCGCTGCCGCACTTCCCCGCGAAAAACTGCCTGGCCCCTGAGCCGGACATGCCGCAGAAAGACTGATGCTCCCGGCTGACCATAAACCTGGCATGAAATCCCGGCCGCCTACGGCGGTGGCGGCCGGGCGGGCCTGCCCCCAGCGCGTTGGACAATCAGGGAATTCGGTCTAGGGTAGGTTTTGTCGCGTGAATGGACGCTGCCTGCTGGCGTTCAGTTCTTCCCCTTTCTTTCAGCACAAGTACGGAACCTAATATGCGCCGCACTGTTGTCTCATGGGGCAAGATCTCTGCTTCCTCATTAGTCATTTCTGTTTTCGCTCTCTGCGGTTTTTCAGGTCCGATCCATGCCAGCGGTGATCATGACACCACTCTGGTTATTAAATATTCCGCACCCAACTACACGACTACCGTAGATGATGGGTCAGATATTACAATCAAAGGCACAATAGAGTTTATTGAAACACGGGACAGGAATTCGGGTGATTATTATAAATACGCCGTATTGAAAACAGATACACCTTACCGGCTCAAGGAAGTTGAAAATACGGGAGAAGGTGACTACATCGAGGACAGCAACGTAACGCCCACGACGTTCCTCCCGATCACGGAACATGACCCGAAGAACTCAATCAGCGAGTTCACGTCTTACCTGGGGCAGTACGTCACGCTGACGGGCAAGATAAAATCAACCAGTCACAACGGCCCGGTGTTGGAATATCAATCCATCACCGTACCTCAAAAAGAGAACTGACGCCTGACGCGGGCATATTGCGGCATCCGCTATCCGTTCAGTTCAGTTCAGTTCAGTTCAGGCGGGTCACAAGAAGCTGGTTGATGCGAAAGCCTTCCACGTCAACCACCTCAAAGCGGAAGCCCATCGTATCCACCCGGTCCGCCTTGCGCGCCATGCGGCGCAGGCGGTGCATGATGAAGCCGCCGATCGTATCGAACGGCCCGGCTTCATCCAGATCGGTGGCGTCAAGTTCACGTCGCACATCCCCGATCGAGGCCGCGCCATCAATCAGCCACGAATTGGCATCGCGCCGCACGATCAGCTGCTCCTCGAACGGGTTGGCCACGCCCCCCATCAGCGCCCCCATGATGTCCTTGAAGGTAATCAGCCCCACGACCAGCCCGTATTCATTGACCACCAGCGCAAAACCCACGCCATGGATGTCGAACTGGGCCAGCGTATCCCACAAATTGATGGTTTCGGGCACCGAGAGCACGTCGCGGCGCACCTGAAAGATCGGGCTTTCAGCCGAAGGACCACCCTTGCGCACGGGCGGCTCAGGGCTGGCGGGGTCGCGGTCCACCACGGCGGCCAGCACGTCTTCCGCCCGGATGGAGCCCACCACATTGTCCAGCCCGCCATTGCATAAAGGATAGCGGGAATACGGCTTGGCGCGCACCTTGGTCTTCTGCATCTCGGTGGTTTCCTGCAGGTCAAGGAACACGATCTCGTCACGCGGGGTCATGGCGGAGGTGATGGAACGGTCCTGCAACCCCAGCACGTTCTGGATCATCTGGTGTTCCTGCTCGAGCAGCACGCCCGAGGCGGTACCGGCGGCAAGAATGGCCCGCAGGTCCTCGGGCGTTACAGGTTCCACCGCCGAGGCCGCCGGAATGCGCAGCGCGCGCAGGATCGCATCCGACACCTTGGAAAACACCCACACGATGGGAAAGAGCAGCCGCAGCGCTAGGGCCGGAAACCACCCCACGGCCAGCGCGATCTTGTCGGGCGCGTTCATGGCGATGCGCTTGGGCAGCAGGTCGGCAAACAGCACGAACAGGCCGGTAACCAGCATGAACCCCAGCACGGAGGCCAGCGTCCCGGCCGTGGCCTCGCTCAGGCCCCACTGCGTAAAGCCATGCGTGAGCGAGGGCGAGAGCATCTGCGAACTGATCATGCCGCCAAGCACGCCCACGCCGTTGAGGCAGATCTGCAACACGGTCATGACCTGGCCGCTGTTGCGCCGCAATTTCAGGAAGGCGATGGCCCGTTCATCGCCCGCCTCGGCGCGGGAGCGCAGGCGGGCATCACGGGCGGCGGCAAATGATATTTCCGACAGCGAAATAAATATATTGAGCGCGACCAGAAGCACAAGCGCAATCAGGCCGGAAAAAAACAGGACCACCGGAACACCCACAAAATAAAAGCTGCATTGTATAGCACGCGCCCTGCCCTTATCGGCAGGACCATATGCACGCAACGGATATTTTTTTACTTGCCCCATCATATCAAAAAAACAACAGGCCGCCCTTTCGGCCCCAATGCGCCGGCAGGCGAAAAGGCGACCGGAACATAAGCGTTTTCGGGCTATTATCGTTCTGGGCGTAAACTGTTTTTTTCCTCCTTGCGGGCATCGGCTCCACCGGGCAGGGACGGAATCATGCATGAAACCATTAATCATGGTGAAACCATAAAATCACTATTGATAGTGTTATAATTATGCCGTATCTGTCAGACAGGATACATGTCGTGCGTTATGCAGCGCTTCTTTTTCCCCGCCATGGGGCATTTTGATGGTACCGTCCGCGTGCTTTCACCCACACGCGGGCAGGCATGAACAGCCGTAGCAAGGAAACAGGTGATCCATGAACGCAGCGCCCTCCCCCGCCCCGACCAAAGCCACCCTGACGGACATGGCAGCCCGTTTTGCGCAGCGCGCGGCGGCGTATGATCGCTCGGGGGAGATTGCAACCGATAACCTTGATGACGTGCGCGCGGCTGGCCTGCTGGGCCTGACCATAGCCCGCGCGGATGGCGGCCAGGGGGGTGGCCTGCGGCAGATTGTCGAGGTGATCGGCACGCTGGCCAAAGGCGACCCCACCACGGCGCTGATTGTTGGCATGCACTACCTGCAGCACGCCATCATTGCCACGGCCACGAACTGGCCGCAGGCCGCGCGCAGGCAGGTGATCGAGACCGCCCTGCGCGAGGGCGCGCTGATCAACGCGCTGCGGGTCGAACCTGAACTGGGCACGCCCTCACGCGGTGGGCTGCCGGGCACGCGCATCACATGGGTGGATGGCCGGCCGCGGCTGAACGGACGCAAGATCTATTCCACCGGCTCCACGGCCCTGCGCTGGGGCACGGTCTGGGCCGCGACCGATGAGCCGGAGCCACGCGTGGGGCAGGTGCTCGTGGACCTGACCCTGCCCGGCGTGAGCATAGAGCGCAGCTGGAACCAGATGGGCATGCGCGCCACGGGCAGCCATACGGTCGTGTTCGATAACGTGGAACTGCCCGACACGGCGCTGGTGGACCTGCGCGCGCCCGAAGAATGGCACAACCGCGACGGCTCGCTGGTGCTGGGGCATGTACTGGCCATTGCCTGCCTGTATGATGGCGTGGCCCGCGCGGCACGGGACTGGCTGATTACCTTCCTGCATGAGCGCGTACCGACCGCGCTGGGCAAGCCGCTGGCCACGCTGCCGCGTTTCCAGACCCTGCTGGGCGAGATCGATGCCCTGCTGATGGTCAATGAAAGCCTGATTGAAACCGCGCTGACCAGGGCCGAAAGCGGCAACTACCCCGCGCATGAGGCCAATCTGGCCAAGTATATGGTCACGGAAAACGCCATAAAGTCTGTTGAGCTCGGCCTTGCCGCCATTGGCAACCCGGGGCTGAGCCAGGACAACCCGCTTGAACGGCATTACCGCAACGTGCTCTGCGCGCGCATTCATACGCCCCAGGCCGATGTGGCGCTGGCCACCGCAGGGCGGGTCGCACTCGAAACGGGGCGATAAGGAGGTTTTGCACGGGTTCCATTTCAGTCGCGTATGATAACAGCAGGCATATCTTATTACGAAAACTATTGAAATTGCCATATTCCGGATATGAATATGCTTGTATATATACTGGACCAACGGCAACGGGCTTGGTGAATGCTGATATTCCGGTTCCCCGCGCTTGCCGTGATGGCTGCATGGGGCTGCACAAAGCAGCAGATGGCACCATATGACCGGATGTTCACGCTTATAGGAATATGCAGTCTGACAGTCGACCTTACTGGTTCCATGACCACAATGGCCCGGACAGAGCCCGGGGCTTTCTGATCTCCGCATACGGCATGGCGTCGTACCGTGCGGGAATACTAATCATTTTTAACCCTTCCTGCATTTTTTAGGATCAGGGTTAACCCAACACTCAGGATCAGGCCTGTAAACATAATGAAAAAACACTCTTTTCTGGCACTTGGCGCAGCATGTCTTCTGGGCTTTGCCACATCGGCCCAGGCCCAGCCCTTTGGGGGGCCGCAGGCATCCGGTCCGGGCGGCATGGGTGGCCCCGCTGGCCATGAAGGCCCCCATGCAGAGCCCCACGCCGGCGCCGATCATCGTGGTGGCCCGGCACCCGGCCCTGCGCACCGCCCTGCCCCGCATGGTGGCTCCGACCGCCGCATGGCAGGCCCAGGCGGCAACCGTGATGGCGGCTGGCATGACAATAACCCGGACATGAACCGGGTATGGCATCAGGGCGAGCGTTATGATGGCCCGCGCAACAGCCGCTGGATTGTCAATGACTGGCAGAGCCATCGCGGCCTTTCCGCCCCGCCATCAGGCTACCAGTGGATGCGCTATGGCAACCAGTACCTGCTGACGGCCGTCACCACCGGCGTGATCGCAGGCGTGGTCAGCGCCACGCTGGGCGGCGGCATGCGCTGACGGCAATGGAATGCGCATATGGCCACAGGGCAGAATCACGCCCCGTGGCCATATGGGTTCCCTGCCCTGTTGACTGACCGTTCCCTGAACGCGGTTTCAGATTGCGGCGTAACCGCAAACAGCGCTGCCTTTTGAAATATACCTTCATCGCGTCCGACGCGTCACAACCGGGTCATTCATCGCCACGGCCTGTGTTCGCCAGCGCCGCCTCCGCGCGTTTCCCCTTATCTTCCAGCCGTCGTAAAGTATGTGAATAATCTACGTCTGATTTCCAAAAAAAAGATTTTACTGCATCGCTACGCTAGGTATTCTCTTTATAAATATTGACTTCATTCGGATATTTAAATTATATTTTCTACTGTCACTTTCTATTTTATAGAACATGATTCTCTACACATCATGCGCATCGTTGTTTTTGCATTCGTGCCAGAAGTCAAACAGCAGATCCCCTAACGCCACCGAACACATCCTGTATTCGATCGTGCCATGATCATTCAGAAAAAAAATGGCATCAGAAATATATCCTTCATCATATTCTACATATAAAAGTATTTTTTTGGATGCTCCCTCGGTCTACTCGACTAGATCACGTCCTATTTAATTATTCATTTCTTATTCCATCATAAAATTAATTTACAATATTTTATAAATCATAATAATTATATTATTATCACACCATTCAAAGGAGAAAATATCCATTTTGCAATGCCTCTCCCCGCATCATCCAGATCATACCATAAGCTGATGATATTTTCTTATGCTATCTAATATAGCGTATTGCATATTTCAGGCCGATACGATTAAGTCACAGCATGATGCCAGACCGCCCAACCCCGACCCGCTCCACCCGGAACACTGCCTGGCGGTTTGAAAAAACATCCGGACCCGACCAGAACAGCCTGCCGGAAGCGTTTGCCTCCGTGCGGGTGCCGCAGGCCGGGGCCTCATGGCTGCGGCGGCTGCTGGCCTTCATGGGGCCAGGCTTTATGGTGTCGGTCGGCTACATGGACCCCGGCAACTGGGCCACCGACCTGCAGGGCGGCGCGCAGTTTGGCTATACGCTGCTGGCGGTTATCGGGCTGTCAAACTTCATGGCCGTGCTTTTGCAATCGCTCTCGGCCCGGCTGGGCATCGCCACCGGGCGTGACCTTGCGCAGGCCTGCCGCGACCACTTCCCCCCTGCCGTGAACATCATGCTGTGGCTGGCCTGTGAACTGGCCATCACGGCGTGCGACTTGGCGGAAGTGATTGGCACGGCGGTGGCGCTGCAACTGCTGTTTGGCATTTCCCTGCTCATGGGAGCGGTCATATCGGTGCTCGATGTCTTTATCGTGCTCTTTCTCATGAACCGGGGCTTCCGTTACCTCGAGGCCTTCGTGATCGGGCTGCTCAGCATCATCGCCCTGTGCTTTGCCGTGCAGGTTGTCGCGGCCCAGCCGGCCATTGCCGCCGTGCTGGCAGGGTTCATCCCCCACGCTGCAATCGTGACCAACAGCCAGATGCTCTATATCGCCATCGGCATCATCGGGGCCACGGTCATGCCGCATAACCTCTACCTGCATTCCTCCATCGTGCAGACCCGCGCCTTTCCCCGCACAGAGGCAGGGCGGCGGGATGCGATCCGCTGGGCCACATGGGACAGCACGATTGCGCTCATGCTGGCGCTGTTCATCAATGCCGCCATCCTGATCGTGGCGGCAGCGGCCTTTCACACCAGCGGCCATCAGGACGTGGCCGAAATCGAGGATGCCTACCGCCTGCTTTCCCCCATTCTGGGGCTGGGCATCGCGTCCACGCTGTTTGCGGTGGCCCTGCTGGCGGCGGGTACCAACTCCACCATTACCGGCACGCTGGCAGGCCAGATCATCATGGAAGGCTTTCTGCGGCTGCACATGCCCCCCTGGGCGCGGCGGCTGCTCACGCGCGGGCTGGCCATCGCCCCGGTGGTGGTTGTGACCGCGCTGTATGGCGACCAGGGCGTGGGGCGGCTGCTCATGCTCAGCCAGGTCATCCTGTCCATGCAACTGCCCTTTGCAGTCATACCGCTGGTCATGTTTGTGTCTGACCGGCGCAAGATGGGGCCTTTTGCCATATCGCGGCCCGTGGCCCTCCTGTCATGGGTCGTGGCGGCGGTCATTCTCGTGCTCAATTTCAAGCTGCTGTTCGATACGGTTTCCTGACGGCCACGCCGGGCCGTGCAGGGCTGTGTTGCAACAATGGACCATTCCCGCCCCTTCTGCGCCCGGCCAGACAGGCTATAACGCTCACAGCCCGTTATAACATGCGGGAGCGTGTCAATATCTACCTGAATGGAAAACAGCCATGTCCGTTGAAAACATGCTTCGTGACGCCATCAGCAAGAAAACTGCTGTCGGTTTTACTTTCGATGCCAAGAACTACATCGGCTCCCCCCACGCACTGGGCGAGCGTGACGGCAAGCCGCAGGTGCTGATCTATCGTGGTGAGGATGCCCACGAAAAGCGCGTGCCGCCCATGGGGGAATGGAGCGTCCTGCCGCTCGACACCATCACTGACCTCAAGCTGCTGCCCGGTGAGGAATTCCATGCCGGCCACCCCGATGCGAAGGTGGAAAAGGAACTGCACAAGGTAACGCTGCGCGTCGCGTAATACCGCGCGTAACCTGCAAGGCCCCTGCCCGGTTCATGGCAGGGGCTTTTTTGTCAGGCCTGTTCCTGCGGCGGCGGCGTCTTGGCCGCGGCATCGATCCTGAGTTCGTTACCCGCCCAGTTATCGACAAAGTTGAGATAGCTTGGCACGGGGAACTTGATGCCCTCGGCATTCATGCGCACGGCAACACGGCTGTAATACTGCCGGTACACGGTCCATTTCGACCCCGGCGCCGTGCGGATGGACCCAAGGAAGCGCGCGCCGTTGCCATCAGCCTGTTCAATGCCCAGAAACGTGAAGTCCGACAGGATCAGATGCGTAAAACGCGGGATCTTGCGCAGGGCGGCAAGCTCTTCTTGCAGTATTCTGGTCAGTTGCTGCGTGTCCTGGCTGAGGTCGATCATGACATCGACCACGACAAGGTTGTAATCACGCGAGGTATTGGCAATCGACGACACCCCGGAGAACGGGATGATATGCAGGTCACCATTAACCGAACGCAGCCGCAGGGTGCGGATGGACAGATGCTCCACCGTGCCCGACACGCCGCCCGCCGTGACCCAGTCACCTACCTGTATGGCGTTTTCCACCAGCATGAAGAAGCCGGTGATGAAATCCTTGACCAGGCTCTGCGCGCCAAAGGCGATGGCCGCACCCATGATGCCCGCGCCCGTGAGCAGGGGGGCCACGTTGATGCCGATCTGTGAAAGCGTAGTCACCGCGACGATGATGATGATCAGCGCCAGCAGCACGGTCTTGATGATGGGCAGCACGGTACGCAGGCGGCTTGCGCGCCCTTCCTGCGATGAATTCTCGAACCGCGCGATCTGGCTCTGCAGCACCGCATTCGCGGCCTCCCATATGAACACCGCTACCGTATAGGCAATGATGACCGAACTGATCGTGCCCATCACCTTCTGCCCCAGCTTGCCGTGGAACAGGAAATGAATGGCGGGCAGCCCCAGCGCCTGCAGGAACACGATGGCGGTGGCGAATGACAGCAGGAATGACAGGATCTTGCGCGCGGCGGGGTAATAATAATTCACCCGCGCCTGCAGGCCGGGATAACGCGCCTCCATGGCGGGCGAGATCTGGAACAGCCGGTTCTGTACATTATAGGCCAGCACGGAGAACAGGCGCGACAGGATCACGACCGCCGTGGTCAGGATGACCGTGCGGATGATCCATGCATAACCGCCCTGGATATGGGTGGCCCAGATCAGCCACAGCGCGAAGTTGAAGAACATGGCTGGCACCCACCACAGGTACACAAGCCGGCCCACGAACGCCCAGAACGGCTGCTGGCGCAGCCGTGCCGAGGGTTGCAGCGCCGAGGCGACATGCCTGCGCACCCGCCATGTAAAGATGGCCACCAGCACATGTTCGATCAGCACGACCGAGCGGATGATGGCCTCCGTGCCACGGGCTGGCATGTCGAACACACCGCCAAGCGTGGAAAGGCACACCACAACCGACGGGGCAGCCACCAGAAAGTTGAGCCAGCGCGTGACCATGAAGGCCGTCTGGTCGCTGGCACTGCACAGCCGGATGGCGGGCGAATGCGGCACGAACAACGTTTCCATGAGCAGGTAGACCACCCGCGCCACCACATAGGCGTTGGTCAGCGTCAGGGTCACCAGCATGGCCTGGTGCGTGGTGGTGAGCGCATAGGCGAAACCGGTGCCCAGGCCAAAGAACAGCCCCACCGGCACCAGCTTGATGAGTAGGTGCATGAGCGAATAGGGCACGCGCGCCAAAAGGCGCAGGGTGGCGTGCTGGGCCTGCATGTCCTGCTCGGTGGCGGCCTGCTGGCCAGCGGCCTCCACCCCGGGTGCTGCCGTTGCGGCAGGGTCTGGCGCGGCTGTCGCGGCATCTGGCAGGTTGAGGCGTTTTTCAGTCGCCAGCGCGCGTGCCGTCACCCCGCGCAGGGGCTTGCGCATCAGCAGCGAGACACCATGCTCGGCCGCCAGCGCCACAAGCAGGATCAACGTCGCCCTGCCTACAGCATCAAGCAGGATGCCGCGTGATTGCGGATCGGCGAAGATGGTGTGGGTCCAGTGAACAACGAACGCCAGATCGCCGAACAGGGCGACAAAATGCTGCGCCTGCACGATCAGGCTGGCCCGCAGGGCTTCCGTGTCCTGCACCAGGTCGCTGCCAAGGCTGTCAGGCTGCACGGTCAGTTCCTGCGCGGGCGCTGCCGCATGCGCTGGCGCGGCAGGGGCCGGAGCAGGCGCTGCAGGAAGCTGGGCGGCAATGGCCGCAAGGGTATTCTGAAACTCGGCGCGGCGGGCGGGGTCATTGATTACCGCCAGCACCTGCCGCGCCTGATCGGGGGTCATGCCGTGCGCGGGCGCAGGGGCCGCGGCTTCATCCGCCGCATGGGCCACGTGCGGCCCGTAAGCCGCAAGCACGACCACAAGCCCCAGAACAGCCGTGCGCAACAGGGCCACAAGGGTCTCGCGCCAACGGCCCCCTGTACAAGAATGCCCCGCCCCGCCCTGCTGGCCGGTCTGTGTTGAATGGCGCATTTTCAAATTCCGTCCCGCCTGCTCGATCCTGCCGATCTGCCGGGCAGACATGGCGAGGAAAGCGCCGTTACCCGGACAGATGGCGCGATTTATCGCAGAGATGGATATAAAAGCGCAGGCACGGGGAAGCCGGGCAGATATGCAATAAATTGCCCTACCCTTTTGTCCTATACTTTGTTTCAGTAAAAATTACTTGCCATGCTTAATTTTTATTTACATAATACATATATGCTAATTTTATATCGATTTATCTTATATCCATAAAATAAATTAATCCGCCCTGCCTGCCCTGCGCCCGTTTACGGCTTGCCCACATGCTTGCGGATAAGCGGTATGGCGTCAGGGTCATGCTGCAAGGCCCGCGCCAGCAGGTCCTGCCCCAGCGCCTTGAGCGCAAGCGGGTGCATGGTTTCGACCGCGCGGTCGAGACTGTGGCGCTCGGTATCAGACAGGTCGGGATCATCAACAATACGCTGGCGCAGCGCTTTTATCGTTGCAGGGCCGGACAGGGTGACATGCATGTCATCGGGCCGGTCGAGGTAAGCGCGACCGGCTGGCGTCAGGCTGGTCTCGCCCGTAATGCCAAGGCCCGTGGGCCGTATGCCCACCCCGCCCCTGCACAGGCCCTGCAATTCAAGGTCCATCAGGTTACGGGCGTATTTTTCCTCATCAGCCGCCTGCACGGGCCGCAGGGTGGTCGTGCCGCCCTGATCGGCCATGTGGCGTAGCAACTGCCCCTGCAACTCACGGTCAATCACGTCCTGCCTCCATTCATCATGCCTACAGGCCGCATGATGGTCCGGCAGGCTCGGGCAGACAACAGCCGTGTGAATACATACGGTTATGCACCATCAGTCACAATCGGGCGCATCAAGGCACCACTGCGGCACATGCGCGCGGGGCACGTGCTCGCGTGCGGCCTGCGTCACTTCGGCCAGCACGCCAAGCGCATGGTCGCGCACGGCGCGGGTGTTGACACGGCTGGCCCCCTCGCGGCCCTGCGTCATGGCCTGCCCGAACTGCCCGAGCCGCCGCAGCAGCGTCGCCCGCCCGGCTTCATCAAGATCAAGCACCGCCGCGCGAAAGGCGTTCTGCCAGATCTGCACGGCCAGGCGCTCCTGTTCAAGCACGGGCAGCGGGTCGTGGCCCTGGGTCATGTCGGTTTCATATCCTGATCCGTAAAGCTTTTTTCAAAAATGCAACGACGTCCAAAGCTTCTTGAAAAAAGCTTCACCAGAAACCTTTACAATTTCAGGGTATTATTGAAAAGGTCCGCACAGCTTCAGGGCTGGGCCACAGGCCATGTGGCGGGCAGGCCCGTCTGGCAGGGTACATCATAGGTCAGGTGGTCGGGCTGGATGTCGCGCAGGATTTCCATGTTGCGAAACAGCTCGCGCCGGTCGGGCCGCAGCGCCTGGCGCGAGAGGAACGCCCGCGCCTCGGCCTTTGCCGCCTGCATGGGGTAGTCCTGCCCCGCAGGCTTGAGATGTTCTATGGCCGTATAATCCACAATGCCGACATTATGGTGGTTGCGATGGGCCGCGTTGCAGAACGCGATATCCGTCGCCCATGCCCAGCGCAGTTCGGGGAAGGGATAGACATAGGCCATGGCATCACGATGGAAAGCTGTGACCGGCCCATCTTCAACATAGCGGGTAATGCGCCCGAGGCTGTTCCATTTGCGATAATTGAACGTAAAGGATGTATAGGAATGGTAACGATGGGCGGGCTGGGATATTTTCAGCCCCATGACTTCGCACAGCGATATGAACCCATCGAGGAAGCGCGGCGGCAGGGCGACGTCATCATCGGTAATGACCACCCAGTCATAATCCTGCAGTTTTACTGTTGAAAGCGCAGTATTGATATTGCCAAACTTGCCCCTGTCGCGCATCTGGGCGGTTACGAAATCCACCTTGTGCTTTGTATTCCTCATGCGCCTGAACACATCATGCAGCTTATGCTCGCGTTTGGGCACCCGCACGGATGTGACAAGAATCCTGCGCACCGGCTGCCTGCGCGCAATATTCCTGACATGGCGGGAATACTTCCGGTTATGGAAATCAAACACCATGTCGGTCAGGACGGACACCTTGCGTTTTTGCCAGAAATTCTTGTGCTGGCAGAAATCGGAATCAAAGAAATCCGTTTTTTCCTGTTCTGGCATTGTCATGTTTTTCTCTCCATTACCATTTCAGAGGTGGCCGGCGATGGATGACATACATTGCCACCAAGGCGTGGATATGGCAGCACAAACAGGATTCTGATCACGAAGTTTCAAATTATTTCCAGGGTAGTCATATTCCATAATATTCAGGCCACGGCTGGAACTGTGCCTGCGCCCGCACGATACGACCAGCAGGGCGCCTGCCCCGAAGCCATCTTCACCCATGCGTGTTTCTTTACAGAGAAAGAGGACAACATGCGTATTATTTCTGCATTTGCAGTAACGGGCGTGATGCTCATGGCCAGCGGGTCCGTGGCCCTAGCCCAGAAACACCCGACCGACAAAAGCGTGGACCTGCCGGGGGATAATTCCCCCTCATCCATAGAGCGGGCGCATCCGCAGGCCCGCAAGACCGTGCCGCTGCCCGAAAAGAGTGAACGACCCGGCCCCACGGACCAGCCCGACCAGCCTTTGACCCGTCAACCCGCCGCCAATAAAAACCCGGATGCTCCCGGCATGTCTTCCAACCACCAGACCCTGCGCAGCCCGTCCGCCCTGCAATAGGGCACGACCCTAATGACATGCTTTTTGCGGGGCTGCTGCACGCAACCCCGCTTTATCTGATTGTCACGCCTGAACCAGAAATATGAAACGGTTCTCCCCGCATTCGCCTCAGGCGCAGCTTTTTGCGTGCGACATGGTCATGGCATGGGTGGCAAGGTAGCGAAACTGCGCCTGTTCTTCAGGAAAGGCGGGAATGCCCTGCAGGGCATGCGCGGTCCTGCGGTAGCGATGCAGGTTGCTCAGCCGCCGCCAGGGGCGGTCGGGGTGCTGCTTGTTCCACAGGCTGATCGCCCGCAGTTCAACTTCCTGAATGTTTACATCATGATCTGACTTCGGCATGTCCATCTCCCTTGCATCTGCGTTGTGGGTACTGGAACTGTCACGAGGTTTATGCTGGTGCGGTGGGTCATACCCGCCACGCGCATCCAACGCCGCAGCATAACACGGGTTCCCGCGCGGGCATGCACTCTCCCCATACTGTGATGGCAGGGCCTTTTTACATGCCGCAATCAAACCTCACGTTTCGTTACGGCTCCTGCGAAGCCGCACCCGTTAGGATCGCGCCCGGCATGACAATGACGGGGAGCGTGCATGTTTTTCCTGATCCGCAGGCCACCGGCTCCGGTGGCGGTATCGGCAATCCGCATCGGCGGGCCGGGCTGAATGCGGGCTGCGGTCATGCTGACGTGTTTCATGATGCTGGCGGGCTGCGCTACGCATCACGTGCCGCTTGATGATGACGGGCTGCCCGTTACAAACGGCCGGGAAATGGACACCCCGGCCGAAGGCGGCCCGCAGGGTGGCAGGGGCGCGCTGTGGCACGACATGCTGCATACCGCCATGCAAGCGGGCATGGGCATGCTCCACCACTAGCTGCCTCCTGCCCGCTTTTTTACTTCATGCTCGCAGCCGTTGTTTTGGGAAACAGCATGGTTTTCACCCCCTCGGGGGTGAGGTCGTGCCTGCCGGCAGGCACGCCATTTTCACGCAGCACGAATGCCAGCAGATCCGCATTCTGCGCCTGTGTCAGCGTGCCGGGCGCGAAAAGCGGCATGGCTTTTGACATGTAGTCAAACAACTGGCCCAGCGGCGCGCCCGACCAGTTGGCGGCAAAACGCCCCACAAGCGGCGGCACGTCAAACGCCCCGCCCAGATCCGCCCCATGGCACACCGCGCAGAACTGCTGGTAGGCCGCAGCCCCCCGCTCGGCCTGCGCTGCGGTATAATAGGATGTCCTGGCCCGCGACGGTGCCGCATGGGCCACCTGCCCTGCCAGGGCCAGCAGCCCCGCCCCCAGCGCGGCACAAAGCCCCTTTGCCCGTAAGCCGCGCATCAGCCCTGCCCCGCGGGAAAACGGGCGAAAAGGTTTTCAAATATGCCAATCGCCTTTTCCGCCTCGCTGCGATCGGCATGTTCAAAACTGTTGCCCACGCCGTCCATTTCGCCCAGGCCCGACATGTCAAACCCCTGTATCATCAAGCCATCACTTTTCGAAAGCGCCGAGGCCCCCTTGTATCGCACCCCATAGGCCACATCGGGCTGCGGCGGCAGCCACGCGGTCTGGCCACGCACGGGAATGAGCGAGCGGTCCCCCCACAGGTCACGCGCCGCGTAGCCGGGGCAATTGAGGATGACCGGCTCAGGCAGGCTCTTCATGTCGGCAGGCGTATGGAACTCACGGATGACGATCCGCCCCCCCGCCTGATAAAACTCGGACAGCAGAAGATGCCCGTACGCCCCGAAATTGAAGATCATCAGCGGCGCGCGCCGGGCATAGGGCACCGCAAAAGGATTTTCCTGCGCGGAGAGCAGTTCGGCGGCAGGAATGATATCGCGTATCCGCGCGCCATAACTGGCAAACTCGCTCGATTGCTGCGGCATGCCGGTCGTGGCGTAATCCCCCTTTTGGCCCGGGTTTTCCGGCTCGGGCTCCGGCGCGTCAAAAGGCGTGTCGGACAGGACGTAACTGTCGCGGAAGTCGATCGGGTTGCCGGGCAGGCCCAGGTAATCGCGATAGCTCTTCCATGAATAACGGGCCATCCGCTCCCATGTATCGGCAAATTGCGGGCCTGCGGGGGCGGTCAGCGCCACGCGTGAATCCGGTGTCCAGCTACCATTGGCCCTGACCGAGCGGGTGTGGGGCAGCAGGTCGCGCGTATAGATCGTGACATCAAGCCCCGCGCGCTGCGCCACGAGCGCCGTGGTCAGGCCAATGACCCCGCACCCCACGACCGCCACGCGCCGGGGCGAGAGCGCCGCCGCCTTGCCCACCGCCATCTCGGCCGACCCCCATGAAAGCGACCACCCGCTGCCCCCATGACCGTAATTATGGATGACCACCTTCTCGCCCACCCGCTCGACATCCAGCCGGGGGCCAGCGGCGCGGAACGGGCGCAGGCAGACCTTGATATCGGTTATCTGGTCGGCATGGGGGCGCATGGGCACAAGCCGGGGTACCGTGCCGGGCACCGCCGTGCGCCGCAGGGCGGCCGCAGCAGCCGGCACGGAGGCCCACCGGCCCCCCGCCAGCGCACCAAGCGCCAGGGAACCGGCAAACAGCCCCCTCCGGCCCAGGCGGGAGGGCGTGTTTTTCGGGTCGTCAGGAAAACTGTTCACGTTCAAACCTTTGGCTGCCGGGCACCTGTCATGGAAAACCCGCCGGTTCCATGACACGAGCATCCATGCACATCCGTCTGGAAAGAGTGTATGTGCCGCTTTTTGAAATCCGCTGTCATGACCTGTGCTTTCATGGGATGGACAGGATAATTTTCCTCTCCCCCGCCGTCAAACCGTAGCAAGAAACCGCCTGTGGCAATGTATCGGCACGCCCGGCCTGCGCCGTTTTACCGGTGTCGGGCAAGAGGCGCAGGGGGCTTGCCTGTACGGCACCAATATTATGGCAGATTTGGTCCATAATAACGTGCTTATGATATTCGGGATTTAAATAATGGGCTTCAATTCCTCCTGTCTTGCGTTCCATGGTGTCAGCCGGGAAGAAATACTGGCCCTTATGGAATTCGAGGATACCGGGATCAGGGATGAGGCACGCAAGGCCGATTTTTCCATTGCCGACAGGCCCACGGAGTGGACCATCTTGTGGTCCAGCCAGTGTGAATACCTGCCCGACAGCGAGCCGGTTCACCTGCCGTTCAGGGGCAGGCACAGCATCGTGGGCTGTTGCGTGCTGGAAACAACCATGATGAGCGTCGGCTTCGGGTATGATTATGATGATTACGGCAGGATGTGCAGTTCGTGGAATATTACCTACGATGGCCACAAGAGGTGCGACAACCTTGAGTGCACCGGTACCCTGCCGCCCGAAAGCAGGGCCATCATCGATGGCAGCCCGTACCAAGGCCAACATGAACACAAGCGTGGATATGTTTTTTGATGTACCGGTCAGCGTGATCCAGAGCCTGACCGGTTTCAGCTACGATCGACCGGTTTATGACGGCAAGGAAATCCTTTTTACCGAACTGCGTTCCCTCGCCACCGCCTGATTTCACGGCAGTCCCCGGCCACCCGCATCGTGCACGAGGCAGGCAAGGGGCACCTGCCCGCGCGTAAACGGCACGGCGGCCTGAAGTGGCACGGCACCCAGCAGGCTGTGCCACGGGCCGACTGGCTGCGGCAGGATCACGCGCAGCGCCATGTCGCGCCCTACGGCCAGCGTATCGGCCTGCACGTCCATGCCCAGCGGCAGGCGCGGGGCCACCACCAGCAGGCTGAACCCGTCATGCTCGCGCAGGAAGGCAATGGCGTGCTCGCGCTCCGCCCCTTCCACCTCAAGCGGCTGGTAGCTGCCTTGGGCAAACAGGTCCGGGTAGCGGGCCCGAAACGACAGGATGCGCCGGATCAGGTCGAGCTTGACCTGCCCCGTGCGCCATGAGGCAGCGGAGGCATCAAAACTGCCCGCGTGTTCGAGCAGCGCATGGCGCAGGCCGAAATCAACCGGGCGGCGGTTATCGGGGTCAACGAGGCTGAAATCCCATAAATCACAGCCCTGGTACAGGTCCGGCACGCCGGGCGTGGTCAGCCGCAGCAGGGTCTGCGCCAACCCGTTGAGCGCGCCCGCCGGGGCAATCCGGGCTACCATCCCCTCCATCTGCGCCATGAAAGCAGGGTTGGCGGCGAGGCGGCGCACAAAGGCCGCGCAGGCTTCTTCATAGGCCATGTCGGGGTCGAGCCAGTTGGTATGGCGCTTGGCCTCGCGCAGGGCTTTGGTCTGCCATTGCACGATCCGCTCGCACCACGCCTTACGCGCATCCTCGCTGGCAAAGGGGGTGAGCGGCCACGCGCCGAGCATGGTCTGGTACAGCATCAGTTCATCAATGCGGTCCGGCCCGATAGCCGTTTGCGCGCCATTGCGGGCAAACCATTCGCTGACCTGCGCATGCCACTGTGGCGCCATCTCGCTCAGCACGGCCAGGCGGGCGCGGCTGTCCTCGCCACGCTTGTGGTCATGGGTCGCGGTCGTGAGCATGGCGGCAGGGTGCTGGCGCGCGCGCGCGGTGCAGCCGGCATGGAAATCCGCAACCGCAAGGCCAAGCCGTGCGGGGTCGGACCCCACCTCATTACGCGAGATCAGGCGGACGTAGCGGTAGAAGGTCGTATCTTCCGTTGATTTGGCGGCCAGCGGTGCGGTCAGGTGCTCGAAGGCCTGCTCGGCGCGGCGCATGCAGGCCGCGGGCGCGTGCTCCGGCCGGGCCGACAGGATGCCCGTTACCGCATCAAGCACCGGTTCAAGGCCGCCTTCCAGCCGTGGCCGGGCGGTCTTTGCCGCAGCGTGCAGGGCCGCGCCATCTTCGGCATGGTCCTGCACCACCTCATCGCCAAAATAGGTGCGGTAGGACGTGAAGGAGAGCAGAACGGCCTCAAGCACCGTCCGCAGGCCCGCAGGTGGGCAGTCCATTCCCCCTGCCCTCAGCGCCGTGGCCAGCAGGCGGGTCAGATGCGCGAATTCGGCGGCAAAACCCTCAGCCAGCAGTTGTGCTCGGGCCTCGCGCGCAATCAGGCCGCAGGCTCTGGCATCCGGCCCGCACGCCGCCCACAGCCGATCGAGCACAGGGGCAGCGCGCGCATCATGCAGCACGGCGGAAACCTGGTCCATGAAGTCATAGCCCGTGGTGCCCGCCACCGGCCAGGCGGCAGGCAGGCTCTCGTGGGTGGCAAGAATTTTTTCCACGTAAATGGCCGCCCCCGGCAGGGCGCTTTCGGGGCGCAGGCGGGCCAGCGCGTCAAGCCGGGCACGCAGGCGCTGGCAGTAGGCGGCGGGAGCGGCCAGCCCATCAATGTGATCGACCCGCACGCCATCAACCAGCCCGCGCTGGTAAAGCGAGAACAGATAGCCATGCACGGCCTCGAACACCTCGGCGCGCTCCACGCACACGCCCACGAGGCCGGTAATGTCAAAAAACCGCCGCCAGTTGATCCGTGTCGCGGCATCACGCCAGCAGGCCAGACGCCATGGCTGTATGGCCAGCAGGCGCTCGAGGCGGGCATGGCCTGTGGGGTCGCATCCATCATGCAGGCTGGCAAGCCGCGCCATGGCCGCCTGCCCGCGCTGTGTTGCCGCCCAGTGCCGCAGGGCCGCCAGCGCGGAATCCGCTTCCGCCCCCGGCCCGCCGCGTAGCGCCACGGTGGTGAAGGCCGCGAGCAGCGCGCCGGGTGCCCCCACCTGCGCCAGCAGGCCCGCGTAGCTGGCCGGGCTCAGCGGAAAGCTGTGCTCATGGTGATGGATATGGAACAGCCCCCCATCCCCGTCATGGCGCAGGACAAGGCTGCCTGCCGCCATTGCCTCGGGCAGCGGGCGATCAAGGAAGGGCAGCAGCACGCGCCCGCGCAGATCCGGGTCCGGGTCATGCCAGTTGATGTCAAACCATGTGGCATGTGCCGAAGCCTGCCCCCAGGCCAGCACATCCATCCACCACGCATTATGGGCATCAACGGCCATGTGGTTGGGCACGATATCAAGGATCAGCCCCATGCCGTGGGCATGCAGCCGGTCGGCCAGGCGCACCAGTGCCGTCTCGCCGCCCAGCGCAGGGTCGATGCGATCATAGGCCACGGTATCATAGCCATGGGTCGAGCCGGGGCGCGCGGCAAACAGGGGCGAGGCATACAGATGGCTTATGCCAAGGCGGGCGAATTGTGGCACGAGGGCCGTGGCGTCATCGATCGTCATGCCCGCGCGGAACTGCAGCCGCAGCGTAGCCCGCACCAGGGCGGCCGGAATGGCGCTATTCATGGGCACGCCCCGCGCGCAGGCGGTTGAAGCGCCTGCGCGTATCATGCCCCGACAGCAGGGTTGCGGTCATGGCGGGGTAGCGGCGCTGCCAGTTGGGGTGGCCGCTCGTGGTGCCGGGCAGGTTGGGCTGCTCGGCAAGGCCGAGCATGTCCTCCACCGCCACGAGGGCCAGCGGGCACGCGGCCCGGCCCACGAAGCCGATGGCCTCCTCCACCACCCTTGCCGCGCCCGTGGCGTTGGGCGGGGGCCTTTGCGCGCACCTGCCCCGGGCAGCCGGTGCGGGCCGGTCCTGCATCAGGGCGGACCACAGGGCGGTGCGGTCATTTTCACGTTCGTCATGCACGGTGTTGGGGTCGAGGCCCGGGGGGAGCTGGTGCAGTTTCTCGCGCCAGGCAATATCCGTCCCCTGCCACCAGCCTGCCACCGTGGGCAGGTCATGGGTGGTGGTCATGGCCGTGGCATGGGGCGACCACGTGGCGGGTGGCTTGAACACGCCCTGCGGCGTACGCTCGAAAAACAGCACGTTCATGCCCATGATGCCATGTGCCCCCGCCGCCTTGCGAAAGGCGGTGGTGACCGTGCCCAGGTCCTCGCCAATCACCATGGCATCGGCCCGCATGGCCTCAAGGGCAACAAGCCGCATAAGGTCGCGCACGGGAAAGGACAGGTAACTCCCCTCCGCCGAAGCGCCGCCCTGCGGTATGATCCACAGCCGTTCCAGCGCCATGACATGGTCGATGCGCAAGCCCCCGCCATGGGCGAAGCCCGCGCGCAGCGTGTCGATAAAGGCGCGGTAGCCCGTGGCCCGCAGCCCGGCGGGTGAAAACGTGGTCAGCCCCCAGTCCTGCCCCAGCGGGCTGAGCGCATCGGGCGGCGCGCCGATGCCGGCACCCAGCAGGAATTCGGACTGGCGCGCCCAGCATTCGCTGCCCGTCGGGTCCACGCCCACCGCCATGTCCTTGATCAGGCCGATGCGCATGCCCGCTGAGCGCGCACCCGTACAGGCCCGGGCCAGGCTGGTGGCCGCCAGCCACTGCACGAACACATGGAAGGTTACGTCATGGGCGAATTCCTGCGCAAACCGCGCCACTTCGGGGCTGTCGGGCTGGCGCATGGCCACGGGCCAGCGCCGCCAGTCGCCGCCGCGTTCGCCACGGGTGGCGAAATAGGCATGCAACGCCTCGAACAGGGCATGCTGCTCGAGCGCTTTACCGCCCGCCGCGCGGAAGTCGCGCATGGCCTGTGGCGGGCTGGCCGCGATCCGGTCATCATACAGCCGCCTGAGCAGCTGGTAGCGACACGTGCTGGCCCGCACCCAGTCGATCAGCGGCGCATCCTCGAGTTGCCTGAGCGTATCGACATAGGCCGCGCCCCCCTTGACCACGGCGGCCTGCACGGTTGCGGCATCAAACACGGCATGCGGATCAGCCAGCAACACGTTGAGGAACAGGCGCGATGAGGGTGAATACGGGCTGTACTGCCCGGGGCGGGCTGCAAACATGGCATGGGCCGGGCTGATGGCCAGCGCATCCGCCCCGCGTGCTGCAGCTGCGCGAGCCAGGGTTTCGACCGCGCCAAAATGCCCGATCCCCCCATCGCCCGCCATGCGCAGGCCGTAAACCTGCGTGCCCAGCCCCCATGGGCGCACGCTGCCGCCTGCGCATATCCGGCTCACCCGCGGGCAGGATGCGGGGGCTATGGCCAGGGTGGTGGGCATATCCCCCACTTCCAGCCGGTGGTAGCCGCATACCCCCACGGGGGGGAGTGCGGGGTGGCCACGCATCAGGCGCAGGCTGCCCTCGATCTGCGCGCCATTTTCCAGCACGAGACGAAACCGGCCCCCTCCATCACCCGGTGGCAGGGGCAGCACGGTGGCCTGGCCTGCAACGCCTACCACCATGGCGGGCAATGCCCCGCGCGGACGTGGCGCAGGGGCATGGCCTTCCAGCACGGCCAGCAGGCGGCGCAGGCTCTCGTTCGAGACGCGGTGCATCTCGCCTGCGGCATCGCGCCAGCGCAGGCTCAGCCCGGCATGGCGGGCGCGCTCGACAAGGGTGCGGTTATTCATCCTCGGCCTCGTTCAGGCAGGCCATCATGGCATAAGGGGGCAGGGTTGCGGAGAACAGGTCCGCCCCGTGCGGCAGCACCGCATGCAGGCAGCGCCCCTGCGGCATGTCTGGCAGCGGCACTGCCGCATCGGCCAGGTTGAGGGCAATGGACAGCACCGCCCCATCGCCCATGCGCCACCGGGCAAAAACCGCTCCCGTGCCCAGAACCTGCGCCCCCATGGCGCGCGCGCCGGGCAGGCGGGGCGTGATCTCGGCGTGACGCAGGGCCAGCAGTTGCGCAATCTGCGCGTTCCATTCCCTGTGGGCCGGTTTATCGCGCTCGGCGGGGTCAAGGCGCGAGGCGGCATAGGTTTCGGGCGCGTTGGGGTCGGGGATGGTGTCGCGCTTTTCCGCCGAGGCAAAATGCGAGAAACCGGCAAATTCCTGCCGCCGCCCCTCGCGCACGATCCGCCCCAGCGCCGGGTTGTAGTCGGTAAAGAACAGGAAGGGCTGGTGCGAACCCCATTCCTCGCCCATGAACAGCATCGGGACCTGCGGACACAGGAGCACCAGCCCGTAGGCCGCGCGCAGGGCCTGTGGCGTGGCCAGCACGCCCAGCCGCTCGCCTAGCGCACGGTTGCCGATCTGGTCATGGTTTTGCAGGAAGATGATGAAGCGGTCCGGGGCAAGGTCGGCACTCGGGCTGCCCCTTGCCTTGCCGTTGACCGGCTGCACCTCGCCCTGAAAGGCAAAGCCTTCGGCCAGCACGCGCGCCAGCGCGGGCGCCGGATCGGGGGCGAAATTGCCGTAATAGCCCTCGTCCTCGCCGGTCAGCAGCACATGCAGGGCGTTATGGGCATCATCATTCCACTGGGCCCGATAACCTGCGCGCAGCAGGCCGGCATCGTTGTTTTCATTTTCCACGATCAGGTGCACATGCCGCCCGCGCTCGACATGGTTGCGGATGATGGCAGGCAGCGCCAGCAGCCAGTCCCGGTCCACAATGGCCTGCACGGCATCAAGCCGCAGCCCGTCAAAGCGGAATTCCATGAGCCAGTACAGCGCGTTATCAATAAAGAACTGGCTGACCGCCTCCTGCCTGAAATCGATGGCCGCCCCCCATGGTGTTGCCGTGTCATACCTAAAGAAGGGGGTTGCGTAGTCCGCCAGGTAATTCCCGTCCGGGCCGAAATGGTTGTACACCACATCAAGGAACACCATGAGCCCCAGCCCGTGCGCCGTATCAATCAGGGCCTTCAGCGCATCAGGCGGGCCGTAGGCGGATTCCGGGGCAAAAGGCAGCACGCCGTCATAACCCCAGTTGCGCCCGCCCGGCACCTCGGCCAGCGGCATGAGTTCGATTGCGGTCACGCCAAGGGCAGCAAGGCGCGGCAGTTCGCGGGCCACGCCGTCATAACCGCCCATCAGGCCCACATGCACCTCGTATATGACCACCTCATGCCACGGGCGGCCCGGCCATGCGCTATGCCGCCAGTCATAGGCGGCAGGGTCGACCACCTCGCTTGGCCCCCGCACGTCATCGGGCTGGTAGCATGATGCGGGGTCCGGCACGGCAAGGTCGCGGGCCACGCGGTAGCGGTAGCGCGTGCCCGCCCCGCAGGGGAACACGCATTCAAACCACCCTTCCCTGTCGCGGGCCATGGCAACCGGCGCATGGCCCTCAGCCTCGAGCAGGACCGTGTGGCATGAGGGCGCCCAGAATCGGAAGCGGGTATGCCGGGCATCAAGCAACGTGGCCCCGGTGTCGCGGTCAGACTGGAAATGGGTGTTCATGCGGCGTCCTCCGCCTCGTTATCGCTGCCGGGCACGAAAGCCAGCAGCACAAGCCCGTGGGCGGGCACGGTGATGTCCTGCACGTCCGCCGACAGCGCTTCGGCCCCGCGTTCGGGCCGCGTGGTGTCGATCAGCAGGGTCCACTGCCCCGGGGGCTCGGGTAGCGTGGCGTTCATGTCCTCGCTACCGGCGTTGAGCAGCATGTAGGTAATGTCGAACGTGCCATCGGCCACGGTGCTGGCGCGGCGCACGCCCAGCAGGTGGCATGCTTCGTCGTTCCACTGCTCCACCTCCATGGGCGTGCCATCATGGCTGAACCAGCCAATATCGGGCACATCAGGCAGTGGCCTGTGGCGGCCATGCATGTAGCGCGCCGCGCGCAGCGAGGCGTGGGCCCGGCGCAGCGTGGCAAGGCGGGCGACAAAGCCGGTCATCATCCGGCCCTGCGGCGTTGCGGCGCGCTTCCAGTCCAACCAGCTCGCGGGGTTGTCCTGACAGTAGGTGTTGTTGTTGCCGTTCTGGGTCTGGCCAAACTCATCGCCCGCCAGCAGCATGGGGGTTCCGTGCGCGAACATGAGGGTCGCCATCATGGCACGCTGCACGCGGCCACGCAGGTCAAGGATGGCGGGGTCATCGGTCGGGCCTTCCACGCCCCAGTTGGCGCTGTTGTTATCCGCACTGCCATCCTGGCCGTCTTCCCCATTGGCCTCGTTATGGCGCTCGGCGTAGCTGACCACGTCCTCGAGCGTGAAGCCGTCATGCGCGGTAATGAGGTTGACCGAGCTCCACGGCCTGCGCCCCCTGCGGTCGAGCAGGTCGCCCGAGCCTGCAATGCGGGCGGCGAGATCGCCAAGCTGCTGGCCATCGCCACGCCAGAAGCGCCGCGTGGTATCACGGAAGCGGTCATTCCATTCGGCAAATCCGGGCGGGAAGTTGCCGAACTGGTAACCACCGGGACCGGGGTCCCATGGCTCGGCAATGAGCTTGCGGGTGGACAGCACGGGATCCTGGATGATGGCATCGAAAAAGCCCGATCCCTGGTCAAAGCCGTAAGGCTCGCGGCCCAGCACCGGGGCGAGGTCGAAGCGGAAGCCATCGATGTGGAATTCGCTTGCCCAGTAGCGCAGCGAGTCCAGCACCATCTGCAGCACGCGCGGGTGCGACAGGTTGAGCGTGTTGCCGCAGCCTGTATCGTTTATGAGGTGGCGCTCGTCACCGGGCACGAGGCTGTAATAAGTGGCGTTGTCCAGCCCGCGGTAGCACAGGGTCGGGCCGAGTTCGCTGCCCTCGCAGGTGTGGTTGTAGACCACATCCATCACCACCTCGATGCCCGCCTTGTGCAGCCGCCTGATGGCCGCGCGCAGTTCATGCGCCGAGCCACTGGCCAGATAGCCCGCATGCGGCACGAAGAACGCCAGCGTGTTGTAGCCCCAGTAATTGGTCAGCCTGCGCTCGATCAGGTAACGCTCGGGGGCAAAGCACTGGATGGGCAGCAGCTCGAGCGTGGTCACACCCAGCCTGCGCAGGTGGGCGATCATCTCCGGCGCGCCAAGGGCCTGGAACGTACCGGGCTGGGGGTTGCGCTCCAGCGCGCGCTGCATGGTCAGGCCCCTGACATGGGCCTCCATGATGACGGTATCCGCCCATGGCACGCAGGGCAGGATGTCATCCTCCCACTCATACGCGTCGTTCACCACCACGCATTTGGGCATGGAGGGCGCGCTGTCGCGCCGGTCGAAGGACAGGTCGGCGCGCGGCGAGTGCAGGCGGTAGCCGAACTGCGTGTCCGACCATGCAACCGGCCCCGTAAGCCTGCGGGCATAGGGGTCGATCAGCAGCTTGTGCGGGTTGAAGCGGTGGCCGTTGGCGGGGTCATATGGCCCGAAGGCACGAAAGCCGTATAACAGCCCCGGCTCGGCATCGGGCAGGTAGCCGTGCCAGATTTCATCGGTATATTCGGGCAGGCGGAAGCGTGCGATCTCGCGCCGGTCGCGCGGGTCGAAAATGCACAGGTCGATCTGCTGGGCATTGGCCGAGAACACCGCGAAATTGACGCCAAGCCCATCCCAGCACGCCCCGAGGCGCGTGGGGCTGCCGGGCGATAGCGCGGGCGGGAAGCGCATCATGATCCTTCTCCCGCAGGCTGAAGGTAAAGCGCTGCCAGCGGCGGCAGGGTCAGCACGCACGAGCAGGGCTGGCCGTGGGCGGGCTCGGGCTGCGCCATGACGCCACCGCCATTACCCACGCCGCTGCCGCCATAGGCGCCAGCATCGGAATTGAGGCGCTCGCGCCACGGCCCGCCCACCGGCACGCCCACGCGGTAGCCATGGCGCACCACGGGGGTCAGGTTGAGCACCACCAGAACCGGGGCATGGCCCGGCGCCAGCCGCAGCCAGGCCAGCACGGCGTTGGCGGTGTCATCGCCAATCACCCACGCAAAACCGGCGGGGTCGCTGTCAAGCGCATGGAGGGCGGGCAGTTCACGATAAAGGCGGTTGAGATCGGTGATGAGACCGAGCATACCCGCCTTGAGCGGATCATCCAGACTGCGCCATGGCGGCTCGCTCTCATGCGACCATTCCGCCTCCTGCGCCAGCTCGGCGCCCATGAACACCAGCTTGCGCCCCGGATGGGCCCACATGAAGGCGAAAAACACCCGCAGGTTGGCATGGCGCTGCCACCCGTCACCAGGCATGCGGGCCAGCAGCGAGCCCTTGCCGTGGGTGACTTCATCATGCGACAGGCACAGGATGAAGTGCTCGCTGAAGGCATAATGCAGCCCGAACAGGATTTCATTGAGGTGATGGCCACGCCACAGCGGATCACGCGCAAAGAAGCGCAGGCTGTCATGCATCCACCCCATGTTCCATTTATAGGAAAAGCCAAGCCCCCCCTGCGCCACCGGGCGGGTCACGCCGGGCCAGGCGGTGGATTCCTCGGCAATCATCATCGCATCGGGGCAGGTTTCGTGCACGGTCTCGTTGAGCTGGCGCAGGAAGGCCACCGCCTCGAGGTTTTCACGCCCGCCATGGATGTTGGGGATCCACTCCCCTTCCCGCCGGCTGTAGTCGCGGTACAGCATGGAGGCCACGGCATCGACACGCAGGCCATCAATATGGAAGCGCTCCAGCCACATCAGCGCGCTGGCGATGAGGAAGCCGCGCACCTCATGACGCCCAAAATTATAGATATGGGTGTTCCAGTCGCGGTGCACGCCCTCGCGCGGGTCCTGATGCTCGTACAGCGCGCAGCCATCGAAACAGGCCAGCCCGTGCACGTCGTTGGGAAAATGGGCGGGCACCCAGTCCAGGATCACGCCGATGCCGGCTACGTGGCAGGCATCGATGAAGGCCGCGAAATCAGCCGGCGTGCCATGCCGGGCCGAGGGCGCGAACAGCCCGAGCGGCTGGTAGCCCCATGAGCCGCCAAACGGATATTCCATCACCGGCATCAACTCTACATGCGTAAAGGCCGCCGCCTGCATGTACGGAATGAGCTCGCCCGCCAGTTCCCGCCATGACATGATGCGGTCAGGGTCGCCCTGGGGCCTGCGCCATGAGGGAACATGCAGCTCGTATATGGCCAGCGGCGCATCCGTGGCCTGCGCGCGCCCGCGCGTGGCCATCCAGTCCGCATCGTTCCAGGCAAACGGCGCGGGGGATGCCACGACCGAGGCGGTGGCGGGCGGCCGCTCGGCAAACCGGGCGAAGGGATCGGCCTTGTGCGGCAGGATATGGCCCTCGCGCGTCATGATCTCGAATTTGTAGCGCTCGCCGGGGCCGAGGCCGGGAATGAACAGCTCCCACACCCCGGCGCTGTGGCGCAGGCGCATGGGGTGGCGCCTGCCATCCCAGAAATTGAAATCCCCGATGACCGAAACCCGCCGTGCATTGGGCGCCCACACGGCAAAGCGCACGCCCGGCGTGCCGTCAATCACCATGGGCTGCGCTCCCATGAGGTGGTCAAGCTGGCGGTGGCGGCCTTCGGCAAACAGGCGCAGCTCCGCCTCATCGAGCAGCAGGCCGAATGAATACGGGTCGGCGGTTTCCTCCACCGCGTCGGCCCAGACGATTTTCAGGTGATAGCGCGCGCCTGCGGGAATGGTGCCGACATGCAGCCCCGTGTCGTCCATGCGCCGCATGGGGCGCTCGATCGGGCTGGCGCGCGGGCGTTCAACCACCAGCCGCACGCGCGCCGCATCATGGTACAACACGCGGATGACATCGACACGCCCCATATTATGGCGGCCAAGAATGGCAAACGGGTCAGAACTGCGCCCATGCACAAGATCATCAATACCATCGGGGAGGACATAGTGGGCTGCATCGTGCCTGATCCGCATGCCGGGGCCTTTACTGTGCTGTCGGGATATGCCGTGGAGTGACGCCCCAAGGGGCCGGGCGCGTTAATGGGGAACTGCCAGCGCGCGCGACAGGCGGGGTGGCCTGCGCGCGATGCGCCGCCTGCGGCCCTCGCGCAGGCCATGCCACCCCGATGGCAGGCTGATCACGTTTGAATCCGCCCGGCCGCCCGCATCCATGCCCAGCATCTCGGCAAACAGCGTGACGTAGTGGGCGGCCTTCTCGTTCCACGACACGTCATAGGCCGCGCCCGTAAGCTGGAGCTGGCGCCACATGCGGCGGTTGCGCCGGTAGAGCAGGCGGGCGCGCACCACGGTGGCGAGCAGGGTCTCGCCATCAACGGGGGTGAACAGGAAGCCGGTCGCAGCGCCCTGGGCAATGGCAGCGGGGTTGGCGTTGACGATGGTGTCGGCCAGGCCGCCCACGCGGGCGGCGACCGGCACCGCGCCATAACGCAGCGCGCCAAGCTGGGTCAGCCCGCAAGGCTCGAAGCGCGAGGGGATGAGCAGCGCATCGACCGCCGAAGGCAGGCGGTGGCCAAGGGATTCACTATAGCCGAGATGGCAGGCGAACCGGCCGGGAAACTGGCGCTGCAGGCCAGCGAGGCGGCGCTCGATCTCGCGGTCGCCCTCGCCCACCACGATCAGCTGGGTGTTGCCTTCCAGCAGGCGTGGCGTGACATCGGCAAGCAGGTCGATGCCCTTTTGCGCGGTCAGGCGGCTGACAACACCCACCACAAAGGCATCCGGGTCGGCCCACAGGCCGAATTCCGCCTGCAGGTCGCGCTTGTTGGGCGCGCGCCCCACGGTATCGCCCACCCTGTAGGGAAAATGCACCGCCGGGTCGGAGGCGGGGTTCCATGTCTCGGTGCTGATGCCGTTGAGAATGCCCTCCAGCCGGTCGCTGCGGTGGCGCAGCAGGCCATCGAGGCCCATGCCGCCTTCAGGTGTCTGGATTTCCTGCGCGTAGGATGGCGAGACGGTGGTGATGCGATCGGCATGGTACAGCCCCGCCTTGAGGAAGCTGATGGCCCCGTAGCATTCGCACCCCTCAACCGAGAACGCCTCGGGAGGGAGGCCGAACTCGGCCAGGCACCCGGCGGGAAACCGCCCTTGGAAGGCAAGGTTGTGGATGGTCTGGATGACCGGAACGCGGGTGGCCACGGGCTGGCCGCCCTGCCCTGCCCTGACGTGGTCATGATGCAGGTAGGCTGCCACAAGCCCGGCCTGCCAGTCATGCGCCTGCACCAGGTCGGGGCGTGGATGCGGGGTGCGGCCCTGGGCAATATCCGCAGCCATGCGTGAAAGGGCTGCAAAGCGGATGCCGTTATCGGGCCAGTCCTGCCCCTCGGGGCCAAGATAGGGGTTGCCGGGGCGGTCGAACAGGGCGGGCACGTCAAGCACCAGCAGGTCCAGTCCCGCCACATGGGCCGACCATAGCGTGGCCTCATGCCCCAGCAGGTCGGGGTGATGCATGACCTGCGCGCGCGCAGGCAGTGCCGCCAGCACGGCGGGGTAGCCGGGCAGCAGGGTCGTGACCTCCACGCCATAAGGGGCCAGCGCATGTGGCAGGGAACCCGCCACATCGCCCAGCCCCCCGGTCTTGACGAAGGGAAACATCTCTGCCGCGACTGAAAGCAGGCGGATCGGGGTTGAAAAAGGCGTAACCGCATTCATCATCGGCCTGTTTCCTTGCAGGAGGAGAAACCGGTGCCATTTCTGGATCTGTATCGGTTAACGGGGTATTAACCCCATGGTCTCACCCACACGGTTAAGTGATCCTGCGCATGGAGTCGTTTTACTTATCTGTTCAGTGACACCTCAATAAAAATGGCAATTCCATGTCCCCGTTTACAATACCGACGCATGTGTTTATTATGCCCAGCTCAGGACAGGCCCGTTCCCCCACGCCGCCCCGACATGAAAATGACAGGATATGACCCCGGTCATAACACTCATAAAAACGGCCTGAGCCTGCACATATCGGGACTGCTCGACAGTAACGGGCATGAATTACGCGCAACCGTATCGCAGTCCCGCCTGCTTGCCGGGTATGAAAATTTCCTGTGCCACGCCATCGAGCGCATCACCATAAAACACAGGCCCATAGAACCTGACACCCCGATCCGTTACGGCTACTGGGCCACGCGTGGCGCGCTTGCGGCTGACGGCTACCTCGATTTTCATGAACCCGTGCCCGCCTGCCCCACCTTCGGGCTGGAAGAACAGAGCGGCGTGGATGCCTGCGTGACCTACCGGGAAGAACAGCATGCCACCTGCCGCAGCGTACAGGCAGCGTTCAGCCCGCCCTGGCCCGAGCATCTGGTCGTCATCTCCGGTGGGGTATATGAGGGTGATGTGGTGCAGGGCGTGCGCTATCCGTCCCCACCCCATATGTCAGGCTGGTGGATCACCACCGACGTTATGATGATGACATCACCAGCCTGAAAACCGTACACGCCTGCCATGTCACAGCCATGCGCCCTGAGCTGGCGCGGTATCTGGCCCTGCCGCCCGGGTGGCGGTTCGATACGGCGCGGGACAGCATTGGCTTCGACCTTGCAGCCAGCAGGCTTGCAGAGGACAGATAATGCCGCCTTCGTTAAAAAAAGGCGGCTTTACAGGCAGTGCCGCCACGATCAGAACCGTGGCAGCGGGATATGGGGCGCAAACAGGCATGTCAGCACGATAAGCGTTACAAAAAACACCACCATGCCCCCCACAATAAAGACATGCCGTTTTTCTGCCGGGGTGGCGAGAGGCGTATCGCGGCGTGGGTCGGTTACCGCCCCGCCGCGCATCTGTTTGTCCTGACCGTATTGCATGGGAATACTCCCTTGGCAGACGTTGATGCATGCCGCCTCCCGGGCAGGAAAGTAGCATGCCTGTGGTTTTGCCCGGTGCTTTGCCGGGTGTTTTACTGGGGCAGGTCCTTAGCCATCTGCAGGTGGTTTTCAAGCGTGGGCAATGTATTGCCTGCCCATGTCTTGAGGGCTGCGTTATCACCGCTCTGCGCATAACGGCGGAAGAGCGAGACAGCATCTTCATGCCCCGCGATCTGGTCCGCGCGGTACTGCAGGGCGAAGTCACGGCCATGCAGGGTCTTGAGGTGGTCAAGCTTGTCCTGATGGGTCTCATCAATGCCGGTGGGCGGACTGACCTGCACGTTACTGCTCTGGAGGAGGTCTTTCAGGGCAGCAGATGTTTTCTTGTGGTCTTCGATCATCCGGTTGGCGAAGGCGGTGAGCTTGGGGTCGTTATCCTGCAATGCCAGTTCGCTGGACTGGATCTCGAACATATCGCTGATGGTGGCGATCTTGATGAAATCCTCCGTGCGGGGCGCGACCCCCATCAGCGAATTGATGCCTGCCTTTTCGGGTATGGACTGGGCCAGGACCGGCGCGGGCACGCAGGCAACCAGCCCCAGTATCACCATCATGCTTTTTTTCATTGTTTTGCTCCAGATGGATCAGAAATCCGTATCATCCCGGCCCGGCCGGGCAATGGGAGGGGGCGGAACCAGGCACGGGTTCCGCGCACCCCGCATCAGTCAGGATTTATCGTGATCGTGGCTATGCTGGCCGCCCTTGCGCCCGGCTTCCGCCGCACGTTCGGGGTCCTTGGCAAAATTGCCGCCACTGTGCTGCCCGCCCTTGTGGCCCGCCTCGGCGGCCTTTGCCGGGTCATGGGCAAAATTGCCGGGGCTGTGCTCTCCCCCCTTATGGCCTGCTTCGGCTGCGCGCTCGGGGTCCTTGGCAAAATTGCCCGAGCTGTGCTGGCCACCCTTGTGCCCCGCCTCCGAGGCCTTCTTGCGGTCATTGGCGAAGTTGCCCGGATTATGCGCGGCGCCACCGCCGCCCCGGCTGTCAGCCGGCGCCAGGGTGGCAGTGCGGGTGCGTTCTTGCATGGGAATGCGATAAGCCATGATCGTTCACCTTTTCCAGATTACAGCGCGGCTACGGGGTCCTTGTTTTTTCTCGCCGCCCCATGGGTCCGTGGTGAGAAAGCGATCCCGGCCATATGCACTGTGGAGGGTTCAACGAGGCAACCGGCGAGCAGTTTCGGCATGGTCCTGGAAAATAAAAAATAAATATTCAGGACCACAAATGCATTATATGAGCCAAATCCATAGTAAAGCGAAGCGGCAGCCCTCACTTTGCCCGCAACCCATCCCCACGCCATGCGATAGGTAGCCCGTGCCCACGGGCTACCGCGTCAGGAAAAGAGAACCATGCACCATCTGTCCCGCTTCGCATTTGCCTGCGCCAGCCTTCTGCTCATGATGCTGGCCCTTTTCCTGCTGACATTTGGCATGTCCGACCTGCTCAGGGCGGTGGGGCAGTCATGGCATGCGGGCCGCAACGCCATATTGCAGGCCATCAGCTATGTCGTGATCGCGGTGGCGGTATTTGACGTGGCCAAGTACTTCGTGGAAGAAGAGGTGATCCAGACCAGTGGCAAGAAAAGCTTGGGCGAGGCACGGGCCAGCCTGACCAAGTTTATCACCACCATCATCATTGCGGTGTTCATTGAAGGGCTGGTGGGCGTTTTCGAGACCAGTACAAGCGAACCGGCCGCCATTCTCTACCCTGCCAGCCTGCTGGTGGTGGCAACCTTCATCGTCCTTTCGCTTGGCGCGTTCCAGCGCATGAGCGTGGATGCCGAGCGTGAAAAGAAAAAGGTGGGTGGCGGGGAAGAATAACCACCCTGCCCTACGGGATGTTCCAGCATTTAAAAAATAATGCCGCCTTTAAAATAAAGGCGGCATCAAAAAAGCTTTCCCGGGTTCCGGAGCCGCTTTTACGTTCGTGGCAGATTATTTCTGCGCGGGAGCGGCCGGGGCCTGCGCACCCGGAGGGGGCAGCGTCTCGGACACATCTTCCGAGACGAACACGACATTATCAAGCACCTGCTGCAGGGCCGCGGAAGCCTCCTGCGAGTGACGGGCCTCGGTAAAGACGGTGGCGCGGTTGATCGCCCCCTGCGTGGGTTCAAGCGCTGTCAGCGCCATGATGAAATCGGCATCCTCGCCCACGACCTGCAGCGTCTGCGCGGCCTGCTTGGTCTGGCCTGCCTTGAGCTGGGTATTGGCGGTGGCAATGGCGGCCTTCTTCTCGGGGGCCAGGGTCTCACTGCCAATGATTTCACCGCCAACCGGAATCCAGGTCACCGGCGTGGTGCCTGCCACATGGCCGGGCGCCGCCGGGTGCTGCGGGGCGGGATGGAGGCTGGTCTCGGCGGCGATGAACTGCGTGCTGGCCTTGCCTGCGGCGGTCAGGCGCTTGGTGGCATCATACAGCGCGGGAATGGCGGCATCGGTCTGGCCTGCGTCGAGCACCTGCTTGGCGTTGAGCACATCGAGCATGGCGCGCTGCCCATCAGCCGAAAGGTGATTGAATGCACGGGTGGCCTTGAACTTTTCCCAATCCGTATGCACCGATGCCGCCTGGGCACCCAGGGGTGCGGCGAGCAGTCCCGCCACGGCGGCCAGTGAAGCGATAAAACGCATGGTTTCCCTTTTCAGAGCAATCTGTCTGTTATTTATTCTGTGGCCCGGATATCCGGGCCCGGGCGGAATGTTACAAAAAATGGCATGCGGGGTCCATGACTATTCCCATCGTTACCATCCGGATCGCGTGGGGGCGGTTGTCGGCCCGCGGCACACCGTGCCATGATCGCGCCAGACCATTATCTCTCAGGGAGAAACTGCATGTTCAGCCATGTTACCGTTGGCGCAAACGATATTGAAGCCGCTAAGAAATTCTATGACAGCATATTCGCAACCCTTGGCGTGCCCGCCGCCACCGTCAATGCCAAGGGCAAGCTGTTCTACAAGGGCGATACGGGTTTTTTCCTCGTAACAAAGCCGGTGAACGGCCAGCCCGCCACGGCCGCCAACGGGGGCACGATCGGCTTTGCCGCCCCCTCGCCTGAAGTGATCGACGCATGGCATGCAGCCGGCGTGGCCAATGGCGGCACCACCTGCGAGGACCCGCCGGGCATTCGCCACATGCCCAATGGCGACCTGTACCTGGCCTATCTGCGCGACCCGACCGGCAACAAGCTGTGCGCGCTCTATCGCGTCCAGTCCTGATCCGGGCTGCCGGGCAAAGTTGCCGGGTGCCGCCTTTTGTCACTAAAGGCGGCACCAAAACTTTCCACTGTGCTGCGCCCCGTAGCGGGCAGGAAAAAGACCGAGCATGAACTGCCAGCCTCCTGTTTTTTCAAGGCAATGGTACCTGTGCGCCGCCGCCGTTGTGGCCAGTACGGTGGCCTGGGGGCAACCCGGCCACGCACGCGGCCCAGAGGCACCAGCCCCTGATGCGCTACAGACGGCCTGCACGGCGTTGCATGCCCCGCCCGTGCTGCAGGTGTCGTTGCTGTTTGGCCTTAAACGCCCTGATGGCGGCCATGTCAGCCGGCGGGACTGGGCCCGTTTTGTGCGCGACACTGTCACCCCGCGTTTTCCGGCCGGTTTTTCGGTCCTGCGCATGACGGGACAGTGGCGGGATGAACGCACCGGGCGCATCATACGCGAACCCTCGCGCATCATATGGATTGCAACCCCTCTTACCCCCGACCTCAGGCCGCGGCTTGAAGCGATACGCCAGGCCTATCGCCAACGCTTCGGGCAGGATACCGTGGGGCTGGTCATCACGCCGGGCTGTGCCGCGTTCTGAAACAATAGCAATGCGGACATGGACCTGAAATTATCAAAGTTTTTGGTAAAGCTTTTTCAAGATGCTTTGAAAGACGTCGCCTTTATGAAAAAAGGCGACACCAAAAAATTTTATTTATATGCCGTCCAGACGAGGCTTCACTATTTTACGAAAGAATCTGTGCTAAATATAGACTAGTACAAATCATATTTTCCGATAACCATTAATAATAAATAATGTGAATATGAAATTTGATATATTCATATCTTACTTTGGAATAGAAAACATTTCCGCGCAATTTCAGGAAGCAGGCGCTGCCGGAAGCGCCCGGGCAACCTTCACCCTGTTTCAGGGAAAACGTGCAATGCCGCAGGTATGATCCTGTAATTCCTCCCCACTTGCCGGGTCAGCGTGGGTCGGGTCAGCGCGGTCATCAAGTAAAACAAAATCCACCAATCCGTCAGGTCGTGTCATGGCACTCACCACCAGCGTGTGGCGCCCCATCTCGTGCACAGGGTCTGCCATGTCACGCCTCAGCAGGCGGAAGGGGCGGATGCCCGCGAGGCTGCCCGTTCCCACAAGGCGCGCCCGATAGGCGTGGCCTGCAAGCGGCAGCAGCACCCATGCCGGGCCGAGCCGGGACCGCGCCCAGTGCAACGCCACTTTTACATCGGGGCGGATGCAGTCCACATGGATATGCAACTGGTTCTGGCTGCGGCCATAAGCCGAGTTGATGGCCAGCGACAGGTCATCGGGTGGCAGGGCGCGCCCAAGGCTCTGGCTGACCCGACCGCTCTGCCGCCAGGCATAGGCGAAGTAATCAGGCGCATCGGCGCGCGTAATGAACGGGTCTTCCATGCCGGTCAGGCGCCTGGTGGGAATAAGCAGGTACTGGCTGGCCCCCACGCGGTCCTTCAACACGGCATAGCGGTCATTCACCATCACGCAGGGGCTGACGGAATGGTCGGGCCCATGCGGGCGGCACTGTTCATGCACGATATGCCATAGCGCATCCGGCCCGGCCCAGGCATGCTGTGCCCATGCCAGTAACATGACCAGTAACAAGTACCTCTTCATGCGCCGGATAAAGCACAGGGGCTGCATGCTGCCAGCCTCATGGAAAAACATGACTTGCTCCGATAGGATGACCGGGCCAGTATAATCAGGAAACCGACCCGCGCCGCTGTATGAATTTTTCATGAAAGGCAGGCCCCCTGCATTTCCTCCCCCTGCCGGTCTTTTCTATAAACAGGCCTTTACGCTCACAGCATCCGAGACCTCATGCCCCCCCTGACCCGCCCCCTGCTCCGCTCCACCACGCTTACGGTCCTGCTGGCAGGCATGATGGGCGCCCCTGCCGGTCAGGCAGCACCTGCGGGCATGCAACAGATCGAAACGGTCGTGGTCATCTTTGCCGAGAACCGGTCTTTCGATAATCTCTATAACGGCTTTCCCGGCGCGGATACATCGGGCAGCAGGGCAGCGCGACTACGGCCCCAGCGCGACCGTGATGGCAGCGTGCTGCGCGAACTGCCACCCGTATGGGGCGGCCTGACAGCCCGAGGCGCGGCCGACCCCATAACCCAGGCCATGAGCGCGCACCTGCCCAACCAGCCCTTCCGCATTGATGACCCGCAGGGCTTCAGCCGCCCGCTCAGCACACTCACGCAGGACCTGTGGCACCGCTTCTACCAGAACCAGATGCAGATCAACGGCGGCCGCAACGACATGTTCGTGGCCTGGGCCGATTCCGGGGCACTCCCCATGAGCGAGTGGGACGGATCGCATATGGAAATGTGGCAGATCGCCCGGCGCTACACGCTGGCCGACCACTTCTTCATGGGGGCGTTTGGCGGCTCGTTCCTCAACCACCAGTGGCTGGCCTGCGCGTGCGCGCCCTTCTATCCGCAGGCCGATACCAGCCCGGCGCAGCCGGTCATTTCGGCCGTAGCGCCATCGGGCACGGCCCTGCTCGTGGCGGCTGATTCACCCCGTTCAGCGCTGGAGGGCATCCCCAAATTCACGCGCGATGGCAACCTTACGCCCGATTTTTATGCCGTCAACACCATGCAGCCCCCCTACCAGCCCAGCGCCACCCCACCCGCCCCAGGCCAGGACCCGCTTTATGCCGACCCCGCACGCGCCACCACCCTGCCCGCGCAGAACACGCCCACCATTGGCGACCGGCTGAGCGAACGCGCCATAACATGGGCATGGTATGCGGGCGCATGGGGCGAAGTGCTGGAGCATGGCAATCATTACCCCGCCCCGGCCTTCCAGTACCATCACCAGCCCTATAATTATTACGCCGCCTACGCCCCCGGCACCCCCGCGCGCGCCGAACACCTGCGCGACGGCGGGCTGGCAGGCGCGCGCTTTATCGACGCCATTGACCACGGCCAGCTGCCCCAGGTCAGCTTTTATAAACCGCAGGGCAACCTGAACGAACATTCAGGCTATGCCGATATCCAGTCGGGCGATCATCATATTGCCGACCTTGTGGCCCATCTGGAAAAAAGCCCCCAGTGGCCGCACATGCTCGTTATTGTCACCTATGATGAAAATGGCGGCCTGTGGGACCATGTGGCCCCGCCCAAGGGCGACCGGTGGGGACCGGGTTCGCGCATTCCGGCCATCATCATCTCGCCTTATGCCCGGCGTGGATATGTTGACCATACGGTGCAGGACACGACCTCGATCCTGCTGTTCCTGACCAAGCGTTTCGGCCTGCGCCCGCTTGATGGCGTCACCACCCGCGCGCGCGCCATACAGGCGGCTACCGGCCAGCCGATGGGTGACCTGACGGGCGCACTCGACCTGAAGCAATCAAGGTTTAGGTGATGCGGGGCTAAAGTAACCATCCGTCAGGGTATGGAGAAAGGCCACGATGGCGTCGATCTCGTCATCCGACAGGGCGGGCCGCCCATCGGGTCGGGGGCCGAAGGGTGGGTCCATGTTGATGTTGGCGTGGTAACGCGCGGGCAGGTCATTATAGGCCTGCACCCTGCCATCAGGTCCGGTCGGGTACCACAGTGCCGGGCGCACGTCACGCAGCGCGTAAAACGCCACGGCCTGCCGGAGCGTATGGATCACCCCGTTATGAAAGAACACATGCCGCAGCGCCACGTTGCGCAGCGACGGCGTGCGGAACAGCCCGCAATACTGGCCGTGCCCTGCAAAATCGGTGCGATCGGGGCCGCACAGGCCCATATCATAATAGGCCGGATCGTGATTCAGCCCGATGGCGCCGTTACGCGGCACGCCAAGGGCCACCAGCCCGTAATCACTGAATTGCGGCGGCGTGCCATCGTGCCCCGGCGCGCTGACATGGCATGAGGCGCAATTGCCCTTGTCCGCGCGCTCAAACAGGTCCAGCCCCTGCGCCTCACGCGCGGTAAGGCGGGCCCTGCCCGCCAGCACCGCATCGTATTTGCTGCTGTAGGGATAAAACAGCCGGGCATCCTGCTGGTAGGTGGCCAGGGCCTCGGCAATCAGCGCAAAACGGGTGGCCGTATCATCCGGCCGGGGCGGCAGCAGGGCCTGCAGGCGCGGGCCATAGCCTGCGGCATTGGCGCGGCGCACCACGGCTTCAGGACTGGCATTGGCCATTTCGTATGGGGAAAACAGCGGTATGCTGGCCTGGCCCTGCGCGGTATCGGCCCGGCCATCCCATGTCAGGCCGCCGGTGGGGCCGTTATCGATGCTTTCATCGGCTTCATCTTCCGAATCATGAAAATGTTCGGTGAACTGCGGCACGGCCTGCAGATAGGTGAGCGATGGCACCGCACGATGCCCTCCCGGTTGCACCGACAGGTCATTGCCCTGCGCAAAGGCTGTATTGTCCTGATGGCACGATGAACACGCCATATGCCCCGAGGCCGACAGCCGGGGATCATGAAACAGGTCGCGCCCCAACTGCCCCAGCGCCTGCGCGCGGGCGCGGGCCTGCGGGCGCGACAGGGCGGGGCTGACCGCATCAGCCCCCTGCCCCCATGCGGCCCCGCCTATCATGAGAGCCACGGCCAGACCATGCAGCCCTGCACGATATAGCGCACGACCGACGCGCCTGGAAGCATCCGGAAGCATCATGCCACGCTGTCTTTTGGTAAAAAGCGGTACCAGAAGATGTTTGTCTTTTTCAATATTCTGCTTTTGCCCGATTTTTCATGGGCTTTCTTTTCCCACCCCCGCGCGGGCGGATCAAGCCGGGCCGCGCGTATCACATCGGTCGGGCGGGGAGTGGCTTTGCCAATCCGGGTTCAATCGGGTTACGTGTGGCAGCCAGCACCCCACAGCATGAAGGACCGGATGACCGTGGACCCACGCAAGATCATCATCGATACCGATCCGGGGCAGGACGATGCAATTGCCATCATGCTTGCCCTTGCCGCCCCCGGGCTTGACGTGCTGGGCCTGGTCAGCGTGGCGGGCAACGTGTCGGTGCAGCACACGACCACCAATGCCTGCAAGGTGCTTGAGCTGGCCGGGCGCACCGACATTGCGGTGCATGCAGGCTGCGCTGCCCCCCTGCGCCGCACGCCCGTTACCGCGGCACACGTGCACGGCCAGACCGGCATGGATGGCCCCACCCTGCCCGACCCCGTCATGCAGCCCCGCGCGCAGCATGGCGTCGATTTCCTGATCGATACGATCAGGGCGCACCCGCCGGGCACCATAACGGTGGTAACGCTGGGGCCAATGACCAACCTGGCCATGGCGCTGGTCAAGGCGCCCGATATCGCGCCACGCCTGGCAGGCATCGTCTCGATGGGCGGCGCATGGGCACAAGGTGGCAACATCACGCCCAGCGCCGAGTTCAACATCTATGCCGACCCCGATGCCGCCGATATCGTGCTGCACCACGCCATGGCACACACGCTTGTGCCGCTGGATGTAACCCATCGCTTTCTGGTCACGCCGCCACGGATGGCGCAGCTCAATGCGCTCGGGGGCCGCTGCGCCCGGGCGGCAGCAGCAATGCTGGGCTTTTCAGGGCGGTTTGACCTGGCCAAATATGGCTGGGACGGCGCCCCCCTGCACGATCCCTGCACCATTGGCTGGCTGCTCGCCCCCCACCTGTTTGCGGGCCGCGAGGTGAACGTATCGGTTGAGGTGGGCAGTCCGCTCATGCAGGGCGCCACCGCCATTGACTGGTGGCATGTGACCGACCGACCCCGTAACGCGCTTTTCCTGAACGAAGTGGATAGCGACGGGCTATGGGCGCTGCTGCTGGCGCATCTGGAGCGCCTGCCCTGAAGCGGGTTGGAGCCGCCTGTTTGAAAAAAGGCGGCACCCAAAAGCTTTTATCATTTTTTTATCAATGCATTGCTTTAAAGCAGTCTCTTATGAGGGCTGTTTTTTCACGCTCCGGCCCGCACGCCACCTCCCGGCGCGTTTATTGCATTGTGTAAAACAACCATCGTGATCCTGCCGCAATCCGGGGCTTTTCTGCCAGCAGGAGGACGCCATGAAAAAGATGATTCTGGCTGCTTTTACCGCCCTGCTCCTGCTCGGTACCCATGGTGGCGCGCAGGCACAGCCCTGGGGGTGGCATGACGAGCCACGCTGGCATGCGCCCCATGATGGCGGCCCGCGCCGCCCCTACTGGCGCGAGAGTGGCTGGCGTTATGACCGCCCCCCACCGCCACGCCGGTGGGCATGGCGGGCGCCACCGCCACCCCCGCCCTATCCCTACCCTTACTGATGATGGAACCCGGCCCTGTGCCGGGTTTTTTCTATTTTACGCGATACCTGCAAAAATAACGGGTCAGCTTATTAACGATCAGGCTTGTGCCTGACCATAATTCCACGTAGGAAATTGCACGCACAATGAATAATTCACTTTATTGTGTCGTATTTTAGCGTCAGGCGATCAGAAACGGATAACCCGCCATCATGCCACTGCTTGAATCCATCAACCTGCTTTATGTTCTCTCCGGCCTTGGCGTTGGCTTCCTTGTAGGCATGACCGGGGTGGGCGGCGGCTCGCTCATGACGCCACTGCTGATCCTGCTGTTCAAGGTGCACCCGCAATCCGCCGTCGGCACCGACCTGCTCTATGCCGCCCTGACCAAGACGGTGGGCACGCTGGTGCATGGTCGCAAACAGTCGGTGGAGTGGCACGTGGTCGGCCGCCTGGCGCTGGGCAGCATACCGGCAACACTGCTGACCATTGCCGCCCTGCACTGGGCGGGCAGCCCCTCACCCGCGGTGACGCATGTCATTTCGGTCGCACTGGGCATTGCCCTGCTCATTACCGCGCCGAGCGTGCTGTTCCGGCACAAATTGCAGGAGCTTTCGCGCCGCAAGGCTGCTGCCATCGCCCCCGCCACGACCGCGCGCCTGACCACGCTGCTCGGCGCGGTGCTGGGGGTCATGGTCACGCTGTCCTCCGTCGGTGCTGGCGCGATTGGCATGGCGGCATTGATTTTTCTCTACCCCGGGCTGGAAATCCGTCGCCTCGTGGGCTGTGACATTGCCCATGCCGTGCCGCTCACGGCCATTGCGGGCATGGGGCACTGGTGGATCGGTGATATCGACATGCCCCTGCTGGCATCGCTGCTCTGCGGGTCTGTTCCGGGCATCATATTGGGCAGCCTGTGCATCGGGCTTATTCCTGACCGGGCACAGCGGATCATACTGGCCGCCATTCTCCTGACCGTGGGCCTCAAGGTTATCTGACGCACGCCCCGCTCTGCCTGGCATGGAGCAGGCGTTAAAGCCGGTGTATCTATGCTTAATACAACAAACACCCGCTCCGTTACCGGAGCGGGTGTTTTGTACTGACGTAACAGGCTGACTCAGACCAGCGTGGCGTCCGTGTTCTTCTTGCTGCGGCGCGCGCGGGTCTTGCGGACAGGCTTGGCAGCGGGTGCTTCCTCCACTTCCTCGGCTACGGGTTCAACCACCACTTTCCGGCCCAGCCCGATCTTCTGGGCAAGTGACGAGCGGTGCGCGGCATAGCTCGGGGCCGTCATGGGGTAGCTGGCGGGCAGGCCCCACTTCTCGCGATACTGCTCCGGCGTCATGCCATAAGCGGTCTGCAGGTGGCGCTTGAGCATTTTCAGCTTCTTGCCGTCTTCAAGGCAGACAATGTAATCGGGGAAAACCGACTTCTTGATGGGCACGGCAGGCTGCAGCGGCGCGGGTTCAGCCGCCTTTTCAGCACCAAGCGCCTTGAGCGCAGTATAAACGGTCTCGACAAGGGTGGGGATCTGGTCGATGGCAACCGTATTGTGATTGGTGTGCGCGGCCACGATCTCGGTGGTCATGGATACCAGTTCGGTATGCGGGATTTCTTTATTATCCAATGTCGGTACTTTCCTTGGTGGTCGGGTCATCAGGGGATGATTGACCCTATGAGTAATAATCATGCGTGTATTATGCAACCACAATAAAGCATTTTAATCCGTAATTTTTACGCCATCCTCATTACAGCCCCGCCTGCTTGCACCGCCAGCATAGGTTGCATGGTGTGTGCCATGCTGTTCTTGCAGGTCATGGTTACATCATAATAATCCAACCATTATCCTGCCCCCAACACATATGCAATTATTTTGTTTATAATAATTAAATGTGACACGCCCGGCAAAGGCCCTGTTACTGCTTTTTCATTACGGCATCTTCATTGTAACCGCGCCAATAACAGGAACAGATTATAAACACGTGATGTTACGACAAATTTTAGCGATTATGGTTTATATCGTGGCGGGAATATAATATATCCTCATCAATAATCACAAACCGGCTGGTTCATCCAGCATGCCACCAGGTCACGCTTGTAACCGGGCCAACCATGCGCCTGCATCATATCTTGCCAGAATACGTTTATATATCAGCATTTTTTCAGCACCACGCTTCAATACAGTATTCATGATCGCGCCATGCCACACCATGGGGCACTGCATGAGCCTACACCCGTGCGCGTAATACAGGCGCCCCGTTTCATGGCGGGAGCACGCTATTGTAATGCACTGTATAATGGGCTGCCCTGCAGGTATTGCCCATCGGCGCCAGCCCTTCAATGTTGTTATGACAGACGGCGCGTTACTTATGAGTTACCCCTGCCCGCTACAGGCTGGCCGGTGAAATATCCATTATGTAATGAACTGTAAATTTTATCGGACCCCGAATCCCGCCTTAACGCAGGCCATCGACCATAACGTGCGGGAGGCCCCGGCTGCATTTTTCCACCCGCGCCACAATATCATAGGTCTGGCCCAGGGTTGCGGGCGTAATGACTGCCTGGGGCGCGCCTGCCGCAATGATGCGCCCTTCACGCAGGATCACGTCGTAATCGGTCATCCGCACGGCAATATTGAGGTCATGGAGCACCATCACAGTCACGATCTGCCGTGCAGCGGTTTCGCGCCGCAGGATATCCATCACCGCAAACTGGTGGTGCAGGTCGAGTGCGCTGAGCGGTTCATCAAGCAGCAGGGCATCAGGGTGGCGGCCAAGCGCCTGTGCCAGCCCCACAAGCTGCCGCTGGCCGCCCGAGAGTTCATCCATATACCGCATGGACAGGTCAGCTATGCCAAACACATCGAGCATATGCAGGGCGGCATCGATTTCATCGCCCTGCACATCGGATGGCACAACGCCGGTGGCATGCTGGGCGGCAAGCATGGATTCCAGCACCTGCAGGTGCACCATGGCCGGCAGGGCCTGCGGCAGGTACAGGCAGCGCCGCGTGCGCCGGGCCAGGGTGAGGCCCGTCAGGTCATCCGCCCCCAGCATGACCCGGCCCGTAGCTTCGCCCAGGCCGGCCAGCGCGCGCAGCAGCGTCGACTTGCCGCTGCCATTGGGGCCAAGCAGCGCCGAGACCCTGCCGGGCGGAAACGGGCCGACACTGATGTCATCCAGCACCGTGCGCCTGCCGTAGCGCACGGTCATGTGCTCGCAGTACAGCCCGTCCATCAGCCCATGCTCCGCCTGCGCAGCACGATGCCCAGAAAGAACGGGATGCCCACCAGCGCCGTTACAATACCGGTGGGAATGACCACGCCCGGCAGCAGGTTTCGCGCCGCGATGGATGAGAGCGACATGACCAGCGCACCCACCAGCATGCTGCCCGGCAGGTAGAAGCGATGGTCCTCGCCCAGCAGGCGGCGCGCGATATGGGGCGCAACCAGGCCCACGAAACCGATCGTGCCCACAAAGGACACGGCCAGCGCGGACAGGATGCTCACCCGCAGCAGCGCGCCACGCCGCACGCGCGGCACGTCCACGCCCAGGCTTGCGGCACGTTCCTCGCCCATGCGCAGCACGGTCAGCTTCCATGAAGCCGCGAAGGAAAGGGGGGCCACGATCACGCAGGCGGCGGCCAGCAGGCCCAGCTTGGGCCACGTCGCCCGCGTCAGGCTGCCCATGGTCCAGAACACAAGGTCCTGCAACGCATCTTCATTGGCCACGAACTGCAGCAGCGACACCAGCGCATGAAAGGCAAAAACCAGCGCAATACCAAACAGCACTACCGTGCCGGTACCTGCATTGCGCCTGCGCGAGACCATGTCGAGCAGCAGCACGGAGCCTATGGCAAAGACAAAGGCATCGCCCGACACCACCCACGCATCGGGCACGCCGGGCAGCCGCCAGCCCAGAATGATAGCGAGTGACGCACCAAACGCCGCCGCAGCCGAGACCCCGAGCGTAAACGGGCTTGCCAGCGGGTTGGCCAGCACGGTCTGCATTTCCGCCCCCGCCAGCCCGAGCGATGCCCCCACGCACACGGCCATGAGCGCATAGGGCAGCCTGATCTGCCACACGATCACGCCCTGGCCTGCGGGCACATGATGCGGGTGCAGCAGGGTGCGGATGAGTGCCGAAGGCGAAAGCCCCGATGGCCCGAGCGAGAAATCAAGCACCACCGAGGCCACGATCAGCCCGAGCAGCAGGCCAAGCAGGCCCATGCGCCGCCGCAGCAGGCCATGGTAGCGCCCACGCACCTCACGCGCATAAGCCGACAGGCCAGCAGAGGTAGAAACAGGAGGCGCCGCGATCGATTCCTCAGGGACGCGCATCAATCCAGAAGGTCCCTTCCTGCTTTACGGGGGGGAAGCGGCTGTACAGTTCCTTCTGCGTGGCATCAGGGTCGAGATCGGCAAACAGGTCGGGGTGGAACCACTTTGCCATGACTTCGATGGCAAGAATATTGTACGGCGAATCATAAAACGAATGCCAGATGCCATGGGCATGCCCGTCCGTTACGGCGCGGAGCGATGAAATGCCGGGGCGTTCCATGACCTTGAGCAGCGAGGCACGGGCCACGTCCGGCGTCACTTCCGCCCCCATGCGCACGCCCGGCCCGCTGGCCTTCGGCCCCTTGGTGCCATCCGCAATATAGATATCGGGGTCGGAGGCGATCACTTTTTCGAGGTCGATATCGCCTATATAGCCCGGCAGGAGGGGCGCTGCGATATTCTGGCCGCCCGCAGCAGCAATGAACGCGCCCATATTGCCCTTGCCTGCCGTGTGGCAGCAGCTCTCGCGCATGGCGGCCAGCATTTCAATGAACACTTTTGGCCGCTGGCTTTCGGGCAGCGGGGCGACGCGATCGGTAATACGCCTGAGGTGTGACTGGTAGAAGTCAAGATAATCAGCGGCTTCATGCTCGCGGTGCAGCACCTGACCCAGGATCTGCATGGAGCGAATGGTATCCATCACCGGATCGGCGCGGAAATCGACAAAGATGACCGGAATATGCGCGCTTTCGAGCTGGCCTACGAGTTCGCTCGCCTTGCCCGGCCCGTGACCCGACACGGTCAGGATGGCAAGGTCGGGGTGCAGGTCGAGCACGCGCTCGGGGCTGACGGTATCCGCCGTGGTCTTGCCGATCAGCGCAATATTGGCCGCCTGCGGAAAGCTGGCCACATACTGGTCATAGCTCTGCGTATCCGCGCCCCGGAACTCGCCCTGCCAGCCCACGATCCGGTCGAACAGGTGCTCTTTCTCCAGCGGGGCAAGGGCATAGATCAGCCGCCCTTCCCCCAATATGATGCGATGGACACTGGCCGGCACGTCCACCTTGCGGCCTGCAAGGTCGGTCACGGTATCAGCCCGCGCGGCAGGTGCGTGGGCTGCAAGCCCCACGGCCATGACCGCGCCACAGGCCACGGCCCGCCATCCGTCCAGTATCCGGTTCATGATGATGCCCTGCTTATTTCTGGGGATAGGCGAAGTTGAAGGTCTCGCTGAATGGCTGCCAGAAGCCCGGCGTGCCGGTTTCCTTGTCCACATGATGCAGGAAGCCGTTCTGCTCGGGCGAGGAATAGGTCAGCACCACCGTATAGCGGCCCGGACCATTCATCTGCACGTTATCGGCATAATGCGGGCCATCCTTGGCGGTCATGAAATGCATGGTGCCCTCGGCCTTCCACGCCGTGCCATCCTTGGTCAGCCTGTAGCCGATGTTGAGGTACGGCACCCATGCGCCATCAGGGTAGCCCCACACGTTATCGGCCGTGGCATGCACGTCGGTTTCAAGGTGGATGGTGTCGGGCTTTGTGTTGTCCGTCATGCCTGCGGGCATGGGGTCGACCATGATGCCGGTCAGGTAGCTTGAGGCGATTTCCATGTCATGTGCATGGACCGGGCCACCGATCGGGTATTCACGCGCCTGTGCAGCAGTAGCAAGGGCAGGCAGCGCCGCTACGGCAAGAGCCAGAATGGAATATTTCTTGTTCATGATGACGGTTTCCATAACTTCGATAGAAATGAAGTCCGCGCGCCTGCTGCCATTTATTATTGTTTGCAGTCACGTACGGGCCTGATCGCAGCTTCCCATCCGAGTGATCTCCCGGTCCTGTTAATGATAATTGTTATCATTGTCAACGGATGGTATGCCCTCTCCAAGGCAACGGAGAGCCACCGCCATGATTACCCACCCCTTCGCATTCATGCGCCTGCCCTATGCGGTCCTGATGGCGCTCGACAGCCGGATGTTCCATTTCTGGCTGCAGCCGGTCCATTACCTGATCCGCATTGTGCACATCATCAGCATGGCCATGTTCTTTGGCATGGACATGCTGTTCGACCTTGGCGTGCTCAGGCCCCGCATGGCCGCGCGGATCACGCCCGCAGCCCAGCTCATGGTGCGGCCGCTGCACGTGACCTTCGCCATCGCCATGGTCTCGGGCGTGGTGCTGTTCTTCTATGACCCGGTGCATATCGGCAGCCGTGCGTATCTTACGCCCAAGCTGCTGCTCATTACGCTGGCCATGCTCAACGCGCTGTGGTGCCACCGCAGTGTCTATCTGCCCGTGCTGCGTGGCAATGCCGCCATGAGCATGCGCGGGCGCATCGGGGCCAGCCTTTCACTGCTGCTGTGGAGCGGGGTGATGATCATGTCCTGCCTCAACAGCGAGGGCGTGCCCAAGGTTTTCCTAAGATAATGGCAGTATTGCAATATGCGCATGGCGGTTTGAATTGACGGCTTCGTATCAAAATGTGATTGAGAATTATTATTAATGATATTGATTCTCAATACGGCGGACCCCCAATGAGCCCCTCATCCCTCGCGACTGCCATTGCCAAACATGCCTTTTCCCCCTCCAGCCTGACGCGCCACCGCCTGCGTGCAGGTTCGTGTCTGGTCTGTTTCGGGCTGGTGCTGCCAGCAACCGGCTTCGCGCAGGTCCAGACCCAGATCGAGGAAGACCGGGCCCGCCTGGGCAACTCCACCCCGCTTGTTGAGCAGATCGACCCCGTCACGGTGCGCGATTCAGAACGCGCCACCGCCGAAGCGGAGGAAAAAGCCGCGGGCGACGGTGACAAGCTCGACACCAGCGGCAACCTGCTGGGCAATATGTGGGGTGCCCGGCCATGGCTGTACAAGCACGGCATCAGCTTCGACATTCAGGAAGTCGATGAAGTGTGGGGCAACGGCACCGGCGGCACGCCATCAGGCAATGATGGCGCCAGTGGCTCGGGCACCGGGCCTGCCTATGATGGCGTGACCATGCCCACCCTCACCGTGGATACCGAGAAGCTGTTCGGGCTCAAGGGCGGCCTGTTCAATGTCAGCGCATTGCAGACACGCGGGCGCTCGATCTCGCAGGATCACCTGGCCAACTTCAACCCCGTCAGCGGGTTCGAGGCCGACCGCTCCACCCGCCTGTTCGAGCTGTGGTACCAGCAGTCCTTCCTGAAAGGCAAGCTCGACGTCAAGATCGGCCAGCAGGATCTCGATACCGAATTCCTGATCAGCGATTACGCCTCGCTTTACCTCAACGCCAATTTCGGCTGGCCCATGGCGCCCTCGGTCAACCTGTATGGCGGCGGGCCATCGTGGCCGCTGTCGTCTCCCGCCATCCGCATCCGCTACCGGCCCAGCGAGAAGTTCACCTTCATGTTTGCCGCAGCCGACGACAACCCGCCGGGCAACCGCTACAATTCTACCCCCATCCAGCAGGCCACAGGTTCCACCAGCGGGTACAATTCCGATCCGACCAGCCAGACCTATAACGGCGCCAACGGCACGAACTTCAACATGGGCACCGGCGCGCTGCTCATCACCGAGCTGCAATACGCGCTTAACCCGCAACCCGCCGACATGTCGAATGTCACAAAAAATCCGGGGTTGCCCGGCGTGTACAAACTTGGCGGTTTTTATGACACCGCGAAGTTCGCTGACTACCGCTACAACCAGAACGGCGGCTCACTGGGGGCAGCGACGCTGAACCCCAACGCAACCCAGTCCGACCTGACCCCGCGCTGGGACCGCGGCAACTGGATGGTCTATGGCATCATCGACCAGATGATCTGGCGCCCCTCGCTGAAGTCAGCCCGATCCGTTGGCATTTTCGCGCGTGCAACCGGTAACGGTGGAGACCGCAACATGATCAGCTTTGCTGTTGACGCGGGCATCAATCTCAAGGCCCCGTTCAAAGGACGTGACAATGATACGGTCGGTCTGGGCTGGGGCATTGGCCGCGCCAGTTCCGGGCAGCGCCAGTTTGACCGCGATAGCGGATCATACGTGCAGGGCAACGAAAACCACCTGGAACTGACCTATCAAGCCCAGGTCACGCCATGGATGGTCATGCAGCCCGACTTCCAGTACGTCTGGCATCCCTCCGGCGGGGTCGCTGACTGGACAGGTTACCGCCGCGTGGGCAACGAGGCGGTTTTTGGACTGCACAGCAGCATTACGTTCTAACAATCTGTTTGTGGGCCATCACCTTTTTGCAAAAAAGTGATGGTCTGCAATGCTTTTTGAAAAAGGCTTCATCAGAAGCTTTCTCCGTTTATGAGCATTTCATAAGCAGCCTTTATCAAAATATCATGACAAACGATTGGACCGCTCCCCAAGGCTGCCTTCATGTTCCGCCACACTCAGCCTTTCCGGCTGAACCCGGCACATGATGTAAAGGCACAGGACAATGGGGGGACAGGGCACCGCATTTCCCCTGCACGGCGCGCTGCATACGGGCCTGCTGCGCCATATCCGGCGCTTTTCATGGATATACGCGCCCTCGCTGGCCGATCTGGGCTTTGCGGTGCGCACGTCATGCGCGGCTATCCTCTCGCTGCTCATCGCCATGTGGATGGAACTCGACAGCCCGCAATGGGCGCCGCTCACCGTCTGGGTCGTGGCGCAGTCCTCACGCGGGGAGAGCCTGTCAAAGGCGCGGTGGCGGATTGTGGGCACGCTGGCGGGCAGCGTTGCCGCGATGACGCTCATGGCCGCCTTTCCGCAGGCTCCGGCCATGTTCTTTGTCTGCCTGGCACTCTGGATCGGGCTGTGCTGCGCGCTGGCCACCCTGCTCGACCAGTACCGCGCCTACGGGCTGGTGCTGACCGGGTTCACCTCCGCCATCATCGCAACCGGGGCCATCGTGCAGCCTGATGATGTCTTTGCCGTCAGTGTCGCGCGCAGCAGCTACATCATACTGGGCGTGCTGTGCGAGGCGGTGCTGGCCGTGCTGTTCATGCCCAACATGGTGGAACACACCCGCACGCAGCTGCTGGCCCGGCTTGATGACACGTTTGACGCGACATGCAGCGCCATCCCCACGTTAGTGGGCATGACCGCCGCGACCGCGCGGCAGGCGGCAACCGGCCGCCTGCTGGACCGGATCATGGCCTTTAGCGGGCAGATCGAATTCGCGGCCCTTGAACTCGGGCCGCGCAACCGGGTGGGCGACCATGCCCGCCGGGCGCTTGCGGGCATGCTGGTCATGCTCGCCCATGCCCGCGCGCTACAGATCCTCTCCCCCCGGCCCGATGCCAGCCCCCTGCCCGCCAGTGAGGCGCCCGGGCGCGCGCTGGCTACATGGCTGCATGACCACGCGCCCCCGCCCGGGCCTGACACCATGGCGGCGCGGGCCTGGCAGCCGGTTGCCGCAGCACTGACGCATGAAACCACCCTGGTGCATGATGAAATGCTGGCCTGCCACGCCACCCGCCATGGCGACCGGTTCCGCTTTAGCCTGACCTCGCGCCGCCATGCGCGTGAGGCGATGCATAACGGCATCCGCTCCAGCGTTGCCATCATGGCGGCGGCGGTGATGTGGGAGATCACGGCCTGTACATCATCCGCCTGCGTGAGATGCTGCGCACGGGCGCACTGCCACCACGGGCCACGCGCATGATCGCCCTTTTCCTGGCGCGGTGGCAGCGCGGGCAGGCTGGCTCCACCACCGCGCATGTGCTGGCCTGGCTGCGCCACGAACAGACCCTCCCCCATGCGGCGCGCGACCGCGCCAGCCTGGCCGAGGCAGTGGCCTGCCTGCACATCATTGCCGCAAGCCTGCATGAACATGAGCCGGGCGAGCCTATGGCAAGGTGACAAAACATGTCGTATCGGATATGCCATGAACGCATTATTCGCATTCATGCACAAAAGGGGTCATTTCATGCGTAAGATTGTTACTGCCGCTGCAATCGCAGCCATTACCTGCGTTACCGCCACCGCACAGGCCGAGCCCGGCGGCTGCCTGAAATATGGTGCGGTAGGGGCCGTGGGCGGCCATGTGGCCGGTGGCCACAGCGTGCTGGGTGCGGCCGCCGGTTGCGTGACCGGCATGTACAAGCGCCACGAATACCGCAAGGAAGCCAAGGCCAAAGCCAAGCTGTACGATCAGGAACACCCCGGCTCGAAGGGGACCTACATGGAGAAGGCAACGGCCTATGACGTGGAGCACTCGACCACGCCGGGCAAGATGACGCCTGACAACACCCCGGCCACCACCGCCGCGCCGCAGGGCAACGCGAGCATGTAAGCCGCCACGTCCGCAGGCGAACCCCGGTCTGCCTGCGGACACTGCGCCCGAACCGCTGCATCACCCTGCCCCACACGGCGAAGGACCGCCATGCGCGCCATTACATTCCTGTTCCGCTCGACACTGGCCACCGTGCTGGTGGCTGGCCTTATGGGGTGGCTGGCCGGGCCTTTCTTTTACGTTCCCGTACTCGGCGTGGCGCTGGCGGTTGAAGCGGTTATCTTCTGGGTGTGCGGGCTGCTCTATACCGAGGACTATCCGCACCACATGACCACGTTCGTGGGCATGACCATTGTGCTCGGGCTCCTGAGCATTGGTGTCATGCTGCCCTTTGCGCGGCAATATGTGATGATCCACCCGGCCTGAACGGGTGCGTGCAATTATTTTTTCATATTAGCTCAATTTAAGGAAAACCATTATCCACAAATGGAGTTAATGGGGCGTGGCTTTCGTGACACCACAACGTCTCCCAATCCCTAAACTTGGCGTCCCGCCCCGGCGGGACGCCCTTTTTTTGCTCAGGCTTTCTGCAGGCCGGGCTGGCCGCGTTCCACCGCAAAACTGGCATAGGTGGACAGCCTGCCATCACGCTCCATGACCTTGTCGAGCACCTTGAGGTCCGCGCGCCAGACATCCGGCCCCACATCGCACAGCACGTAGCCGCGCTGGTCAGTCGTGGCCTTGAGGTGCGGGTTTTCACGCCGGACGGAGCGGCTGAAACCGTCATCATCGCCCACCCCATCCGCGCCTGAGGTGACGGACGTGGCCAGAAACTCGACCGAGACCGGCTTTTTCTGGCCCGGATCAACAAGCAGATCCCCTGCAAAATGGCGGTGCGCATCGCCCGTCACGTTCACTACGTTACCGGGGCAATGCGCGCCAATGAACTCAAGCAGGCGCTTGCGGCTGTACATGTAGCCCGACCACTGGTCCATGCTGTAAAGCAGTTCGCCCTGCGGGGTGCGCCGGTGGGCAAGGTTCATCATCATCACCTGATGCGCCAGCAGGTTCCATCGCGTATCAGACCTGCCCAGCCCGTCAAACAGCCATTTTTCCTGCGCGGCGCCCATCATGGTGCGGCTGGGCGACCAGACATCGGGGCCCTGCGTCGCGCTGCCATCGCCATAGGCCTGATCGCTGCGGTACTGGCGCGTGTCAAGCACGAAGGCATTCATGAGCGTGCCATAGCGCAGGCTGCGATAAAGCTGCATATGGCTGCCATCAGGCAGGGCCGACAGCCGCAGCGGCATGTGTTCGTAATAAGCCTGCATGGCGGCTTCGCGGCGCAGGCGGAAGATCTCGGGCGGCGTGCCGTCCTGGTCGGTATCGCCTGCCCAGTTATTATCCACCTCATGGTCATCGGAGGTCACGATCCATGGCACCGCGGCGTGGGCGGCCTGCAGGTCGGGATCGGTCTTGTACTGGGCGTAGCGGCGGCGGTATTCATCAAGCGAATAGCATTCCGGCCCGATATGGCGGCGCAGGGCCTGGAAGGGGCGGCCGTTCATCTCATGCACGCGACCCTTGCTGTCTGGGCCTTCGTAAATGTAATCGCCATAATGAAAGACGAAATCGATCGGTTCATTGGCGATGTTGCGCCAGGCGGTGTAATACCCTTCCTCATAATGCTGGCAGCCTGCGGCGGCAAAGCGCACCCGCGCGGGCGTGGCCCCGGGCAGCGGAAAGGTATGGCTGCGCCCGACCGGACTGTCATGGCCTGCAATGCGGAAACGGTACCAGTACGGGCGATCTGGCCTGAGGCCCGCGACTTCGACATGGACGGAATGCGCCAGTTCAGGATGCGCCAGCGCCTGCCCTTTTTTGACGACATGGCCGAGTTTTTCATCCTCGGCCACTTCCCAGTCGACCAGCACGGGGCGGTTGCGGCTCATGCCGCCCTCCAATTCAAGTGGATGCGGGGCAAGACGGGTCCAGATGACAAAACCATCGGGTGCTGGATCACCTGACGCCACGCCAAGCTGGAAGGGAGAGATGTCGAATCTCGGCTTTTCATCCAGATTGCGCGGGGTCGCCGCCCGCAGGGCACGCACCTGGGCTGAAAACAATAGCCCCGTGCCAAGGCCCGCAAGTACCTGCCTGCGCTTGATAAACACCATGGAACACATCCTTCTGCATCAAGGCCGATCGCGACCCGTATTCTGTCCTGACAAGTAAAAGGGGGCACCGGCGGGTTTTGCCGCCCAAGTTTCATGCAGGGGTGATTTCCGGCCCGTCGGGCGCACGCACCAGCCGGACGGGAAGCAGGCAGGACGGATGCCACCAAGTTCCCATCATTCGGTCAGTTGCCCGAAGGCGGTCGCGTGCATACCTGCCTCACTGCCCCATCCATGTGGAAAAGAAAGACCAGAACCCTGGCTATGTGTGTTTCGACCCGGCTTTCGCTCATGGTGATCTTCCGCATCATCGCGGCGCGTCAGGGATCGCATGCGCCGGTAAAGGCGAAGCCACCCCTGCCGGCAGGGTAACCATTTTTCACTCAACGGCTTCCTCATCCCATCTGGGGCTGCTGGAAAAGACCGTTGCTGTGTAAGGGGTTTTGAAAGGAAACATTTGTGACAGTTTCATGAAAGTTGCATACCCATGAAGGGGCTGGCGTTTCCTGCGGCTGTCATTGTGCCATGCTCCGCCAGCAGATATCTGCCCCCGGCATGAGCGCCTCCTGCCCTTTGTAACCCTGAGTTGTCCAAGCCATAGCATGACCCGATCCAGCCTTATCGCCCCCCTCCCCTGCCCTGCGTCACGGCTGGGGCTGCCTCTTATGGCGGCCCTGCTTGCAGCCGCAGCCCTTGTCGGCACACCCTGCCGCGCGGCCGACCCGCTTGAGCCCGCCACGCCCGAGCAGGGATATTTCACCCCCGCCACCCAGCCGGACGCGATCGCCTACCTGCCACCCCCACCCCAGCCCGGAACGGTGCGGCAGGCAAATGATGACCACGCCTTCACCACCACCCGCGCCTTGCGGGGCAGTCCGCGCTGGGCGCTGGCCACGGCAGATGCCGACCTGCATGAAAACGCGCTGCTGCGCAGTTTTTCCTGTGCGGCGGACCTGCCCCTGAACACCACCGATGCGCCAGAACTCAGCGCGCTCATTCACAAGATGGATGTGTCGGAAATTGCCGACATGCGTAACAGCAAGGCCTACTGGCACCGGCCACGGCCTTTTGTTGGCAACAGCCAGCCCATCTGCACCGAAAAGGACCGGGCGCATCTGGCAACATCAGGCGCCTATCCTTCGGGCCATACCATGCTGGGCTGGAGCACGGCGCTGGTGCTGGCCGAACTGCTGCCTGAGCGCGCAACGCAGATCCTGCAACGCGGCCGGGTTTTTGGCGAGAGCCGGATCATATGCGGCGTGCATTGGGAAAGTGACGTGCAGGCAGGCTACATGCTGGGCGCAGCCGAGATTGCCGCCCTGCATGGAAGCGCGGCCTTCCGTGCGGATATGGACGCGGCCCGGGCGGAACTGGCCGCCCTGCGCAGCAGGGCGACCGCACCCGCTACGCATGCATGCGCCATCGAGCAGGAGGCGGCCAGCCATTCACCGCTGTAATTCGATCTGTTGCAGGCAATGTGGATTTGTGAACACAGGCGCGGGTCAAACCACGTAGGCGCCGGTGCCTGTAAGGGCGGTGATATAGGCAGCGCGCCTGCTTTATAATAGGATCGACAGGGAAACGATTGAAAAGCCTGATTTTCGACGGCTTCAAATAATTGTCATAGCTGGAAACGATCGATGAAACAAAGACTGCTGGCCGCTCTCTTCTCCCTTTCCCTTCCCGCGGCACCCGCACTTGCAGCTGATGGTGCGGCCCTGTTCCAGACCAATTGCAGCGCCTGCCACCAGGCCGATGGCCAGGGCGTGCCCGGGCAGTTCCCGCCGCTGGCCGGGCGCGTGGGCAAGATCGCCGCCACACCCGAAGGCAGGCAGTATGTCATTGCCGTGGCGCTGAATGGCCTGATGGGGCCGATTACCGCCGCAGGCAATACCTATGCAAGCTTCATGCCGCCCTTCAAGACCCTGCCCGATGACCAGGTCGCTGCCATACTGAACCATGTGGCCGGCCTGCCCTCAGGCCCCGATGCAACCGTGTTTACTGCTGAGGAAGTGGCCACCGGCCGCAAGGAAGCCCTGACGCCACCCGCCGTGGTTGAAAAGCGCAAGGCGCTTGACGCTCAGCACCCGCTGCCCTGAGCCCTAGGCACAAAAAAGGGGATCCAAGCGATCCCCTTTTTTCAGGCACATGCCATAAAGACTGAATGAAATAATCAGTTTTAAAAAGCATTCGGGGCATGCCGCCTTTTTTACAAAGGCGGCACCCGGGAAAATGTTATTTGGCCGGCGCGCGCACGGCCGTGGTCTCGACTTCAACCAGCCAGCCCGGGTTGGCCAGATGCGCCACGCCAATGGCCGAACGCACCGGCAGGTTGGGCTGCTTGGCCGTGGGGCCGTAAAACTGGGTGTAGGCTTTCATCATGCCATCAAAGTCGAGCTTGCCCAGCTTGGGGTCTTCCGCCATGTAGATGTGCATCTGCACCACATCGGCCATGTCCAGCCCCATCTTTTTCAGCGCATCCTGGGTGCGCCGCAGGGCCGCATAGGTCTGCGCCTGCGTATCACCATAGGCGGCAATGCTCTTGGGGTCGGCCTTCTTGTCCTGCACCGTCGGGCCCAGGCCGCTCAGATACACGGTGGATGCCCCGGCAGGCACCTCAATGGCGGTGGAAATGGGGAATGTCCCCTCCACATGGCGCACGATGCCATCATCGGCATGAGCAGGCATGGCAGCCGCCATGCCGCCAAGAACCGCCACGGCGGCAACGGTTTTCCTGAGGTCGAACATTCTTTTACTGCTCCTTTGGTGTTGCGGGGGGCCGCTGGGCGGCCACGTCAGCCGCGGTGACGGCATCGGTGTAATGATTGCCAAAATGGGTGCGGATATAATTCACCACATTGGCGATCTGGTCATCTTTCAGCATGCCAGAAAACCACTGCATGCCACCATATCCGTTCAGGATGACATAAACCGGGTAGGCACTGCTCTGCAGCTTGGTGTTGCCTGCAAAAGCCGGGAACTGCGCACCCGCGCCCATCGCCCCCTTGCCATCAGGCATGTGACAGCCCTGGCAGACATGCCGGTACACATCCTCGCCCGTGGTCATGGGCTGCACCTTTCCCACCACGGCGGCGGCGCTATCGGCGCGCGCGGGGCCGGAAGGGGCGGCAAGCAGCGGCAGGACTGCAAGGGCGGACAGGAGAAGGATCTTACGCATCAGCTGGCTCCCTGCGCGCGCTTGTGCAACTGGGTTACGGCATCGAGGGCGGAAAGGATGGCGCCTTCCTGCCAGCAGCCCACATAGGATGCATGCTCACCGGCCAGAACCACGCGGTTATCCATGGTGCACAGCGCCTTGTAGTGGGTCTTGCGGGCCTGCTCGCTCCACATCGAGCAGCAGCCCATGGACCAGGGCACGCGGCTCCATGCGAAGCTCACGCCGTTGGAGAACTCCTTGCGGTAATGTTTCGGGTGGAACACCTCGCCCTGTGCCAGCGCGCGCTCGATACGCTCCTGCGGGGTCATGCCCGCGAAATCGTAGGCCGCCGGGCCAAACATGTAGCCGCCAAGCAGCACCGCCGGCCCGCGCGAGAAGTAGCCGTGGCTGGGATAGGAGATCTGGCTGATCGGCTGGTCGGTAAAGCTGATGCCGCCATAGATCTGGTCCTCTTCCTCCCAGAAGCGACGCTTGAACTCCAGCCCGAGCTTGACGGAGGAGCCATAGGGCACCGCCATGATCGCGGCCTTGAGCGGCGCGCTGACCTGCACGTCAAGCTGCGAGAGCACGGGCAGCGGAATGGTGCACACGCAGTAATCGGCCTTGGCCTCGCGCACGGCGCCGCCATGGTTCATGTCGTTATAGGTAACGCTCACGCCCTTGTCGTCCTGATGGATGGACGTGACCTTGCAGTTGAGCGTGATGAGGTCATGCACCTGGCGGTTGAAGCCCTTGCCGATCATGTCCATGCCGCCTACGGGCTGGAACATGGTGGTCTGCATCTCGAGGCGTTCATGGAAGGCCATCCATGTCCACAGGCCCGAAGCCAGCACATCCTTGCGGTCGAACGGATCAGAGGGCACGGGCTCTCCATTGAGGCCGCCGCCCTGCGCCTTTTCATAGCCACGGCACTCGGAGCTGATCACGCCCTTGCGGTAGTTCAGCCCGGAATCAAGGTTGCCCCACTGGCGCATGGCCGTGAGCACGTGCTCGCGCTCATCGGGCGAGACCGCATCATCAAGCTTGTGCTGGTCGATCGCCTTGCCGAGCAGCTCAGCCGTAAAGCCATTGAAGTCAGCGGCATATTCGCGGTAGCGCACGGCCTTGCCGCCAAATGCCTTGCTGGAATGGAGCCAGGTGTTGTGATTGAGCTCGATAAACGGCTCGAGTTCCACGCCAAATTCGCGGCAGTAATGCAGCAGGCCCTGATGGTGGTAGGGAATGCGCCACGGGCCGGGATTGATGTAGTTGCCCGAGGCGAAACCGACCTTCTGGGTTGCGCCGCCCAGTTCAGCAACCGTATCACCGCCACGCAGGCTGATATTGCGGCCACCGGCACGGCCCTGAAACTCCAGTATCTGGACCTGATAGCCTGCCTTGCGCAGTTCGTAGGCGGCGAGCATGCCCGCAAGCCCCGCACCAAGCACCAGCACGCGGGTACCACGCTTTGCACCTGACAGGACGGGTGGCGCGGTAAAATCCGTGCCCTGAGCATGCCCCATGGAGGTCATGGCCTGATACAGCGCGGCGCTACCGGCCAGTGTGCCGATACGGGTAAGGAGTTGCCTACGCGTGGGGGCTTTACGCGGATGAGCGTTTGTCATCAAGAAATCCCAAGCAATCAACGAAAACAGCCCTTTACCCTTAAACAACAAACAGGGGCTTAACCATATCTGTTCCGGAATAATTTCTTATCGAAACAATTGATGTTGCTGTTATGCAACATCAGCCTGAAGCCGCGCGCCCTTCAGGCCGCCCCTCCCCACCAAGATGGAAAATAATGCTGATATTACCGTAAATTTTCTTGCGTCAGGACGCACTGCATGTGTGCGGGACCACACCCCTTACATCCCTGCCCCGGCATGACGGAAACAGCCAGCCTCATGGTCATGGATCATGCCGGCGGCCTGCATCCAGGCATAGGCCGTAACCGGGCCGACAAAACGAAAGCCCCGCGCCTTCAGCGCTGATGCCATGGCCTGCGACAGGGGTGACTGTGCCTGCACCACAGGTGTCGGTTCATGCACTGCCTTGCCGCCGGGCAGCATGCCCCATGCGAAGGTGGCAAAATCCTCGCCTGCCACCCGCATGGCCACATAGGCACGGGCATTGCCAATCGCCGCCACGATCTTGGCGCGGGCGCGGATAATGCCGGGATCGGCCATGAGGCGGCTGATATCGGCCTCGGTAAACCGCGCGACGCGATCGGGATCAAACCCCATGAAAGCACGACGAAACCCGTCACGCCGCCGCAGGATCGTGCGCCAGGACAGGCCCGCCTGAAAGCTTTCGAGCACCAGCATTTCCCATAACTGGCGGCTGTCATGCACGGGCACGCCCCATTCCTCATCATGATAGGTCATCATCATGGCATCAGCCTGCGCCCACTTGCAGCGCGGGCGGGTGGAATCGGGTCCGTTCATCTCCGTTTCCATGCGCCGGGCAACAGGCCGCCCCGTTCCCATGATCTCATGGCAGGGTAAACGCCAGCACCTGGGCCAGATGCTGGCGATAGCGCTGGATATCCGCCTCGATGGACGGGTTCTTGATCACGTCCGTCGCCAGGAAGGTCGGCAGGGCCGAGAGTGCAAGAAACTGGTTGGCCTTGTGGAAAGGGAAATAGACAGCATCGATCCCCCTGCCCTCAAAAAACTGCGCGGGGTCAGTAAAGGCTTCTTCCGGGGCGTTCCACGTCAATGAAAGCATGTAATGTTTGCCATGCAGCAACCCGCCGGAGCCATATCTGCGCCCGGGGTGGGCGCGGCTGCGGCCATCGCTGGCGTATAGCGTGCCGTGACCGGCGGTAAAGACCTCATCCATGTATTTCTTGACAATCCACGGCGCGCCCATCCACCACCCCGGCATCTGGTAGATCACGAGATCGGCCCACAGGAAGTTGCGCACTTCTTCTTCAATGTCATAGCCCGAATCAATCTTTGTCTGCCGCAGGGCAAAACCTGCGGCTGCCAGCGTCTGTGCCGCGACAGCCTGCAAGGTGTCATTGAGCCGGCCGTGCGAATGGGCAAACTGTTTTCCGCCGTTCAGAAGAAGGATGTTTTCCATGCCCTGTCCCTCATGTTCGACCATAAGGGATAGGGCGTGCTTTCGTGCCATACAATGGGCAACACAAAGACTGCGCGGCACGGCACATAAAAAAACCGGGGCCGCATTGCACGGCCCCGGTCGGGTCAGTCAGGTCATGACGGGTTGGATCAGTTCACGTTATCCAGCGCATAGACCACAAGGTCATCCGTCACGGGCGTCATCATGAAGTGGTGGCCACCGGCCATGATGGCGACATACTGCTTGCCCTTGTATTCATACGTCATGGGCGTGGCCTGGCCGCCACCGGGCAGCACGTCGTTCCACACTTCCTTGCCGGTATGGATATCGAAAGCATGGATCATGTTGTCGGTCGTGGCCGCAACAAAGATCAGCCCACCAGCGGTAATGACCGGGCCGCCATTGTTGGGCGTGCCGATGGTCAGCGGCAGGTGCGTGGGCAGGCCGAACGGGCCGTTGGCGCGCGCGCTGCCCAGCGGGTGCTGCCACAGCACTTTCTGGGTGTGCATGTCGATCGCGGTGATCATGCCATAGGGCGGCCGGTTGCACATCATGCCCGTATATTCATCCCAGAACGGCGAGACCACGATGCCGTAGGGCGTTTCCGCCATGGCGCCAGCACCTTCCGCACCGCCGCCACCGGGCTTGAAGTTGGGGTCATCCACCGGCATCAGGCCCAGCTTGTCGGCCTTCTTGCGGCTGACCAGCTGGTCATACATCGGGGTGTTGTTCCAGTTGGCGATCAGGATGCCGGTCTTTTCATCATAGGCCACGCTGCCCCAGTCCGAGCCACCGTTATAGCCGGGATATTCCAGCCAGGGCTTGTCGATGCTGGGCGGGGTGAACTCACCCACGTAATGCGCGCGGCGGTATTTCAGGCGGCAGTAAAGCTGGTCGATTGGCGACATGCCCCACATGTCGGCTTCCTTGAGGGGGGCAAAGCCAAGGCGTGGCATGCCAACCGACCAGGGCTGCGTGGGCGAGCGCGTATCACCCGGCACCATGCCCGGCGAGGGCGCGGGCCGTTCTTCAACCGGCAGCACCGGGTCGCCCGTGCGGCGGTCAAGCACAAAGGTCTGGCCACGCTTGGTGGGCATGATCAGGGCCGGAACCGTCGAGCCATCGGGCTTGGTGAAGTCCATCAGCGTGGGCTGGGAGCCGATGTCGTAGTCCCACACATCCTTGTGCACGGTCTGGAACACCCAGCGCGGTTCGCCGGTCTTCACGTCAATCGCCACGACGGCGGAGGAGACCTTGTTTTCTTCCGGGCTGCGCATGGCGCTGTAGTAATCGGCCGCCGAGTTGCCGGTCGGCACGTAAACCAGCCCCAGCGCGTTATCGCCAATCATGGCCGCCCAGGAGTTGGGGGTGCCGCGGCTGTAATGCTCGCCTTCCTTCGGTTCACCATGCTCATGCGGGCGATTGACATCCCATGCCCACAGGAAGCGCCCGGTCTCGGCATCGTACCCGCGGATCACGCCCGAGGGCGCCCAGCGGCGCTGGCCGTCGAGAATTTCCTGGTTGGTGATGATCGCGCCGTTGACGATGGGCGGCGGCGCGGTCTCGGCCACGAAACCGGGTACCGATTCACCCATGCCCTTCATCAGGTTGACCATGCCGTGCCAGCCAAAGCCCTCGCACACCTTGCCGTCCTCGCTGTCCACCTCGATCAGGCGTTCATCCAGCGTGGCTTCAAGAATGCGGTGATGGCAGTGCTCGCCTTCCGGCACGGTGGAGGAGGTGTAATACACCACCGCCTTACATGCTGCCGTGTAGGGAATGCTCTCGTATTTCTCGTTGGCGTGGAAATGCCAGATTTCCTTGCCGGTGGCCGGGTCGATACGCATCATGTCATTCAGCGCGGAACACATGTACAGACCGTCGCCAACCTTGATGGGCGTGGTCTCGGCAGCCCATTTGTTGGTCTGCCCCGGCCCCGGCTTGCTGCCGGTGTGGTAGATGAAGGCGCGCTTGAGGTGGCCGATATTGGATGGCGTGATCTGGTCAAGCGGCGAGAAGCGGGTTGCCTTGTCATCGCGCCCGTAGCCGGGCCAGTCATCATGCGCGGGGTTGGCCGTGACCTGGTCCACCATGGGGGTGGCTTCGCTGGGCTCGGCGGGCGGCCCGTCAGGAATGTTAGCGGCGTTCACACCAGGCGACTGCGGCGCATTGGGCGAAGGGGGCGAGAACGCATCGCTCGGCGGCGTGGGCGTGCCGGGCGAGACCGTGGCATTGCCGTTACCGGGCGGCTGGTCGGCAGGGGGCACCTGCGCGAGGGCTACGGAACCCGCAGTGCCCGCGATAATGGTGGCGCCAAGCAGCAATGTGCGAAGCATGGGGCTTTTGGCGGACATTATGCGACCTCCCGCACGGATGTTGAGTGGGCATTTTCCATGCGGCGCAGGGCGGGCAGGCACAGGGCAACAGCAATGGCGAGGATGGTCGGCCCGAACACGCGGGGCAGCAGGCCCCAGCCATCAAACCCGACCTCCCAGAAGGCCCACAGCCATGTCACGCCAACAGCGGCCAGATACACGATGGCCCCCATGGCCCGGCCCATGGCCATGAGCACGCCCGCGGCCGTAACGGCTATGCCAATAATGACATAATACCACGAGCCGCCCAGAAACATGAGTTCGGCACCCATGTAAGCAAGGGGCAGCCCCAGAAGAACGATGACAACCGCAAGACCCAGGATCGCCCACGCGGCGGGGGTCTGTGGTTTTATGAAAGCTGACATGATGGATATTCCTCCAGTATCATGTAACGGAAGCTAATCCCGTTAATAGGGATCACGACACGAAAGTGTATTTTACGTACGCTTGGAGTGAACACCTGTAGAACTGGCCACATTGAGGTTCACGCAACAAGTAGGGATGCAGGTACCCGAAGCGGTCGTAACGCGCCAGCTTCGGGCTGCTCATCGACATTCCAGCGATAGTCGCCTGTCAGAGAAATATGCTCCCAGCCGAGGGGTGCGATATGCTGGGCCAGGTCATCTGAAATACCGAGCGTCGTGATGGCAGACTGAAGATAGCGCGTATTCCATAGGATGACCGCTGCCACCAGCAGGTTCAGACCTGACGCCCGATAGGCCTGATTTTCAAAACGCCGATCCCGCAGTTCGCCAAGCTGATTGAAGAAGAGCGCCCGAGCCAGCGCATTCCGGGCTTCTCCCTTATTGAGTCCAGCCTGGGTTCGTCTGCGCAAATCCAGATCCTGTATCCAGTCGAGCATAAAAATTGACCGTTCGATCCGGCCGACTTCGCGCAAAGCCACAGCCAGACCATTCTGACGGGGGTAAGATCCGAGTTTGCGCAGCATGGCCGAAGCGGTCACGGTTCCACTCCGAATAGATGTGACGAGACGCAGCAGGTCGTCCCAGTGTTCCACAATATGGTTGGTATTGATCAGGTCACCGGCCATCCCACCCAGAAGTTCGCCCGGGTGTTGTCCCGGAAAAAGGTGAAGTTTCCGCTCTTTCAGATCCCGTATCCTGGGCGCAAATCGATAACCAAAGAAGGGCATCAGCCCGAAAACATGATCCGATGCCCCACTCGTATCTGTATAATGCTCTTCAATGGAAAGTCCGTTAGCATGATAAAGCAGTCCATCCAGAACATAGGGCGCTTCACCGGCCGTCGCAGCAATCACCCGGGTCGAAAACGGATCATACTGATCGGAGATGTGGGTGTAGAAACTGACGCCCGGTTCACTGCCATTGCGCGCATTGATATCGCTGATCGCAGCGCCTCTGCCACCTGCATGAAACAATTGACCATCACTTGAGGACGATGTGCCGTCTCCCCAGAGTGACGCCAGGGGCAGCCCACGATGGGCTGCAACCATACGGCCAAGGGCTTCGGCGTATCCGGCCTCGCTGATATGCCAGTCATGCAGATGCGCCAACTGGCGCAGGGTGGCACCCTGACAGGTGTCGGCCATGCGTGTCAGACCAAGATTAATCCCATCCGCCAGGATCACCGTCAGCAGGGCGTTTTTGTCATCCGCGACACGGCTGGAACGGCGATGGGTAAAGCAGTCGGTGAAGCTGATCCAGCGGTCCACTTCCAGCAGAAGATCAGTAATCTTGATCCGTGGCAGCCGGTCGTAAGCCGCCCGCCTCAACTCTTCCACAGCAGGGGGTGTAATTGCTTTCAGAGGCGAAATCACAAGACCATGTGCATCAAGCCGGACCTGTGACAACTCGCCCTTCCTGGCAAGAGCCGTCACCCGGTTCAGCGCGGTTTCCAGCACTGCACGCCGTTGAGAAAGGA
>NZ_JAPIVJ010000090.1:0-877 GCF_054182245.1 Komagataeibacter sp. NFXK3
TCACCATACTGGCCAGTGGCTTCTGAAAGGCCACATCAACAGGCCTTACAGAAGACCGCACACGATCACACGTCAATATGGGTCAGAAAACTCTTGCATAACGGACGGCAACCACAGAAGAAATCCGCGTCGACTTGTCGAAATCCGAATGCGCCAGACTTTGAATGACATCGACGATCTGCTGCGAAACAAGCCCCAGCCGTTGAGCGCCCTGAGTTGCCACGAAAGTACGGTTCAATTGGCTCGGGTCAGCGAAAGCGCTCTTGATGTCGGTGAGATCGTAATGGGGCTTTAGCTTTTCCATACCCCCACAATGGGGTTTTTTTTTGCCCACTGTCAAGAACCCCCCATAATGGGGGTGTCTATATTCTGTAAAGGTTCCCGCAGGCTTCTCTGTCTATCATGAGGAAGAAAAACTCTTTGTTTTTCTTCTCCCAAACGCCGCCTACAGAGGGGCAGGGCCGCGCGGAAGCGTAGATTTCATCCTCACCGACCCGCCCTATTTGCTCCGCTATCAGGGCCGGGACGGGCGGACAGTGCGCAATGACGACAACGCCGCATGGCTTCGCCCTCTCGTTCTATGCGTGGAACCGGGTTGACCTGTTCATGGCGGGCCTGGAAGGCGGCGGGCTTCCGGCCCGTTGGACATATCATCTTCCGCAAATCCTATGCGTCATCCGCCCGGTTCGTCCGCGCTGCTACCGCATCCCGGCGGCTGGCCTACCTGCACCATCAAACGGGACGAGATTGAGAGCCCGATCCGAAAGTTTTTCAAGCTTGACAATGCCTTGCTGTCCGTCGTGTGAGCATGCGGATCGAGGCGATCAATGTCCATGCGGTTGAGGACGCAATGGATTGTTCCCAATCTTTGGCGAGC
>NZ_JAPIVJ010000091.1:0-872 GCF_054182245.1 Komagataeibacter sp. NFXK3
TTTTCCTGTCTGCCGTCACGGTGGCGGAACTGCGTTTCGGGATCGGGGCGATGCCGACCGGTCGGCGGCGTTCTGTACTGCATGAGCGGCTGGAACAGGAGGTATTGCCCTTGTTCGCGGGGCGTGTTCTGTCGTTCGATCTGGCGGCGTCTCAGGCCTATGCCGAACTGATGGTGCGGGCCAGGTCAGAAGGTCGGGCAATTGGCAAGGCAGATGGCTATATTGCAGCCACCGCTGCATCCCGGGGTTATGTCGTGGCCAGCCGCGACGTGTCTCCTTTCGAGGCGGCCGGTGTGCGGGTTCTCAATCCGTGGGAGGAGACCTGATGTCCTGCGGCATGCTTGAGAGCGGATGATTTAATGTGTATTATTTCTATTGGAGATACACATCATGCGAACAAACATCATCATTGACGATGCCCTCATGACCGATGCGCTGAAAGCGGCCGGTGTGAAGACCAAACGGGAAGCCGTGGAACTGGGACTGCGTATGCTGATCAGGCTGAAGCAGCAGCGGGAGCTCCGCACCTTGCGGGGAAAGCTCGACTGGCAGGGTGATCTCGATGCCATGCGCTCCGACGCATGATTCTGGTGGATTCTTCGGTCTGGATCGATTTTTTCCGGGGTACGGTGACGCCACAGGTTGATGTTCTGGACCGGCTTCTGGGAGAAGAACCTGTCGCTATTGGGGATCTGATGATGACGGAAGTTCTCCAGGGATTTGCGAGTGAGCGGGATTTCAACAAGGCACGGCGGATGCTTGGTGCCCTGGATCTGGTGGAGATCGGGGGACGTGATGTCATGATCGAGGCGGCACGATATTTTCGTGACCTGCGCGGCAGAGGCATCACCATCCGGAAGACCATTGATACC
>NZ_JAPIVJ010000092.1:0-824 GCF_054182245.1 Komagataeibacter sp. NFXK3
TGTTAAGCGGCATGGAAAAGTGACCCCTTCGGAAGGGGGACAGGCAGCCAAAAACGACCCCTTTCTGAGAAACGGGTTCACGATGGCCTTCATGCTGAATGGAGGCCCGGTTTGGGATGCTTGTTGTGGAAACAATTGGAAAGATCCGTCGCGCGCATTTTGTCGAAGGAAAGGCGATCAAGGCGATCTGCCGGGACCTTGGGATATCGCGGCAGACGGTACGCAAGGTGATCCGGTCGGGACAGACGTCTTTTGACTATCACCGAGAACGACAGCCTCTTCCCCGGATTGGTCCATGGGAGGGAAGATTGTGCGCTCTTCTTGAGGAGAACGTGGCGCGTCCGGCCCGCGAACGGCTGAGCCTCATCCGTCTGTTCGAACTGCTGCGTGAGGAAGGATATGAAGGAAGCTATGATGCCGTAAGGCGATATGGCCGACGGTGGGAAGACCGCCATGAGATGGGGCGGCGGGCCGCCTATGTTCCGCTGAGTTTTGCACCTGGAGAGGCTTACCAGTTTGACTGGAGCCATGAGGTTGTCGTTCTGGGTGGTGTGGCGGTAAAGGTGAAGGTCGCGCATATGCGTCTGTGCCACAGCCGGATGATGTTCATTCGTGCCTATCCGCGCGAGGCGCAGGAAATGGTGTTTGACGCGCATGACCGGGGCTTTGCGTTCTTCAGGGGTGCATGCCAGCGGGGCATTTACGATAATATGAAGACTGCGGTGGAAACGGTTTTTGTTGGCCGGGCGCGGGACTATAACCGGCGTTTTTTACAGATGTGCGCCCATTATCTGGTTGAACCACAGGCCTGCACGCCGGCGGCA
>NZ_JAPIVJ010000093.1:0-635 GCF_054182245.1 Komagataeibacter sp. NFXK3
AACTGATGGACCAGGCGGAGCACGCAGATGCCACAGACAGCGATCCGCAGGCATTGCCGGAAGCGCTTGCCCGACGGGAAACACTGAAAGCGAAGCTGGACGAAGCCTGCGCCCGGCTGGAAGCAGATGCGAAAGCGCAGGCCGAGGCGGCGCGACCGGCATACGAGAAGAAGAAAGCCGCTTATGATGCGAAAACAGGGCGTCGTGGCAGGGCGCCGAAACCGCCGGATGATGAACCGCCACCCGACCGGCAGATCAGTCTGACCGATCCCGACAGCCGCCTCATGCGGCGTTCGGACGCCCACGAGTTCCGGCAGGCTTACAATGCCCAGGCCGTGGTCTGCGCCGAAGGCAGTCAGCTGATCGTGACAACCGACGTTGTCGCCACGTCAGCGGACGCGCCATCCTTTGCCAGCACCGTGCTGTCGATGGAAAACACGATCGGTCTCCCAAAGACAGTGCTCGCCGACACCGGTTACGCCAGCGGGCAGGCGGTCCGGGACCTGCGGAAAAAAGGCATCGATCCGCTGGTCGCCATCGGACGGCCCTGCGCCCGCAGGCCTTATGACTTCCGGCCACCTCCTGAAGACAGGGAACCGCGCCGGATCACCGAACCCTGGCGGCTTGCCATGAAG
>NZ_JAPIVJ010000094.1:0-529 GCF_054182245.1 Komagataeibacter sp. NFXK3
TCCTTTCTCAACGGCGTGCAGTGCTGGAAACCGCGCTGAACCGGGTGACGGCTCTTGCCAGGAAGGGCGAGTTGTCACAGGTCCGGCTTGATGCACATGGTCTTGTGATTTCGCCTCTGAAAGCAATCACACCCCCTGCTGTGGAAGAGTTGAGGCGGGCGGCTTACGACCGGATGCCACGGATCAAGATTACTGATCTTCTGCTGGAAGTGGATCGCTGGACCGGTTTCACCGACTGCTTTGCCCATCGCCGCTCCAGCCGTGTCGCGGATGACAAAAGCGCCCTGCTGACGGTGATCCTGGCGGATGGCATTAATCTTGGTCTGACACGCATGGCCGAGACCTGTCAGGGTGCCACCCTGCGCCAGTTGGCGCATCTGCATGACTGGCATATCAGCGAGACCGGATACGCCGAAGCCCTTGGCCGTATGGTTGCAGCCCATCGTGGGCTGCCCCTGGCGTCACTCTGGGGAGACGGCACATCGTCCTCAAGTGATGGTCAATTGTTTCATGCAGGTGGCAGAGGCGC
>NZ_JAPIVJ010000095.1:0-525 GCF_054182245.1 Komagataeibacter sp. NFXK3
CTGAAAAACGGACTTGGCGATATCCAGGCCGATCATGGTAATTTTCATCCGGGCGGTCTCCTCTGAATGGTCATTCCGACCCCAGCATGGCACATTGATGCCGCATGGAGGCCGTCCACCCCATCTTGAACTGGCGCGGGATCACTTCCAGCGTCTCGGTGACGCTCTCCCCCAGTTTGCTCAGACGATCGCTGCCACAGCACGGACACTGTGTCGGTGCGGGGATGACGACCCGCTCGCGCGGCAGATCGGCACGCAGGGGCTGGCGCCCCCGGTTGCTCCTGGGTGCTGTCGCACGGACGGCGGGATCCGCCGCATTTTCGGGCGCGTCCTCGGCGAGTGTCGTCTCCAGCTCTTCCAGTTCGAGTTCGAGCTGGGCCAGCAGGCGGCGCCCCCGTTCCGACGAGGCGCCGAAACGGTCCTGGCGCATCCGCGCGATAAGATGTTTGAGATGGGCAATCTGCGCTTCGGCGCTGGCCGCACGGGCTTCCGCGACCTCGGCACGCGCCTCGGCAGCGGCAAGTG
>NZ_JAPIVJ010000096.1:0-524 GCF_054182245.1 Komagataeibacter sp. NFXK3
TCAATGGCTGTCCGGTTCGTCCGGCGGAAGGTCGCAATCGTATCATGATCCGGATGCAGGTTCGCCGCCACGAAGCGCACCCCGATATCGCGATATGTCGCCCGCTCGATCCGGCGTGAGGAAAACAACCCGTTCGCATAGCTGAAGATCAGAAGGGCCAACATCAGGCGCGGATGGTACTGTGCCTTGCCACCCGTGCGTACTGGCACGCAGAACGCACTCATCGGAACCCGCTCAACGGCTGCGACAACGAAATGCGCCATATCGTCAGCCGGAAGCCACGACTTCAGATCAGGAGGCAGAAGATACGGCTGGGATCGGTCAAACGGGATGAAGCTGCTCATCTCACCACCTTACAACCTTACCCTTCACAGGGTACCCCAACCCGACAGGCTGCTAGAGCGGGCCCTCTATCGGATCGCACGTAAACATGCTGGTCAGCAGAGAGGTGGGTGGATATGCCGTGTCGAGGTGCTGCATGAAAAAACAGGTAGCGATGCGCAGCCTAAAGAATTTAATCGTAT
>NZ_JAPIVJ010000097.1:0-519 GCF_054182245.1 Komagataeibacter sp. NFXK3
TCTATTCCACCTTCCTGCAGCGCGCCTATGACCAGGTGATGCATGACGTGGTGCTGCAGAAGCTGCCGGTGCGCTTCGCCATCGACCGCGCGGGCCTTGTTGGCGCCGATGGCGCGACCCATGCCGGTTCCTTCGACATCGCCTATCTGGGCTGCCTGCCCGGCATCACGCTCATGGCGCCGAGCGACGAGCTTGAACTGCTGAACATGACCGCCACCGCCATCGCATTTGACGAAGGCCCGCTCGGCCTGCGCTACCCGCGCGGCGCGGGGCTGGGGCTGGAACTGCCGGCCGCGGGCCAGATCATCGAGATCGGGCGCGGGCGAATCGTGCGTGAAATGCAGCGCCAGTCCGGCCCCGAGCAGGGCGGCATCGCCATCCTCTCGCTCGGGCCGAGGCTTGCCGATGCGCTGAAGGCGGCTGACATGCTGGCAGCGCAGGGGCTTGCCCCCACCGTGGCCGATGCCCGCTTCGCCAAGCCGCTCGACACCGCGCTGATCGAGCAGCTTGCGCGCAACC